>NZ_CP009556.1:300298-600597 GCF_000959365.1 Burkholderia oklahomensis C6786
CTGCGCGGCGTCGTGCGCGAGACGGTCGAGCGCGCGTCGCAACTGCTCGCGCCGAGCGCCGAAGTCGATTTGCGCACGCTCGACAAGCAGTTCAACGTGCGCGCGAACGATATCTTCGTCGGCATGCACAGCGGCCGGCTGCTCGAGGAGATGGAGCGCGGGATGCCGCGTGCGATGCTGCGCTTCACGCCCGAGGAAGACGACATCGACGACGACGCGCTGCGCAGCGGCCGCATCGATCTGTTCATCAGCGCGTCGCGGCGCCTCGGGCCCGAAATCCGCGTGCAGCCGCTCTTCACGACGACGTTCGTCGGGCTCGCGCGCAGCGATCATCCGATCTTCGACGACGACATCACGCCCGAGCGCTTCGCGCGCTGGCCGCACATCGGCGTGTCGCGGCGCGGCAAGTCGTCCGGGCCGGTCGACACCGCGCTCGCCGAGCGCGGGCTGAGGCGCCACGTGTCGCTCGTCGTGCCGACGCCGTACGCGGCGGTCTTCGCGCTGCAGGCGTCGGACCTGATCCTGCCGCTGCCCGAGCATCTCGCGCGCGGCGCGGTGCAGGCGGGGCTCGGCGTGCGCACGTTCGAGCTGCCGGTGCCGCTCGAGACGGTGCTGATCACGCAGGCGTGGCATCCGCGCGTTCAGAGCGACCCCGCGCACCAATGGCTGCGCCGCGTCGTGCGCGGGCTGTGCACCGGCCAGACGGCGTTGCAGCCGGCGCACGCGTAATGCGCGCTCGACCCGTGCGCCCTACGCACTCGTCGATTGCAAAGACCTCACTTTTCTGAGCGCGAGCGACGCCCGTAGACTGCTTTCGTCATTCATCACGGAGCGCAAGCAGTGCGTGACGCAGCAGATCAGACGGCCGCCGTCGCGGCGGCGCCCGGACGCGTGAGCCGAGCGGCGGCGGCGCTCGTCGCGCGCATCGACCTGTTCACGGCGCGCGGCGCCTATATCGCACGCTCGATCGTCGCGGCCGCGCTCGCGCTCGGCGTCGCGTATCTGCTGGAGCTGGAAACGCCGTACTCGGCCGCGTCGACCGTGCTGCTCGTGATCAATCCCGTGCAAGGCGCGGTGATCGGCAAGGGTGTGTGGCGCGTCGTCGGCACGATCGCCGGGATGCTCGTCGCGTTCGTGCTGATGGGACTGTTCGCGCAGAAGCCGCTGCTGTTCATTCTCGGCTTCGGCTTCTGGCTCGGTCTGTGCGTCGCCGGCATGACGCTGTTGCGGCACTTCCGCGCGTCGGGCACGGTGGTCGCCGGCTATACGATCGGGCTCGCGACGTACGGCGCGATGCAGCGCCCCGCGCTGACCTTCGAGCACGTGATCGGCCGCGGCTCGACGGTCGTGATCGGCGTGCTGTGCCTGAGCCTCGTGTCGATGCTGCTCAGCACGCGCGACGTCCGCGCGAAGCTCGAAGCGCTGGTGACGCGGCTCGCCGCCGCCGTCGCGCGCGCGGTCGCCGCGCAGCGCGGCGGCATCGCGGCCGCGCCCGGCGACGACAAGCGGCTCGCGCTGCTTGCCGACATCTATGGGATCGACGATCTGCTCGCGCTCGGCAAGGCCGAATCCGAGGATCTCGCGCAGCGCGCGATGGCCGTGCGGCACGGCATGGCGTCGCTGTTCGGCGCGCTCGCGGGCGGCGCGCCGCCGCTGCCCGCCGACAGTCCGAGCGCGCGCGCGATCGCGAGCCTGCAGCCGCGGCTCGAAGCGGCATGGCAAGCCGCCGCCGATGCGCTCGCCGACGGTCCCGGCGGCACCGCGCGCGCGGTCGCGCTGCTCGGCGCGGCGCGCGCGCGCTTCCAGACCGCGCTCGCCGAGATCGCGTTCGCCGATCCGCGCGACGAAGCCGCGCTGCTGATCGCGGGCGAGCGCCTGCTCGAACAGATCGACGACTATCTCGCCGCGCTGCGCGGCCTCGCCGAGCTGCAAAGACCGCGGCCATACGGCAAGCCCGCGCCGGTGCGCTTTCACCGCGACGTACGCTCGGCCGTGCAGAACGGCGTGCGTTCGATGTGCGCGATCGTGATCACCGGCGCGATCTGGATCGCGACCGGCTGGGATCAGGGCGACATGATGCTGCTCGTCGTCGCGCCGTATTGCGCGCTGCTCGCGACGGCCGGCAATCCCGCCGCGGGCGCGAAGGAATTCATCAAGGGCACGGTCGTCGCGGCGCCCGCCGCGTTCGTCTGCGCGTTCGGCATCCTGCCGCGCATCGAGGGTTTCCCGCTCCTCGCCGTCACGCTCGCGCTGTTCTGGCTGCCCGGCATCTACGCGACGAGCGTGCCGAAGACGGCGCTCGCGGGCCTCGCCTATCTCGTCGCGTTCAACACGCTGAACGCGGCGGCCAATCCGTTCCATCCGGACGTCGGCCTGTTCTTCAATCAATCGGTCGCATGGCTGCTCGCAACGTTCATCACGCTGCTCACGTTCCAGCTCATCCTGCCGCGCAATCTCGCCGCCGACATCGCGCGGCTGCGCCGCACGGTCCGCGACGACGCGCTCGCGCTGCTCGCCGACAAGCGTCCGGCGGCGTCCGAGTGGCAGCAGCGGCAGCAGCACCGGATCGCGCAGCTCGGCGCGCTCTTGAAGAGCCAGCCGGCCGCGATGACGCAGGCGGCCGTCGAAGGCCTCGCGGCGCTGCACGTCGGCAAGGAATTGCTGCGGATCCGCCGCTTCGTCGCGCGCGACGATCTGCCCGCGCCTGCGCTCGATTGCGCGCGCGCCGGTCTCGCACGGCTCGCTCGCCGCGCCGCCGAACCCGCGCGCGCCGCGATGCACGCACGCCGCGCCGCGCGCGCGATCGCCCGGCTCGTCACGGCGCATCCCGGCCACGACGCCGAATTGAAACGGCTGATGGCCGCGTTCGCCGACGTGTACGTGCTGCTGCACACGCACGCCGCGTACTTCACCCCCGCTCCGGAGACGCCTCGCCGTGCTCAGTGAATTCGCCGTGGCCGGCATCTATCTGCCGCCGTTCTTCGTCTACGCGTGCGTGGCCGTGCCGCTCTACATGGCCGTGCGGGCCGCGCTCGCCCGCGCCGGCCTGCTGCGCCGCGTGTGGCACCCGGCCCTCTTCGAGTTCGCGGTCTCGCTCGTGCTCGTCGCCGCACTGGTTCTTTATCTCTAGTTCACCGAGTTGCGTCATGTCGCTCAAACCCTTGACCCGTTCCCTGTTGACGCTCGTCGCGGTCGGCCTCGCGATCGCGCTCGTCGCCGCACTCTGGCACGCGTACGTGCTCGCCCCCTGGACCCGCGACGGCCGCGTCAGCGCGCACGTCGTGCGGATCGCGCCGGAAGTGTCGGGGACCGTGATCGAAGTCGCGGTCGTCGACAATCAGCGCGTGTCGAAAGGCGACGTGCTGTACCGGATCGATCCGCAGCGCTTCGCGCTCGCGGTCGAGCAGGCCGAGGCGCAGGTCGCCGCGACCGCCGAGGCGATGCGGCAAAAGAACGACGAGGCGCGCCGCCGCACCGGCCTCGACGATCTCGTGCCGAAAGAGGACATTCAGCGTTCGAACCGCGCGGTGTCGATCGCGCAGGCCGAGCATCGGAAGGCGCTCGCCGCGCGCGAAGTGGCGAAGCTCGATCTCGAACGCGCGACGCTGCGCTCGCCGGTCGACGGCTACGTCACGCATCTGCGCCTGCGCCACGGCGATTACGCGGTCGCGGGCAAGCCGGACATCTCGGTGCTCGATGCGCACAGCTTCTGGATCACCGGCTACTTCGAGGAGACGAAGCTGCGCCGCATCGCCGCGGGTGCGCCCGCGCAGATCAAGCTGATGGGCTTCGATCCGCTGCTGAGCGGCCACGTGACGAGCATCGGCCGCGGCATCGCCGACGAGAACGGCAACCTCGACGAGCTCGGGCTGCCGACCGTCAATCCGACGTTCAGCTGGGTGCGGCTCGCGCAGCGGATTCCGGTGCGCATCGAGCTCGATCACGTGCCGGCCGGCGTGCTGCTCGCGGCCGGCATGACCTGCAGCGTCGAGATCGGCGAGTCCGGCCGCCGCGCGACGCCGCGCGGCCGGCTCGCGTCCTGGCTGCGCACGTTGATGTAGGCGGCTGCGATGCGGCTCACTCCTTTTCGTCCGGCACGATTCGCCGCCGCGCTCGCGGCCGGCGCCTGCGCGATCGCGCTCACCGCGTGCACGGCGGTCGGCCCCGACTACCGGCCGCCGCGGCCGTCGCATCCGTCCGACTGGACCGAGCGCGGCGACGGCGCCGTGCGAGCCGGTCCCGCGCAATTGCAGGACTGGTGGCGCGCGTTCCGCGATCCGCTGCTCGACAAGCTGATCGCGCAGGCGATCGAAGGCAACCAGGATCTCGCGATCGCGCGCCAGCGGCTGCTGCAGGCGCGCGCCGAGCGCGACCAGATCGCGAGCCGGCTCGGCCCGACCGTCTCCGCGAGCGGCACCGCCGAAGCGCTGCGCTCGTCGCGCGCGCTCGACTGGCCGCCGGGCATCGGGCAATCGCGCACGTACCGGCTCGGCTTCGACGCGTCGTGGGAGCTCGACCTCTTCGGCGGCGCGCGGCGCGCGATCGAATCGGCGGATGCGCAGGTCGACGCGATCGACGAGGATCGCCACGCGATTCTCGTGAGCCTGCTCGCCGAGCTTGCTTCGGATTACGCGGAGCTGCGCGCGAGCCAGGCGCGGCTGCAGATCGCGACCGACAACGTCGCGAGCCTCGACGCAACGCGGCGGCTGACCGAGCGCTCGGAACGGCGCGGACTCGGCACGTCGTTCGAGGTCGCGCAGGCGCGCGCCGAGCTCAAGCTCGCGCAGGCCGCGCTGCCGCCGCTGCAGGCGAACGTCGCGCGGCTCACGCACGCGATCGGCGTGCTGACGGGCGGCTTTCCCGGCGAACTGCGCGACGCACTGAGCGCGCCCGGCGCGACGCTGCCCGCCGCACCGCGGTTGCCCGTCACGCTGCCGTCGGACATGATCGGCGAGCGGCCGGACGTCCGCGCCGCCGAACGGCGCTTCGCGGCCGCGACCGCGCAGATCGGCGTCGCGCGCGCCGCGCAATTCCCGCATTTCGCGATTCCGTTGAGCCTCGGCACGACCGCGAGCCTCGTGCAGGACCTGTTCACGAGCGCGAACGTCGCGTGGTCCGTCGCGCTCGAAGGCACGCAGACGCTCTACGACGGCGGCCGCGCGAAGGCGGGCGTCAGCGCCGCGCGAGCCGCGGCCGAAGCCGCGCGAATCGCTTATGCGCAGCGCGTCCGCGTCGCGTTCCGCGAGGTCGAAGACGCGCTGACCGCGATCTATGCCGAGCGCGACCGGCAAGCGGCGCTCGTCGCGGCGGTCGGCAGCAGCCAGGACGCGCAGTCGCGCGCGACGCGGCTCTACCGCAACGGCTTGAACGAATACCTGTCGGTGCTCATCGCGCAGCGCGCGACGTACCGCGCTCGCGACGCGCTCGCGTTGAGCCGGCTCGCGCGGGTGCAAGGCGTGATCGCGCTGTACAAGGCGCTCGGCGCGGGCTGGCGGCAAGACGCGCCGGTCGCGCAAGCCGACGGCCCGCCGCAGAGGCGCGCGCGTTGATGCGCGCCGCCTCCCGCATCGCCATTTTCATTGCTTTTTTTTCATCCGTCCCGGGAGATTTGCCATGAATCTCGATCCGCAGGATTTCGTCGTGCACGACGTCAGCCGGTTTCCGATGTGCGTGTTCCGCGCGAGCGCCGCGACGCCCGGCTACGCGCCGCAATGGGAAAAGGAAATCGACGCGCTGATGCGCCAAGGCGCGCCGTTCGTCATCGTGTACGTGTCGCTCGAAGCCGACGAGAGCCACGATGACCGCAAGCACCGCGCGATCTGGCTCAAGCAGAACAAGGCCGAGCTCGGCGCGGTGTGCCAGGCGCTCATCAGCGTCGAGCCCGATCCTGCCCGGCGCGCGGCGGTCGCCGAGCAAGGGAAGACGGCCGTCAAGGCGTTCGGGATTCCGCACGAGGCCGTCGCGTCGCTCGACGAGGCGACCGCGCTCGCGGCGCGGCTCACGCGTCTCAGCGATACGGCCGGCGTCGCGAAGCACGCGCGGCAGACGTGATGCGCGCGGCGGCGATCCGGGCGGAGGTCGCGACGCCCGGCCGTCGGCGGCGGCGCGAGCGCGCGCCGGCTGCGCGTCGTCGACGCTCGGCGGACTTCTGACGAGCCGCAATCAACCGCTCACTTCCACTCGCCGCCAATTCCCGCCACTTCCCGGCACTTCCCGCCGCGCCCTGCCTTCCCCCGCGCATCCGCCCGAACGCCGACCCTCGCGCCCGCCCACCGCCCGCCCCCACCCATCCCGCCCGGATCGACCAACCCGCATGAATATGCGAAGCTTTCGTCGACGTTTCGCGATTCCGTTTCACCCCGCACAAGGAGCCAAACTTGGAGATCCGCCACGGAGTCAACCTGGCGCGCGCCCGCGCGCTCCTCGCACACGAACGCGACGCCTTCGAACGGGCGATGCCGAAGTCGCGCGCACTTTCCGCCGAAGCGGCGCAACACCTGCTGTTCGGCGTGCCGCTGCACTGGATGCGCGACTGGTCGACGCCGTTCTCGCTGTACGTCGATCACGCGCGCGGCGCGCATTTCACCGACGTCGACGGCCATCGCTACGTCGACTTCTGCCTCGGCGACACGGGCGCGATGTTCGGCCACGCGCCCGAGCCCGTCGCGCGCGCGCTCGCCGAGCAGGCGACGCGCGGCTACACGACGATGCTGCCGAGCGAGGATGCCGCGTGGGTCGGCGCGGAGCTCGCGCGCCGCTTCCGGCTGCCATACTGGCAATTCGCGCTGAGCGCGAGCGACGCGAACCGCTTCGTGCTGCGCTGGGCGCGCGCGGCGACGGGCCGCAAGCACATCGTCGTGTTCAACGGCTGCTATCACGGCACCGTCGACGACGTGTTCGTCGATCTCGTCGACGGCAAGCCGGCGCAGCGCGACAGCCTGCTCGGCCAGGCGCACGATCTGCTCGCCTACACGCGCGTCGTCGAATTCAACGATCTCGCCGCGCTCGAAGCCGCGCTGGAGGACGGCGACGTCGCGTGCGTGCTCGCCGAGCCGGCGATGACGAACATCGGCATGGTGCTGCCCGATCCCGACTTCTGGCGCGAAGCGCGCGAGCTGACGCGCCGCTACGGCACGCTGCTCGCGATCGACGAGACCCATACGATCAGCAGCGGCCCCGGCGGCTATGCGGTTGCGCACGGGCTGGAGCCGGATCTGCTCGTCGTCGGCAAGCCGATCGGCGGCGGCGTGCCGTGCGCGGTGTACGGCTTCAGCGCGTCGTTCGCCGAGCGCGCGCAGCACGCGAAGGCGAGCGCGCCGCCCGGCCACTCCGGGATCGGCACGACGCTGACCGCGAACATGCTCGCGATGCGCGCGATCCGCGCGACGCTCGCCGACGTGATGACGGACGCCGCGTACGCGCACATGTTCGATCTCGCCGAGCGGCTCGCGGCCGGCCTCGAACGCGTGATCGCGCGACGCGGGCTGCCGTGGTGCGTGACGCGGATCGGCGCGCGCACCGAGTTCCAGTTCGCGCCGACGCCGCCGCGCAACGGCACGATCGCCGGCGCGCAGCTCGACGGCGAACTCGAGCACATCGTGCATCTGTATCTGCTGAACCGCGGCGTGCTGATCACGCCGTTCCACAACATGATGCTGGCGTGCCCGGCAACGACGAAGGACGACGTCGATCGGCTGATCGCGGCGTTCGACGCGTGCGTCGGCGAGATGGCGTGAGGATGTGAGCGATGTTACGCGAGCGGCGTGGGCGTGCGTGTTGCCGGAACGCGCACCGGACAGGCGTTGCGCGCCGCCGCGAATCGTCGACGCTCCGGCCGAATCGACATCGCTCGATCCCGCGCGACAACGGCAAAGGCGCGGCCATCGCCCGATCGGCATGGCGTCGCCGCGCGTCGATCGCGCCGCGCGGCAACGAAGCAACGAAAACCACCCGCTGCCACAAACATTCGCCACACTGTTTCGCGGCCTCTTCGCGGATGGCAATTATCGCAAGATCGATAATTCGATTCCGGCTTCGAATCTGCGTCGAAACGTGCGAAAGCAGCGCCGCCGGCAATCGATACGCGCGACGCGATCGAGAAGTGCCGTAAAAATGGGGCGGCATGGAACAAGATACCGGTTTGCACGAACGCCTGAACGGCACATCGATTATCTCATATGAGTTAATTAAAACCTGACAATCGAAAACACGACACGTCCTAAACAGAAAATAAACACCAATTCAAACAAACAATCTGGCGGCCAAAAATCACCCGGACAACCTTTCAGCATCAAGCCAAATTTATCCTATATAAGATATTAATACCTTGATTGGTTGTCCGCTTCGAGGATGTGCAGCCGCACAATGCGGCCATGCCGACGCTCGAAGAAAAAGCGGCGTTCGCAGAACGCCTGAAATTCGCCCTGCAGCGCAGTCCGGAAAAAATCGCCGGTGCGACCGCCCTCGCGCTGCATTTCAATCTGCGGCATCGCGGCGAGCATCCGATTTCGCCGCAGACCGCGCACAAATGGCTGACGGGCCGCACGATCCCGACGCCGGACAAACTGCGCACGCTCGCCGGCTGGCTGCGCGTCGACCTGCACTGGCTTCATTACGGCCCGCCGCCCGGCGCGCCCGGCGGCAAGACGTCGGGGCCGCTGCGACGCGACGAGAAATATGCGCCGACGCCCGAGACGATCGAACTCGCGTCGAAAATCGAGGCGCTGTCGCCGCATCAGCGCTATTTGATGCAGGAACTGATCGAGCATTTTTACGGCGATCCGTCGAAACGCCGCTGAGCGGCGGCGACCGTGCGGCTCGACCGATTCGGCTCCGCAAAACAAAACCGCCAAAGAAAAAAAGCGCCACGGCTCACGCCATGACGCTTTTCCGTTATCGAGGAAATCGCGAAAGCACCGCCGCCCGCGAACTACGCCGTCAGCAGCACTTCCCCGCCCCCGAACCGTACCGCGCGTTCTGCCGTTCGCGGAAAAATTCCTCGTACGACATCACCGGGCGATCGGGATGCGTCGCGCGCATGTGCGCGACGTAGCCGTCGTAGTCGGGCAGGCCGACCATCAGCCGCAGCGCCTGCCCCAGATAACGGCCTGCCGTGCGCAATTCGCCGCCGAGATCGGAAAACATCGCGGCCTCCTTTTATCGCCCGCTGCCGAGCGCCTGCGCGGCCGGCATCGGCTCGTACGGCGTCTCGCGCGACGTCGGCTGCTCGACGCGCCGCGCGCGCACGACCGCGATCACGCCATACACCGCGATGCTCACGACGACGAGAATGAAGAGCCCCGCGAGCGCCGCGTCGACGTAGTCGTTGAAGATGATCCGCTGCATCTGCGCGAGCGACTTCGCCGGCGCGAGCACCTTGCCTTCGGCCGCGGCCGCCTGCAGCTTCGCCGCATGCGCGAGGAAGCTGACCTTCGGATTCGCGTCGAACACCTTCTGCCAGCCGGCCGTCAGCGTGCAGATCAGCAGCCACGCGGTCGGCACGATCGTCACCCATGCATAGCGCTCGCGCTTCATCTTGAACAGCACGACGGTGCCGAGCACGAGCGCGATCGCGGCGAGCATCTGGTTCGAGATGCCGAACAGCGGCCACAGCGTGTTGATGCCGCCGAGCGGATCGACCACGCCCTGATACAGGAAGTAGCCCCACGCGGCGACGCACAGCGCGGTCGCGATCAGGTTCGCGGGCAGCGATTCGGTGCGCTTCAACGCTGGATGGAACGTGCCGAGCAGATCCTGCAGCATGAAGCGGCCTGCGCGCGTGCCCGCGTCGACCGCGGTCAGGATGAAGAGCGCTTCGAACAGGATCGCGAAGTGATACCAGAACGCCATCATCGCCTGGCCGCCGATCACCTGATGCAGAATCTGCGCCATGCCGACCGCGAGCGTCGGCGCGCCGCCGGCGCGCGCGATGATCGTCGTCTCGCCGACCGCCTTCGCGGTTTCGGTCAGCATGTCGGGCGTCAGCATGAAGCCCCATTGCGTGACGGTCTGCGCGACCGCTTCCGGCGTCGTGCCGAGCACGGCCGCGGGCGCGTTCATCGCGAAGTAGACGCCCGGCTCGATCACGCACGCGGCGACGAGCGCCATGATCGCGACGAACGATTCCATCAGCATCGCGCCGTAGCCGATGAAGCGCGCGTTGGTTTCGTTGTCGAGCAGCTTCGGCGTCGTGCCCGACGCGATCAGCGAATGGAAGCCCGACACCGCGCCGCACGCGATCGTGATGAACAGGAACGGGAACAGGTTGCCCGACCACACCGGGCCCGTGCCGTCGACGAACCTCGTCAGCGCCGGCATTTTCAGCTCGGGCGCGACGATCAGGATGCCGATCGCGAGACCGACGATCGTGCCGATCTTCAGGAACGTCGACAGGTAATCGCGCGGCGCGAGCAGCAGCCACACCGGCAGCACCGACGCGACGAAGCCGTAGCCGATCAGGATCCACGTGAGCTCGGTGCCGCTGAACGTGAACCACGCGGCGAGCGCCGGCGAATCGTGCACGTGCTGGCCGTACGCGATCGACGCCATCAGCAGCACGAAGCCGATGATCGACACTTCGCCGATCCGGCCGGGCCGGATGTAGCGCGTGTAGACGCCCATGAACAGCGCGATCGGAATCGTCGCGGCGACGGTGAACGTGCCCCACGGCGAATTGGTCAGCGCCTTCACGACGATCAGCGCGAGCACCGCGAGGATGATCACCATGATCAGGAACGCGCCGAACAGCGCGATCACGCCGGGCACCGTGCCGAGCTCCATCTTGACGAGATCGCCGAGCGAGCGGCCGTCGCGGCGCGTCGAGATGAACAGCACGATGAAATCCTGCACCGCGCCCGCGAACACGACGCCCGCGAGAATCCACAGCATCCCCGGCGTGTAGCCCATCTGCGCGGCGAGCACGGGGCCGACGAGCGGCCCGGCGCCGGCGATCGCGGCGAAGTGGTGGCCGAACAGCACGTACTTGTTGGTCGGCACGTAGTCGAGGCCGTCGTTGAACTTGACGGCGGGCGTCATCCGCAGGCCGTCGAGCTGGACGACCTTGCTCGCGATGAAGCGGCTGTAGAAGCGGTACGCGATCAAATACACGCAAACGGCGGCGATCACGATCCACAGCGCGCTGACCCGCTCGCCGTGCGCAAGCGCGATCGTGCCGAATGCGAACGCGCCGAGCAGCGCGACTGCGATCCAGAGCAGATAACTGGAAGCCCGATTCATGGCGTCTCCTGTCTATTTTTCGAAATATGCGCGGCGGGCGGCCGCGCGCAACGACGGCAAGCGTCACGCTCCGTCGGGACGTAGCGATGGGGCCATATTGTTCGCCTTTGGAACAAACCTAACAAGCGCATGACTACGTACGGGGGCTACGTAGTCATGCGTAGGGGTTTGCGAGGGGGCGAGCACCGTCCGATTCGTCAGAATATAGGATGACCGGCGGCAATGGAAACCGGGATGCGCCCGCGCCCTACGGCGCGAACCGCGTAAAGACAAAATCGCGGTCTTTCACGCGAGCCTGATGGCAAGCGAAGCAGGTCCGATGCTGCGCTTCGTCCGCCGGCGCGCCGTTGACGAAGCGGCCGAAGCCCCAGCCGCCCGTCGACGCATACCGGCGCGAATCCTTGACCATCACCTGCACCGTCGTCGCCGGCCCCGGCACTGTCGCAGGTGCGAATTCGACGGACGGCTTCCTTTTGTACGCGAGCTTCACGAGAACGGCGCCGTCCGGAAACGGCAGCGTCGCACGCTCGATCGCCTTCACGGCGGCGGGATTGCCCAGAACCACGCGCAACTCGTCCAGCGGCGCGGCCTCCTCGGCCGGCGCGATCATCTCCCACTTGCGGTAGCCGTCGGGAATCGTCACGCCGTAGATCGGCGACGCGGCAGGCGCCGGAGCGCCCGCGAGCACGCCCCCGCCGTGCGCCACGAGGAGCAGAAGCGCGCCTTCGAAGACGGCGCGATACCTTCGGAGACTTCTCATCGATCGTCCTCCCCGCATCAGAGTTGCACGACCTGCAGGATCGCATCGGCGAACGCCTTCGGCGCTTCCTGCGGCAGGTTGTGCCCGATGCCGCCCGCGATGTCGCGATGCAGATACTTGCCGGTGAACTTCTTCGCGTAAGCGGCCGGCTCGGGATGCGGCGCGCCGTTGGCATCGCCTTCGAGCGTGATGGTCGGCGCCGCAATCGCCGGCGCGGCCGCAAGACGCTGCTCGAGTCCGTCGAATTGCGACTCGCCCTGCGCGAGCCCCAGACGCCAGCGGTAGTTGTGGACGACGACGGCCACGTGATCCGGATTCCGAAACGATGCCGCCGAGCGCGCGAACGTCGCGTCGTCGAAACGCCACTTCGGCGATGCGAGTTGCCAGATCAGCTTGTTGAAGTCGTCGCGGTTCGCCGCGTACCCGGCCGCGCCGCGCTCGGTGGCGAAATAGAACTGATACCACCACGCCAGTTCGGCTTTCGGCGGAAGCGGCTTCCGGTTCGCCTCCTGGCTGCCGATCAGATAGCCGCTCACGCACACCAGCGCGCGACATCGTTCCGGCCACAATGCCGCGACGACGGCCGCCGTGCGCGCGCCCCAGTCGAAGCCGCCGAACACGGCCTGGTCGATCTTCAGCGCGTCCATCAACGCAACGACGTCGGCGGCGATCACCGCCTGCTGACCGTTGCGCGGCGTGTCCGCCGACAGGAAGCGCGTCGAGCCGTAACCGCGCAAGTACGGCACGACCACCCGATATCCCGCCGACGCGAGCAGCGGCGCCACTTCGACGAAGCTGTGAATGTCGTACGGCCATCCGTGCAGCAGGATGACGACCGGACCGTCCTTGGGCCCCGCTTCCGCGTAGCCGACGTTCAGCGTGCCGGCGTCGATCTGACGGATCGTGTCGAACGACGCCGCGTTCGCGGCACTCGTGGCGCTCGTGCCACTCGTGGCGCGCTTCGTGCTCGGCGCGCGTTGCGCCGGCTGTGCGCGAGCGAGGCTGCCCAAACCGACATCCATCAAGCCGATGCCCGCAAGCGTGGTTCCTATCAGCCGACGGCGTCGGACGTTTACCGAATTCGACATGATCAGCCCTCCTTGAAAATAGTCAGAAAATGCCGCGACGCATGCGGCACGCGCGCAATAGCGATCGGGCGTTCATGCACCACGGATCGACGATGTTCGATGCGGCAGCGAGACGCGCGGCGCGCGACGCATCGCTGAAATGAAGCATTGATTTTCATGCCGATACATCGAACCGATACCCGAAACGAGCGCATCGAATCGACGGCGACATATCTGCGTCGCTCCACTCGCAATGCAGCCCGTATGCCGGAACGACAGGCACGATCCCGGACGACCGGCGGACGCCGCCGCCGGCGACATGCAATCGAATGGAAACGACAACTAAAGCGTCGCCGCGCGAACCGCCCGGAAGGTCTGCCCCTTCGGCCGGATGCGGATATCCGGATCGAGACGCGCCCACGCGAGGTCCGCGGGATCGGCGGCCATCGGCCCAGGCGCTTTTGCGACGAGAATCGCCTCGGCGATCGCTTCGAAGTCCGCACGAAAATGAACCGAGCTCTTGTTCACGAGGATCTTCATCCGCTCGGGCTCGATTCCCGCGACACGGAACAGGTTGCGCTCGAACGTCTGCATCTTGATCGTGCTCACCGCGATCCTGACGCCTTCGATCCGCAGGCACGCCACCGGCCCGAGATCGCCGTCCATGCCGTTGAACATCGGGCCGTCGAAACGAAAACGCCCGTCCGACAGATGCTCGACCTCGAACTCGGCCGCGAGCGGCGCATCGCCTCGCACGCCCGAGCGGCCGCCGAGACTCAGGCCGATGCGCGCGCCCACGCCCGCCCGGTGCGCCGCGGCGGCGGCATCGGCATCCCAGATCACGCCCACCGCCGCATCCTTCGCTCCGTTGCGAAGCAGCGCCCGCACCATGCCCATCGTATCGGCGTCGCCGCCCGCGCCGGGATTGTCCTGCGTGTCGGCGATGACGACGGGCTTCGCCGCCGCGCGGCTCAGGCGGATCGCTTCGGCCGCCGCTTCGTCGGGCGTCAGGAACGTCACGTCCCAGCGCGACTCTTCGTCGACGAGTCTCGAAAACAGCGCGTCGACGGCGCGCTCGGCGGCCTCGCTGTCGAACGCGTGCGCCCACACGGTCGGCCCGCATTCCGGGAAGTCCGCGGCCGGAAAGCCCGGCGCGAACGACATCGATACGACGCCGTCGCGTTCGAGCCGCGCGAGCAGCCGATACGTGTCGCCGGCGGGTTCCATCTGCGTGCACATGCCGTTGATCGGGATCAGGAACGGCAGCCGGCGCATCGCGCAATGCAACGGCCGGCCTTCGGATACGAGGCGCTCGAGCACCTGCTCGGCGCGCTCGCCGGTTTCCGCCATGTCGACGTGAGGATAGGTGCGGTATGCGACCAGCGCACTCGCATGCGCAACCATCCGCGCGGTGATGTTCGCGTGCAGATCGAGCGACGCCACGATCGGCATCCGGTCGCCGACGATCCGCCTCACGCGCGCGAGGATCTCGCCTTCGCCATCGTCGAACTGTTCGGTGACCATCGCGCCGTGCAAGTCGAGATAGATCGCGTCGAACCCGCCCGCCTCGGCCGCCTCGACGATCTCGCCGCAAATTCGTTCGAATGCGTCGGTCGTGACGTGCGCGGACGGACACGCGCCCGCCCAGATCACGGGCAGCAGCGCATGCCCATGAGCCAGTGCGGCCTTGATGAATCCGCCGATCGGCACGTTGACGTCGCGCAGCGTCAGCACGTCGGCGCCGCGCGTCAACGGCGGGAAGCCCTCGCCGCGAATGAAGCTCTGATACGACGCTCGCGTCGGCGCAAACGTATTGGTCTCGTGCTGGAAGCCTGCAATCAGAATGTTCATTTCGTTTTCCTGTATGACGTGCGGCGTCTCGCTTGCGTTCGCCGGATGGTCACTGCGTCGAGTTCATGTTGGCAGGGCAATGCCTGACTAGCAAGAGCAACAAAGTTCACATATCGTTGCCCTATGAACAACAGCAGGTCGATCCGTGAGCCACGCGATGCGAGAAATCAATCAGCAGCGCCTTCGGTATTTCCATGAAGTCCTGACGCACGGCACCATTCGCGGCGCCGCCGAGCACATCAACACGTCGCCGTCCGTCATCACGCGGCAGATCAGGCTGCTCGAAGAAGAGCTGGGCGCCACACTGTTCGAGCGGCAGGCGCGCGGCGTGCGGCCGACGGAAGCGGCCGCTCATCTGCTCGAGTTCTGGCGGGGCTACCGGTCTCAGCAGGAAAAGTTAGAAGATCAGCTCCATGCGCTCAAGGGCCTTCAGCAAGGGCACATCCGGATCGTCGTCAGCGAAGGGTTCGTCGATACACTCGTCGACGACGTGCTGGCGCCGTTCTGCGCGAAATATCCGAAGCTGGACATCGGCCTGGACATGCTGGCGGTCGACACCATTCTGCAGGACGTCGCGGAAAGCCGCGCGCACATCGGGCTCGCATACAATCCGCCGCCCCATCCGCTCATCGCCTGTCGTACGAGCTCGCGGCAGCCGGTCGTTCTGCTGCTGCGCCGCGATCATCCGCTGGCGCGGCGCAAGCGTCCGGCGACCATCGACGATCTTCGCGCATACCCGCTCGCGCTGATGCCGCCGACGTTCGGCATCGGTCACGTGGTCAGGATGCTGGAGCTGGCCGAGAACATCGAGATTCGACCGACGATGACGACGAATTCGCTCACCGCGTTGAAGCGCGTCGTCACCGCCGAGAACTTCATCACGCTGATCGGAGAATTCGCTGCATACCGGGAGATCGCGCACGGCGAGCTGACGACGGTTCCGATCGCCCATCCGCTGTTCGAGGGCACGCATGCGCGGCTGCTCGTCAAGTTGGGGCGGCCGCTCGCCCCCGCGCCGCTCGAGTTGCTCAAGTGGATCGAGACGCGGTTGGCGGTGTTTTCCGCGGCGGCCGGTCGCGGTCCCGCCGGGCGAGACAAGCGTCGGAAAAGTCAGCCCCCCGTTCCCAAATCGTAGGGTCGCGTCAGCAGTTCGAGGAAGTGGCCGTCCGGATCGTCGAAATACACGCCGCGCCCGCCGCTGTGCGTGTTGATCTCGCCCGCGTGGCGCTTCGCCGGATCGGCCCAATATGTGAGCCCTCGCTCGCGAATGTGCGCGAACGCGCGATCGAATTCGTCGTCGCCGACGAGGAACGCGTAATGCTGCGTCGAGATCGGGCCGTCGCTTTCGTAGAAGTCGAGCGACACGCCGTTCGCGAGCGACACGACCAGCATCGGGCCGAACGGAACGGGCGCCGGCAAGCCGAGGATGTCCGTCAGGAATTGCGTCGAGCGCCGCTTGTCGCGGCACCAGACGATCGTATGGTTCAGTTGCGCGCTCATGTCGTCTCCTTGCCGGATGCGGCCCCATGGGAATCGCGCTCGGGCCGCGCGAATCGCCTCCGAATACAGGATAGGTCGCGTGCGAAATTTCGGAGGAAACGGCTAAATCGGGCATTCTCGAACGGCGCGACCGGATTCGCCCGCTGATCGAGAAGGCGGCGCCGCGCAAGCCGGACGCGCACGCTCCATCGTGCCGGCTACTTCACCGACCGCAAGCGGCGGATCTGAAAGCACCCGCGCGTGACGCCGACGGGCGGGCGGATGGCGTTCGTCGAGAGGAAGGAGATCGAGAACGGCAAGATCCGTCGACATCGCGTGCATGGGGCTGGCGCGGCGTGTCGATCATCAAGGCCGACGCGTATCGCAAGGGCGGCCGTTAAGCGGGCGCGCGTCGCTCGTCGCGCGCGGATCAGGCCGCGCCGATACGTTGCACCGCGATCGATGCGACGTCGACGCGACGCGGCAGAATCGCATCGCGCAACGCGCGATCGGCGACCTGCTGCAGCGTCGCGATGTCGGCCGCGCCGACGGCCCGCTGCGCGAGCGCCGCGCGGCGCGTGATGTCGGCGGCCGTATCGAGCGAAAGGCGCGTAAGCGACGCGTAGACCTTCGCGTAATCGTCCGGATGCGCGAGCGCCCAGCGCCCCGCCCGTTCGAGCCGCGCGAGCGCGTCGGCGAGCGCCGCGCGCTTCGCGCGGTCTTCGAGCGTGCCGACGGGCGAGGTCAGGAATGCGAGGCCCGAATTGATGCCGCCGCCGTCGCGCACGACGCGCGCGCCGCGCCTGACGACGTGCCCATAGTAAGGATCGAACGTCGCCCAGACGTCGATCCGCTTCGCTTCGAACGCGGCGAACGCGTCGACGGGCAGCACGAAGCGCACATCGACGTCCTGCCGCGACAGCCCGCGCTCCTCGAGCGCGCCGTATAGCTGGTACTGCGAAATACTGCCGCGCGCGGACGATACGACGACCGTCCGCCCTTTCAGATCGGCGACGCCGCGCACCGGCGAATCGGGTTGCACGACGATGCCGAGCGACGCCGGCGAACCGACGCGCGTCGCGACGATCCGCAGCGCCGGATCGCCGAGCGCGGCCGTGAGCACAGGCAGGTCGCCCGCGGGCGCGAGATCGATCGCGCCCGCGCGCTGCGCTTCGAAGAGCGGCGCCGCGCCCTGGAAATTCGCCCAGCGGAATCGATACGGCGTGTCGTTCAGCACGCGCGCCGCTTCGGCGAGCGCGCGCAGGCCGCCCGCCTGGTCGCCGAGCACGAGCGTGACGCCGGACACGTCGACGCCTGTCGGCGCAGCCGCGGCTCGCTGCGCCGCCAGCGCCGGCGCGAAGCGTGCGGCAAGCGCCGCGCCCGAAGCGGCGGCGGCAACGGCAGCAACGCATCGCAACGCGCGGCGGCGCATGGCGAACGACGGCGGGAAAGCGTGACGATTCATCGGCGGCGGCCTCTCGAATGACGCGGCCGCGCACGATCGCGCGGCAGACGCCAAGCTTAGGGAATCGCTCGCGGCCGAACAAACATCGATTTGCGAAATGCTTATCGGGAACGTGCATTGCCGATGCGCATGGACGCAGGCATCTTTTGCGTTCGCGCAGCGCTTGCCGCATCCGAATCGTGTCGCATCGTTTCGCGATCCAGGCGTGCTTCGGACGATCTGTCGGGCGGCGCGGAACGGTCGGTGCCGCAGCATTCCACCGGAACGCCGCATCGTTGAAATCGCAATCCATATCGACATCAGCCGACCATCGCGAACATCGAGCAGGTAATTCTCGTGAGCGCCTTGACGTGGCGTCTGCGATAGAGGAAAAGACGTGAAACTCGTCGCCGCTTCGGCGGATGCGGTCGAACGACTTCGTTCCGTCCGCAGACGCGCCGCGAGCGATCGGGCGTGAATGCTCGTGAAGATAGGTGCTTCGTAGATTTACGGGGAGATGGGCGGCGCTTGCCGACCTGCTACTGCCCTTGACCTAATTTGGGTGGCTGTCGCGACTGTGCTCTAAAGCGGTCGCCCAACCCCGCCCCGTGCAGTGTGATCGACGCAAACGAATAGGTCACCGATTTGCAGACTATTTTGTCTATGCGAACGATTCCACTTTCGCTCGCCAGAAAGTCAACGCGTCACGGATGATCGGTAGCAGTTCGGGCGCCGGGTGGCGCGTATCTGATATGGAGTCCGTGACAACAGCGCGACGAGCGCGCGATCGGGCTTCCGCGAGCGGCACGGTGCGGTGCGGTGCGGTGCGGTGCGGCATGGCATGGCGCAGCGCGGTGCAGCGCAGCGCGGTGACGTGCAGCGTGACGCGGCCCTTTTCGCGCCGAACGCGAGCGTCGACGGGGCGACCGCGCGCCGCCGAACGCATTTGTTCAGCAAGCGCTTAGTCGACGCGATCCGCTCGCGCGCACGACGAGCCGCTCAGCACAAAATTTCGCCCGGGTGGACCGAAACGCGGCGCGCTCGATTATTTCGGCGCACCTTGACGACGCAGCCCGGGCGCGACGTGGGTAGCATGCGCACGGTCGACGGCATGCCCGCGAGCCGGCGAGCCGACGCGTCCGGCGGGCGCGCGCCGCGACGCCGCGCCGCGCTCGCGGTCCATCTCCCGACAACCGGCCGGTGTTTGACCATGAGCCGCGACTGCAAGCTTGATCGGATAGATTTGCGCATCCTGTCAGCACTCCCCAAAAACGGCCGAATCGCGAACGTCGAACTCGCCGACGCGGTCGGCCTGTCGCCGAGCCCGCGCCCGATCCGCGTGAAGCGGATCGGGCAGGCGGGCTGCATCGCCGGTTACGGCGCGCGGATCCGCTTCGAGACGCTCGGCACCGCGCAAGTCGTGTTCATGAAAATCACGCATGCCGACCACCGTCGCGAAGACTTCGACCGCTTCGTCACCGCGAACCGCGACATCGACGCGATCGTCGAGCGCCATCTCGCGAGCGGCGGCCACGACTATCTTCTGAAGCTCGTCACCCGTGGATTCGCGCATGACCCAAGCCTCGTCGAAGCGCTGCTCGATCGATCGCGGCATCGGCATCGACAAGCATTTCAGCTACATCGTCAGCAAGACGCCGCGCGTCAAGACGCATCACCCGCTCGACGCGCTGCTCCGCGAGCAGCGGCATGGAGCGCCGCGCGCGCAGACGTGCGCCGCCGACGTCAGCGATACGTCCAGATCCGATGCATCGCGAACGTGAACGGCGGCACGAGCACGACCACGGCCGCGATGCTCCACGCGGCCGCGACGCCGAGCGCCTGCACGCCGCGCGAGATCGCCATCGTCAGCATCAATCCGGCGACCGACACGATCAGGAATCGCACGACGTTGCGCCAGCGCGGCGGCGCCGAAAAGCTCCACAACGTGTTCAGCAGATACGACGCGCCCGTCGCACCGACGAACGCGATCGCGTTCGCCCGCACCGCGGTCGCGGCGAACGCGCCCATCAACGTGCCGGCGATCGTCGCGTGCAGCACGGTGGACAGCGCGCCGGACACGCCGAAGCGCACGATCCGCGCTCCGATGCCGAGGTCGGCGACGGCGCTCATCGCGGCGCGTCCCGCTTCGTCAGGACCGCGAACAGCGACACGCCGAACGGCAGCGAATGCTTCGGCAGCCAGCCTCGCTCCGCGCGGAAGATGCGATAGAGCGTCGAGTTGACCGCGCGCGGTCCGAGCGCGTCGCCGCTCGAGCGCGCGCGATGCAGCAGCCGGTCGACCATTCGCGCGGCGACGGCAAGCGGAAACAGCAGCGTGTTGAAGTACGAACTCCGTACGATCATGCAGCCGGCCGCCTGCGCGCAGCGTTCGAGCGCCGCGCGGTCGTAGCGCCGATAGTGATGAAGGAACGTGTCGTGCGCGCTCCACAGCCACTGGTACGCGGGCACGGTGACGACGATCGCGCCGCCCGGCGCGAGATGCTCGCTCACGCGGTGCAGCGCGGCCGCGTCGTCTTCGATGTGCTCGAGACAATCGAAGAAGCAGATCAGATCGAAGCGCTGGTCGCCGAACGGCACGCTGTCCGGGCAGCGGCCCGCGCGGATGTCGAATCGCCAGCCGGTCTTCCGGTTCGCGAGCGCACGCGCGGTCTCGTCCATTTCGAGCGCGCTCACCGCGCCGAATTCCTCGAGCATCCCGAGATTGCCGCCCGTGCCGGAACCGATCTCGAGAATGCGTGCGCCGGCCGGCAACGCGAGCCCCGCCAGCAACGCATGCAGGATGTCGCGCCGCGCGCGGAACCACCAGTGCGTGGCCTCGGTATCGGCCATCTGCAAATAAGCTTCGGGTGACATGGCGTCCTCCTGTCGGTCAGCGGCTTTCGGCGCGGGCGCGCGGCATCGCGCGCCGCCGTGCGAAATCGATCCGCGCGCCGTGGGCGGCACGCTGCGCGGCGCCCGCCACGGGCAGCGCGGTCACCTTCGTGCGCGCCTGATAGCGGCGGCGCACGAGATAGATCGGCCGCTCCTTCGATTCGTAGTAGATGCGCCCGACATACTCGCCGACGACGCCGATGCCGATGAGCTCGATCCCGCCGATGAACAGCATCACCGAGATCAGCGATGCGTAGCCCGGCACCGGATTGCCCATCCACAGCGTGCGCGCGACGATGAAGCCGCCGTACAGGAACGCGAGCGCGGCGATGCAAAGCCCGATGTAGGTCCAGCTGCGCAGCGGCACCGTGCTGAAGCTCGTGATCCCTTCGAGCGCGAAGTTCCAGAGCTTCCAGCCGGAGAACTTCGAATGGCCGGCGCAGCGCGCCTCGCGCTGATATTCGACGATCACGGTCCGGTAGCCGACCCACGCGAACAGCCCCTTCATGAAGCGGCGGCGCTCCGGCAAGCTGCGCAGCGCGTTGACGACCTGCCGGTCCATCAGCCGGAAATCGCCGACGTTGACGGGCAGCTTCACTTCGGACAACGCATTGTGCACGCGGTAATAGAGCGAGGCCGCGGTGCGCTTCGCGAACGTGTCGCACGCGCGGTTGCTGCGCTTCGCCGCGACGACCTCGGCGCCTTCGCGCCAATGGTCGATCATCACCGGGATCAGGCTCGGCGGATCCTGCAGGTCCGCGTCGATCGGTATCACCGCGTCGCCGTTCGCTTCGTCGAGGCCCGCCGTCAGCGCGGCTTCCTTGCCGAAGTTGCGCGTCAGGTCGATCACGCGCACGCGCGGGTCCTGTGCGCCGACTGCGACGAGCTTGTCGAGCGTGTCGTCGCGGCTGCCGTCGTTCACGCAGACGATCTCGAAGCGGATCGATTCGATGCGCTCCATCAACGGCACGACTTCCGCGAAAAACCGCGTGACCGCGTCGCCCTCGTTGTAGAACGGCACGACGAGCGAAACGAGCGGTGTGTTTATTTGGTCCCGCATGGTGATTCTCCCTGAGCCCCGTAGCGGCGGCGGCCGGCAAGCGGCAGCGCCGCCCGCGTGTGCCGCGTGGCGACCGATGCGCCGCGCGCCGCAATGAAACGAATTGAATCGATCGCATCCGCCGCATCTTCGTCGCCGGGCAGGCTCGGCGCGCCGCGGCGTTCGCGTGCGATGCGGCTCACGATGGCGGCGAGCGCGCCCGCCGTCACGAGCGGCATGAACTGGAAATGCAGCGGCTCGACGACGGCGAGTCCCGCAAGCGGCATCACCCCGAGCAGCGCGAGCCCTTCGCGTTCGAGCGGCCGCCAGCCTTCCGCATGCGCGTGGCGCACGGCCCACGCGATCACGATTCCGTACCAGGCGAGGTCGTAGTCGTACAGGTACGGACTTACGAGCAGGCTCGCGCAGACGAGCGCGGCCGAACGCAGTGCGTGCGAGCTCGCGCCGCGCCACGCGTAGATCACCGCGACGACCGCGAACGCGATCGAGCCGGCTTGCAGCAGTTGCGCGACGACGAGCGGCAGCCCCGCGTACGTCGCCATCGCGAAGAAAGTCGGAATCCGCGCGAGCGTCGCCTGCCCTGCGCCGATCGTCTGCAGCGCGGACGCCGCGTCGTGCGCGAACGCGATCCATGCATCGAAGCCGAACGCGAGCGTGCTCGACGCGGCGACGAGCGCGACCATGGCCGCCCATGCGCGCAATGCGCGCCACTGCGAAGCGCACAGCAGCGCGAGCGGAAACAGCAGCGCGAGCTGCGGCTTGATGACGAGGAGCCCGAAGCAACATCCGGCGAGCGCCGGGCGGCGGCGCAGCGCGACGAGGCCGAAGCCGGCGAGCGCGGCCGTCAACAAGCTGTTCTGCCCGACGAGCGCGACGAAGAACGTGCCGGGGAACGCAAGCGCGCAAAGCGCCGCGAGACGGCGCGGCACGATCGCGCGCACCGTCGCGACGAACAGCGCGCCCGTGCCGGCGATCCACACGAACGCCGCGACCGGATACGGCAGCCAGCCGAGCGGCGAGACGAGCAGCAGCGTCTGCGGCGGATAGAGCCACAGCAGCACGCCGCGCAAGTCGCGCATCGAAGGCGCCGCCTGCAGCTCGACGGCGTGCAGCGTCGCGAACCGCCACGCGTCGACCGCGTGACCGTGCACCGCGAGCCGCGCGGCGCTCCACGTCGGCACGAAATCCAGCGTCGGCGGCAGCGGCGAGCCGAGTCCGCCGGACAACCAGCGGAACAGGTAGATGCTCCCGAACGCCGCATAGCAGACGAGCGCGGCGATCGCGTAGGTCCGCACCCGTTTCGCGCCCAGCCAGTGCGGGCGACGGCGCGGACCGGCCGCCGGCAGCTCCGGACATTCGACGTCGCGATGGCCGGCCGCATGGCTGTGGTGCGGATGGGCTTTCATCGCGCGGCTCCCGGCATCGTCCGCGCGCGGCGCACGACGATCAGCAGCACCGCCAGCAGCACGACGGGCCCGATCTGCGGAAAGTGGGTCGCGCGATTGAAGAACTCGAAG
This sequence comes from Burkholderia oklahomensis C6786, assembly GCF_000959365.1. Classification (NCBI taxonomy): domain Bacteria; kingdom Pseudomonadati; phylum Pseudomonadota; class Betaproteobacteria; order Burkholderiales; family Burkholderiaceae; genus Burkholderia; species Burkholderia oklahomensis. Next base: position 323,603 of record NZ_CP009556.1, read on the forward strand.
AACGGCAGCAGCCAGCCGGCGACGAACACCGGCTGCTCGCCGGGCAGCCAGCCGGTATCGAGCGCGCACGCGAGCACGCAGAACAGCGCGACGCCGAGCCACGCGAGCTCGTAATGCCACAGATAGGGCGTCACGAGCAGCGTCGCGATCGCGAGCGACGCAGCGCGAAGACGCAGGTCGCTCGTGCGCAGCCAGACGTTCAGCGCCGCGACGGCCGCGAGCGCGCCGACGCCGATCTGCACCGCGTACGCGACGTGCAGCGACGCGCCGGCGAGCCGCATTGCCGAAAACGGCGCGGGCGACGCGAGCCAGTATTGAGAACCTTGCTCGAGCACGAGCTCGCGCAGCATCGTCGCGCCGGACAGGAACGCGTGCACGGACGCCGTTCCGCAGACGGCGACGCTCGCCGCCGCGAAGACCAGCGTGCCGACGGCGGCGGCGAAGAACGCGCGCCATGCGCGCGTCGCGACGAGCAGCAGCGGAAACAGCAGCGCCATGTGCGGCTTGATCGCGAGCAGGCTGATGCAGAGCCCGGCGATCACCGGACGCTTCGCGAGCAGTCGGACCGCGAATGCCGCGCACGCGGCAGTGAGCAGCGAATTCTGCCCGGCGACGGCGGCAACGAGCACGCCGGGAAAAGACAGGATCACGAACGGTGCGAAACGCGGCTGGGACAGCCAGTCGCGCAGGCCCGACACCGCGCCGACGCTCTTTGCGTATGCGACGACGCTGAACGCGACGAAAAGCAGGAGCGACGGCACATAAGGCACGAGGGCGAGCGGCGCGACGAGCAGGAGCAGCGTCGGCGGATACACCCACGGCAGGAAGCTGCGATTCACGTATGCGCCGAGCTGCGCCGCTTCGACGCGCGAGAACGCCGGATAGTCGTAGACGGTCGCGGGCGCGCCGTGAAGCATCACGTGCGACCCGCTCCAGAACACCGTGAAGTCGATGCCGGGCCGAACGGTCGTGTTCGCGATGAACCCGTTCGTCGCCCACCCCCACGCGCCCAGCAGCGCGATGCTGAGAATCAGCGTCGCGCCGCCGTATGCGAGCACGCGATCGCTGGTCAGCCATCCGCTGGAACGCAACATGCCGAAGCATGTTCCCCGATTTGCAAGATCCATGATGCCCCGATGTGTGATTAAGCGCTTTGTTTAAACACGTCGATTTTTTATGGGTTCGATCCGACGACGTTTCGATTTGCATGACGTCGCCGCGCTTCCATTGTTAGAAAAAAAAGCGAGTTGATGCAAATCGCGGCGGCGCGCGATATCGCCGCGGGGCGCGCAAAAGAGCGAATTCCGCATGAAAAATGACGAACAGACGTGGCCGCGTTACGGAGTTGAAACACTTTGAGTCGCAGGGCGTCTGCGCCGGCGTCGCCCGGCACGGTTCTCTTCGCCGCGATTCGAATCCGGGAAAGTCCCGACAGAATTTTTTTGGCCTTGCCCGGCGGGCGTTTGCGGGTGGCGGCGGCGCGGCGGCGCGCGCTCGCGTGTATCAAATCCGAAACCTTCTGCACCGCGTCATGCCCGCGGTGTTGCGCCGGTGAGCCGCTCGCCCTTGTCGCGCCGTGACTTTCCGAAAGCTGGCCCGCTCCTTGCGAAATGTCCTGCGCGGCAAACGACGACGCGACGATCGGAAGATTCGCAGCAGCCAGATCAACAGACAAGAATCTCGCCGACGTCACCCACGGGGTCTCATCCGGCGCAATGCACGCGAGTGCCGCGCCGAATGTGTACAGGGCAGTCGCCGTTCGACCAGCGGTGCACCGGCTACGACCGGGCGCCGGGAAAAGATTGCTCGTTGTGAATACCGGGGAAAGGCAATGTCCACACATACCACCCAGCGGCTTCTCAGCCGCTCCAGCAGCGAAACGGCGCACACCTGCGCCGCCGCTCACGAGCCGGCCGCCGGCCGGCTCGGCCGTGGCTTCCGCAGTTTTCCAGGGCGGCGCCGCGCGGCGCGCATCGACTCATGCGCACGCGCCGGCAGGCCCCATCCCGCAGATCGTTCCGTCCGCGCCGGCGCATGCGTTCGCGTGCAGGTCCCGCTGCGGCTGTTCTGATCGGCGGTCCGCTTTCAGCAGTGCCTTGCAGTACCCGTAGTGCCTTGTCGTGCCTGTAGTGCCTGTAGTGCCTGTAGTGCCTGTAGTGCCTGTAGTGCCTGTAGTGCCTGTAGTACCCGTAGTACCCGTAGTACCCGTAGTACCCGTAGCACCCGTAGCACCCGTAGCACCTTGTAGTTGGAGCAGTTCCCGTTGTATGTCCCGCGCCATCGATGGCAAGGGTTTTTCTTAATGATTCAAAAGGAGAGAGTCATGTCCAGCCTCGTTCAATACGTGAAGCAGTTCGTTCGCGACGAAGGCGGCGTCAGTGCCATCGAATACGGCCTGATCGCTGCTTTGATCGCGATTGTGATCATCGGTTCGGTGAAGACGGTCGGTACCAATCTCAATTCCGTCTTCTCGACGATCGGCAACGATCTGTAGGGTGCGTCGCCGGAACGACGGATGGCTTCGCGTAACTCGCCGTCCGTCACTTTCCGTCGTTCGTTCCCGTTCGATGTTCCGTTCGATGCCGCTGAGGAGCGATTCATGAGAACCCAGTCCTTTTGCCGGAAGTCGACCCGTCCGCACTGGCTCGACGCACGACCCGCCCATGCCGTCATGAGCTGGCTGCGCGACGAATCTGCGGTGTCGGCGATCGAATACGCGCTGATTGCATCGCTCATTGCGATCGTGATCATCGGCGCGGTGCAGGTCGTCGGCACCAATCTGCAGTCGGTGTTCAGCACCGTCGCTTCGGATGTGTGATTCCAGTCCCGCCACGGTGCGCCAGTCCGGTATGCCGGCTGGCGTCACCGAAGCGGTTCATCGAACGATTGAATACGACGCGAGGCCCTTCATGCTTTCCGCCCTGCCACCGCAACCGATCCCGCTCTGCGTGACTTTGCTTGCAGTCGTCGCAGCCAGCATCGATCTGTCGAGCCGGCGCATTCCCAATCGACTGATCGCGCTCGGCCTCGCGGGCGCGCTCGTCGCGCAATGCGGACTGCCCGGCCCGCACAACGGCTTCGCCGCCTGGCTGGCCGGAGCGGCCACCGGCGCCGGCCTGCTGCTGCCTTTCTATCTGTTGCGCGGCATGGCCGCAGGCGACGTGAAGCTGATGCTCGCGATCGGCGCCTGGGTCGGACCGTCGCTCGCGCTGCGCATCGTGCTCGCGACGTTCATCGTCGGCGGCGCGTGGGCGCTCGCGGTCGTGCTGAGGCGCGGCCAATTCCGCAAGCTGCTCGCGAACCTGCGTCACCTGTTCGCGAGCGCGGCGCTGCTGCGCAATCCGTCCGCGGTGCGCGCCACACCCGAGTTCGACTCGGTCGGGATGCTGCCGTACGGCGTCGCGATCGCCATCGGCACGCTCGGCGTGCTGCTTACGGCGGCGACCTGACGCGACGCATGCCGACCCCTCACCCAACGATTGGAGCGACTATGAACCTGGATCAAGCAGAACCGCGACACGACGCGCAGATCGCCCATCTGCCGGAGCCGCCGGCGCTGCGCGCGTACCGCACGAAGCAGGCCGCGCGTCTGCCGGCCGCACCGCGTTCGCTCGCGGAAACCGGCCTGGACGAAGCCTTCATCGCGGCGCTGCTGCTGAAATCGATGCTCGCGCACGGGCGCTCGAGCCTGACCGAGATCGTCGCGCGTCATTGCCTGCCGCCCGTCGCGCTCGACGAAGTGCTGACGTTCCTCGCGTGCGAGCGCCTGATCGAAGTCACGCACCGCGGTCTGTCGGACATCGACCTGACGCTGCGCCTGACCGACCTCGGCCGCGCGCTCGCGCTCGAGGAGAAGGCCCGCAACAGCTACTGCGGCCCGGCGCCCGTCACGCACGAAGCGTACCTCGCGAACGTCGCCCTGCACTCGGTCCGCCACATGTCGATCGCGCGCGCCGACGCACACGCGGCGTTCGACGGCATCGTGATCGACCCGTCGATGCTCGACGCGGCCGCCGCGTCGCTGAACGCCGGCCGGCCGCTGCTGATCCACGGCCCCGCCGGCAGCGGCAAGACCTATCTCGCCGAGCGCCTCGGCTCGCTGCTGCGCGGCTACGTGCCGATTCCGTATGCGATCTACGCGTCGGGCGAGATCATCAAGATCCACGACCCGCTCGTGCACGTCGATGCGCCGCGCGCGAACGACGGCGCGAACGGCGACCGCCGCTGGCGTCTGTGCCGCCGGCCCATCGTGCTGTCGGGCGGCGAGCTGACGCTCGCCGAGCTCGACCTGCGCCGCGACGACACGACGGGCTATTACCAGGCGCCGCCGCACGTGAAGGCGAACATGGGCCTCTACATCGTCGACGACCTCGGCCGCCAGCGCATCGCGCCGCGCGATCTGCTGAACCGCTGGCTGCTGCCGCTCGACCGCAACGTCGATCAGCTGACGTTCCACAGCGGCGTGCGGCTCGAAATGCCGTTCGACGTGTGGCCGGTGTTCTCGAGCAACCTCACGCCCGCGCAGTTCAGCGACGACGCGTTCCTGCGGCGGCTCGGCTCGAAGCTGCACGTCGGACCGCTGCCCGTCGACCGCTACCGCACCGTGTACGACGCGAGCTGCGCGGCGCTCGCGCTGACGTCGGACGCGTCGACGTTCGACTACCTGCTGCAACGCCTGCACGCGCCCGCGCGGATGCCGTTTCTCGCGTGCTATCCGGGCGATCTGCTGCGGCTCGTCGCTGCGTCCGTCCGCTATCGCGGCGACACGCCCACGGTCACGCCGCAGGCGCTGCACGAAGCGTGGCGCAGTTTCTTCGGTTCGGCGCCTGACGAACCGCCGTTCACCTCGCCGGATGCGGATCGCGATTGGTAGCGTCCGGCCCACTGACTCTTGATACGACCAACGAGGAGTACCGCCATGAAAAACAGTCGCGCATTCACCATGCTCGCCATCGCCATTCTGGCGGGGCTGGCCGCCGTCGCCTTCGCATCGCGATGGCTCGTGCAGACATCGAGCAGCGCCGTCACGCCGGTCGCGGTCGCCGCGATCGACGTGAACCTCGGCGAGCCGCTTGTCCCGAACCAGCTCCGCGTCGTCAACTGGCCGACGGCCAGCGTGCCGCCCGGCGCGTTCACCGACGTCAAGTCACTCGAAGGCCGCGTCGTGCGCACGAGCCTCGCGCGCGGCGAGCCCGTGCTCGGCTCGAAGCTCGCGCCCGTCGGCACGAAGGGCGGCCTGTCCGCCGTGATCGCCCCGGGACACCGCGCGATCACCGTGCGCGTGAACGACGTCGTCGGCGTCGCGGGCTTCGCGCTGCCGGGCAACTACGTCGACGTGATCGTCAACACGCAGGAACAGTCGAAGGCCGATCCGCAGCAGAGCATCTCGAAGATCGTGCTCGAGAAGATCCTCGTGCTCGCCGTCGCGCAGCAAGTGAGCCGCGACGACACGGCGCCGAAGGTCGTCAACGCGGTCACGCTCGAAGTCACGCCCGACCAGGCGGAAAAACTCGACCTCGCGCGCAGCGTCGGCACGCTGTCGCTCGTGCTGCGCAACCAGGTCGACAAGGACGCGCTGAATACCGGCGGCGCGACGAAGAACACGCTGCTCGGCCAGCCGGCGGCCGTGCCAGCGCCCATCGCGGCGCCCGCCGCGCAACCGCGCCCCGTGCGCACGCGCGTCGTCGTCGCGCATGCACATGGCGCGGCCGGCCGCGACTGCGTCGGCGTGTTGTCCGGCGTGACGGGCAGCGTCGAATGTTTCTGACATAAGCGGCAAAGCACAGACGATGCCTAGCGTTTCCGCTGCCCGTTTGCGTTCCGGCAGCTTTCGATAGTCAACCCCGGCGCACCGCGCCGGGCACTGGGGGACCACACGAAATGGACACCAATCCGAAACTTTCCCGGCCGACGCGCGCGCGCGTCGTGCGCAGCGCGGCGCTCACCGCCGCGTGCTGCGCCGGGCTCCTCACCGTCTTCGCCGCATCCGCGCAGGATGCCGTCGAAAACGCCGCAATCATGAAGGGCGCCGCAGCGGCGCCGATGACGATCGGCCGCGGGCCGATGCAGATGACCATCAGCATGGCGCCCGCTCCCGCCGCCGCCGCAGCCGCGGCCGCGGCGCCGCTGCGCGGTCCGAACTGCGTCGGCGAGATGCGCGAGGCGACGAGCGTCAGCGTGCCGCTCGGCAAGTCGCTGCTCGTGCCGCTCGACGAGCCGGTGCGCAACCGCACGATCGGCAATCCCGCCGTCGCGCAGGCGACGATGGTGTCGCCGCGCACGCTCTATCTGGTCGGTCTGTCGGTCGGCACGACGAACATGATCGTCCAGGGCAGGAGCGGCGCGTGCCAGATCATCGACGTCGCGGTCGGCGCGGACGCGGGCGGCCTGCAGACGTCGCTGCGCCAGCTGATGCCCGCCGAGCGCGACATCCGCGTGTCCACCGCCGCCGACACGATCGTCCTCGCGGGCAACGTGTCGGACGCGCAGGCCGCGCAGCAGGCGGTCGCGATCGCGAAGGCGTACAGCGACCGCACGAACGTCGGCCCGGGTGCCGGCGCAGGCGCGGGCGGCCCGCGCGGCGGCGTGCTCAACATGCTGACCGTCACGTCGCCGCAGCAGGTGCTGCTCGAGGTGAAGGTCGCCGAGGTGTCGAAGACGCTGATCAACCAGATGGGCTCGGCCATCAACATCCAGGGCGGCTTCGGCTCATGGACAGGCATGCTCGTGTCGAGCCTGCTCGCGGGCGTCGGCAACGGCATCGCGGCGAGCAAGTCGAACAAGCTGCCGTTCAAGGCGGCGCTCGATGCGCAGAACACCGACCAGCCGGTGAAGATCCTCGCCGAGCCGCGGCTCGTGACGATCAGCGGCCAGGAAGCGACGTTCCTCGCGGGCGGCAAGATCTTCATCCCGGTTCCGCAGAGCAGCGGCACCGGCACGACGACGATCACGCTGCAGGAAGAGGAATTCGGCGTCGGGCTGAAGTTCACGCCGACCGTGCTGTCGAACGGCCGGATCAGCCTGAAGGTCGCGCCTGAAGTGTCCGAGCTGTCGCCGACGGGCGTCACGCTGTCCGCGACGAACGTGAGCGGCGTGTCGATCCTGCCGCTCATCACGACGCGGCGCGCATCGACGACGGTGCAGATGGGCGACGGCGAGACGTTCGCGATCGGCGGCCTCATCAAGGACAACGCGCAAGGCACGCTGAGGGCGCTGCCCGGCATCGGCGAGATCCCGGTGTTGGGCGCGCTGTTCCGCAGCACGTCGTTCCAGCAGGATCGCACCGAGCTCGTGTTCATCATCACGCCGCACCTGGTGAAGCCGCTCGAGACCGCCGACGTGCCGCTGCCGACCGACAGCTTCACGAAGCCCAATGAAGTCGACGTCTATGCGACGGGCAACATGGAGGGCCGTGGCGGGCTGCGCAAGCACGGAGCCGCGCCGGCGAATGCCGCACCCGCCGGCGCCGCCGCACCCGCGAACGCCGCGCCGGTGAGCGCTGCGCCGGTCAATGCCGCGCCGACGAGCACCGCGCCCGCCGCTGCCGCTGCGCCCGCGAATGCCGCGCCGACCGCCGCCGCACCGGCGAACGTCGAGCCGGATGCCGCGCAGACGTCCGCGCCCGCGCCGCAGCCGGCGAAGCCTGCCGCGCCCGCGCCGGCCCCCGCGCCAGCGCCTGCGCGTGCATCGACGACCGTGCAGGCGCCGCCGCCCGCATTGCCGTCCGCGGTCGCGATCGCGCAGCGGCAAGGTGCGCACGCCGCCGTGCCGAGCGCCGCACCGGCCGCGCCCGCCGCACCGGCCGCGCCCGCCGCACCGGCGGCCGCCACCGCACCGCCCGCGCCCGCCGCGCTCGCGGCGCCGGCTCCCGCCGGCGCGACCGCGAAGCGCCAAGGCGCCGCACAGCCGCCGCAACAGCTCGCCAACGCAGGCGCGATCGCGCAGCAACCCGTCGACCACTGAACTTCCGCAAGGAGACGCACATGAACCTCAATTACTTCACGCTGACGCGCCGCCTCGTGCTCGCCGCGTCGCTCGCCGCCTCGCTCGGCGGCTGCATGAACAGCACGCCCGTCTGGGACAGCCGCTTCGGCGATTCGGTACGCGCCGTGATGCAGGCCCAGATCATCGATCCGCACGCCGCCGAGCACACGAAGTCGGCGACCGGCATCGACGGCAAGTCGGCCGCCGCCGCGCTCGAGAACTACGACAAGTCGTTCCAGCAGATCGAGCCCACGCCGAACGCTTTCGTGATCGGCGTCGGCGGCGGCAAGACGGGCGGCCAATAACCACCACTCGCTCAGGGAGACCGTCATGTCTCGCGTCACTTCTTCGTCAGGCGCCGCCCTTCACGGCGGGCGGCGCCGTCAGCGCGGCGTCGTATCGATTCTCGTTGCACTGATGCTCGCGGTGCTGATCGGCTTCGTCGGCCTCGCGCTGGATCTCGGCAAGCTCTACGTGACGCGCAGCGAGCTGCAGAACAGCGCGGACGCCTGCGCGCTCGCCGCGGCGCGCGACCTGACGGGTGCCATCAATCTGTCCGTGCCGGAGGCGGCCGGCATCACCTCCGGCCACCTCAATTACGCGCTGTTCCAGGGATTCCCGGTGCAGATGCAGACCGACCTGAGCGTCACGTTCAGCGATTCGGTGAGCGGTCCGTTCCAGCCGAAGAGCGCGATCTCGTCGCCGTCGTCGATCAAGTACGTGAAGTGCAAGACGTCGATGACCGGCATCGTCAACTGGTTCATCCAGGCGCTCAACATGGTGCCGGGCGTGAGCGTCGCGAACGCGTCGGTGTCCGCGACCGCGGTCGCGACGATCGGCGCCGCGCAGACCACCTGCGCGATCCCGGTGTTCATCTGCAAGGCCGGCACGCAGACGAGCCCGCCCGTCGCCGGCGCGACGTACAACGTCGGCGACTGGCTCAGCGCGAAGACGGGCTCGCCGCCGTCGTTCGGCGCGGGCAACTTCGGCTGGTCGGCGCTCGACGGATCGAACAGCGCATCGTCGATCGCGAACGAGCTGACGGGCAACTACTGCGCGCTGCCCGCGACCGGCTCGCAGGTCGGCACGCCGGGCAGCAAGGCGGCGACGACAAACGCGTACAACACCCGCTTCGGCATCTACAACAACCCGTACAAGGACCCGTCGTACGGCACGCCCGACTTCACCGGCTATGCATACGACGCGACCACGTGGCCCGCGCAGAGCAACGCATATTCGGACTTCGTCAGCAAGCGCAGGACGTTCACGAGCTACCAGGGCGACCTGATCACCGGCATCAACACGGGCGGCTCGTACAGCGCGAGCTACTACCAGGCGGGCGCCGACCGGCGTCTCGCGCTCGCGCCCGAAGTCGACTGCTCGGTACTGCTGAGCGGCCACAGCGCGCCCGTGCTGTCGTGGGACTGCGTGCTGATGCTCGATCCGATGGGCACGGGCGGCAGCGCGAGCCCGATCCATCTCGAATACCGCGGCTCGTCGACGGCGCCCGGCAGCCCATGCGCGACGCAAGGCACTCCCGGCAACGGCAGCTCGGTCGGCCCGCAAGTGCCCGTGCTGCTCCAATAACCCGGAGGCGATCATGAACAGACTCTCATTCCGTCCCCGTCCTTCGCGGATGCGCGGGTCCGTCGCGGTCGAATTCGCGATCGTGATGATTCCGCTCGTACTGCTCGTGACCGGCGTCGCGGAGTTCGGCCGCGCGATCTACCAGTACGAAGCGCTCACGAAGGCGACGCGCGACGCCACGCGCTATCTGTCGACCTATCTGTCCACCGACAGCGCCTACCCGCTCGCGCAGGCGCAATGTCTAGCCGTCTACGGCAGCACGACCTGCGGCTCGACCGGCAGCGAGCTCGCGCCGGGCCTCACGACGTCGATGGTCGTCATCTGCGACGCCTCGCACACGACGAACTGCAGCGATTCGTCCGATCCGGCGCAGTTCGCGAACGTGCCGATCTACGACACGAACAACGGCTCGCCCGATCCGGCCGCCCTCGCGGGCAGCATGAATCTCGTCGAGGTCAAGATCAAGGGCTATCAGTACGCGCCGATCCCCGCGTTCCCGGGGCTGCCGTCCTTGACCTTCGGCAACATCGTCACCGTGATGAGGCAAGTGTCATGAACGCGCGCCCCTTCTCCCTGATCCGCCGCCGCGCGCAGCGCGGCGCGGCGGCCGTCGAGTTCGCGCTCGTCGCCGCAATCCTCTGCACGATCCTGATCGGCATCTGCGAATTCGGCCGCGTGCTGTTCTACTGGAACACCGCGAGCGAGGCCGTCCGGCTCGGCGCGCGCACGGCAGCCGTCTGCGACGCCGACGCGTCCGTCGTGAAGACCCGCATCAGCCAGTTCATGCCGCTCATCGGCAACGCGAACGTGAGCCTGTCGTACGCGCCCGCCGGCTGCGATTCCGATGCGGCGACCGCGCGCAGCACCTGCACGTTCGTCACCGTGTCGGTCACGAACGTGACGGTCAAGACGCTGATTCCGTTCGTGCCGCTCACGCTCGCGATGCCATCCTTCGTCACCACGCTGCCCCGCGAAAGTCTCGCGACGTCGACGGGCGGCTCGGCTTGTCAATGAACCACACACGAGGTCAACGAACATGATCAACATCCTCGTAGCATCCGAAGACGCTTCGCGGCTCGCGCATCTCGCGCGGCTCGTCGGCGACGCCGGCCGCTATCGCGTCACGCGCACGGTCGGCCGCGCCGCGCAGATCGTGCAACGCACCGACGGCCTCGATGCGTTCGACATCCTGATGATCGACGGCCTCGCGCTCGACACGGCCGAGCTCGCCGCGATCGAGCAGCTGAGCCGCCTGCATCCGGGCCTGACGTGCGTGCTCGTGACGACCGACGCGTCGTCGCAGACGCTGCTCGACGCGATGCGCGCCGGCGTGCGCGACGTGCTGCACTGGCCGATCGAGCCGCACGCGCTCGACGACGCGCTGAAGCGCGCGGCCGCGCAGTGCGCGCAGCGCGACACGCCCGACACGCGGATCGTGTCGTTCATGTCGTGCAAGGGCGGCGCGGGCACGAGCTTCGTCGCGGGCAACGTCGCGTACGAGATCGCCGAAGGCTCGAAGCGCCGCACGCTGCTGATCGATCTGAACCAGCAGTTCGCCGACGCCGCGTTCCTCGTCAGCGACCAGACGCCGCCGTCGACGATCGCGCAGCTCTGCGGGCAGCTCGAACGGATGGACGGCGCGTTTCTCGACGCGAGCGTCGTGCGCGTGACCGACACGTTCCACGTGCTCGCGGGCGCGGGCGATCCGCTCAAGGCCGCCGACCTCCGCGAAGACGCGCTCGAATGGATTCTCGGCGTCGCCGCGCCGCGCTACGACTTCGTGATCTTCGATCTCGGCGTGAGCCTGAACGCGGTGTCGATGGTCGCGCTCGACCGCAGCGACCACATCGAAGTCGTGCTGCAGCCGAACATGCCGCACGTGCGCGCGGCCCGGCGCCTGAAGGAGCTGCTCGTGTCGCTCGGCTGCCCGCTCGACCGCATCCAGCTCGTGCTGAACCGGCAGACGCGCACATCCGAGCGCGCGCGCACGGCGCTCGAAGAAGTGCTCGGCATGCGCGCGGCGCATGTGATTCCCGACGATCCCGCCGCGGTCGGCGAGGCCGTCGACCAGGGCGTTCCGCTCTCCCGGCTCGCGCGCAATTGCGGCGTCGCGCGCAGCCTGCAGGCGTTCGCGAAGCAGCTCGTCGACGGCGAACAGCGCCCGCACCGCGACGGCGAGCGCGACGTACCGCTGATCGCACGGCTCTTCAGCCGTGGCGCGACGCCCAAACTCAAATCGATGTAATACCAACGTTCGAGGTGATCATCATGTCATTGCGAGACCAGATGTCCGTACGACGCGCGCAACCGATCATGTCCCGCGGCGACGCCGTCGGCGCGGCGACCGCGATGGCGCGCGAAGCGTATCAGAAGCTGCGCCGCCAGATCCATGGCGCCGTGCTCGAGCGCGTCGAGCTCGAGCGCCTGTCGCGGATGCCCGCCGAGCAGGTGCGCACCGAGATCGCCACGCTGATCACGCGCATTTTCGACGAGGAGAAGCTGCTCGCGAACGATCTCGAGCGGCGCCAGCTCACGATCGACGTCTACGACGAAATGTTCGGCTTCGGCCCGCTCGAATCGCTGCTGCGCGATCCGACCGTGTCGGACATCCTCGTCAACACGTCGCGCTCCGTCTACGTCGAACGCTTCGGCCGGCTCGAGCTGACCGACGTCACGTTCTACGACGACGCGCACCTGATGAAGGTGATCGAGAAGATCGTGTCGCGCGTCGGCCGGCGCATCGACGAATCGAGCCCGATGGTCGACGCGCGCCTGCCCGACGGCTCGCGCGTGAACGCGATCATCCCGCCGTCCGCGATCGACGGCCCGCTGATGTCGATCCGCCGCTTCGCGGTGAACCCGCTGAAGATGGACGATCTCATCAACTACCAGTCGCTGACGCCGCCGATGGCGCAACTGCTCGAAGCGCTCGCGTGCGCGAAGGTCAACGTACTGTTGTCGGGCGGCACCGGCAGCGGCAAGACGACGCTGCTCAACGTCCTGTCCGGCTTCATTCCGGACGACGAACGGATCGTGACGATCGAGGATGCGGCGGAACTGCAATTGCAGCAGCATCACGTGCTGCGGCTCGAAACGCGGCCGCCGAACATCGAAGGCAAGGGCGAGATCACACAGCGCACGCTCGTGCGCAACGCGCTGCGGATGCGGCCCGACCGCATCATCCTCGGCGAAGTGCGCGGCGCCGAAGCGCTCGACATGCTGAACGCGATGAACACCGGCCACGAAGGCTCGCTCGCGACGATCCACGCGAACACGCCGCGCGACGCGCTCACGCGGCTCGAAAACATGATCGGCGTCGCGGGCCTTTCGCTGCCGCCGAAGACGATGCGCCAGCAGATCTGCTCCGCGCTGTCGGTCGTCGTGCAGACCGCGCGCCTCACGGACGGCAAGCGCAAGATCGTCAGCATCCAGGAACTGACCGGCATGGAGGGCGAGATCATCAACATGCAGGAGATCTTCACGTTCAAGCGCACCGGTCTCGACGCGAACGGCAACGTGCTCGGCTACTTCACGTCGACGGGCGTGCGGCCGAAGTTCGCCGAGCGTCTGAGCGCGTTCGGCATCCAGTTGCCGGACGCGATGTACGACCCCGCACGCCGCTTCGAAGTAGCGTAAAGGAGCCTGTCATGGATCCGATCTTCTACGGTTTCATCGTCCTGCTGTTCGTCGCCGTGGTGCTGGCGTTCGAAGGCGTCTATCAATGGTGGAACGCCCGCCACGGGCCGGCCGCGCGGCGTATCGAGGGGCGCATCCGCGCGATGTCGGCGGGCGGCCAGGTGCAGAAGGAGCGGCTGTCGATCCTGAAGGAGCGGATGCTCAACGATGCGAGACCGTTCGACCGACTGCTGATGCGCGTGCCGCGCATGCGGATGCTCGATCTGCTGATTCAGCAGTCGGGACTCACGTGGTCGGTCGCGAAGCTCGCGTGCATCTCGCTCGCGACGCCGTTCGCCGCGTTCATCGCGCTCAGCTTCGCGCCGCTGCCGCTGTGGACCTCGGCCGCGGTCGCCGTCACGACCGCGTGCCTGCCGACGCTGTTCGTGCGGCGCTGCCGGATGCGCCGCCTGCGCAAGCTCGAACGGCAGTTGCCGGACGCGTGCGACATGATCGCGCGCGCGCTGCGCGCGGGCCACGCATTCTCGAGCGCGATCTCGATGGTGGGCGGCGAATTCGCGGAGCCGATGGGCGGCGAATTCCGCATCACGTTCGACGAGATCAACTACGGCGTGCCGCTGCAGGAAGCGCTGCTGAATCTCGCGACGCGCGTGCCGGTGTCCGACCTGCGCTACTTCGTGATCGCGGTGCTGATCCAGCGCGAGACGGGCGGCAACCTCGCCGAGCTGCTCGACGGCATCGCGCTCCTGATCCGCGAGCGCTTCAAGCTGTTCGACAAGGTTCGGGTGCTGTCGGCGGAAGGCAAGCTGTCCGCGTGGATCCTGACGCTGCTGCCGTTCGGCACCGCGGCGCTGCTCGCGATCATGAATCCCGACTTCATCGCGGTGCTCTGGCAGGACCCGGCCGGCGTCCTGCTCGTCGGGGTCACGATCACGTCGATGGCGTTCGGCATCGTGTGGATGCGGTACATCATCCGGATTCGCGTGTGAAGCCGCGCTCGACGCATCCGGCAATCAATCGTTGAACGACATTCGGGAACTGTCATGGAAAATCTCAACGTTACGCAACTCCTGCTGCTGTTCGGCCTGTTCGCGATCGTCGTCGCGGGCGTGATGGCCGCATGGTTCGCGTTCGCGCCGCGCGGTTTCGCGCGGCGTCTCGAGCAGATCGGCGGCGGCGCAGTCGCGGCGGGCGACGGGCCGGCGCCGCAAACCGTCTGGATCGAGAAGCTCGCCGAGATCTCGCGGCCGATCTCGAAGCTGTCTCTGCCGAAATCCGGCTGGGAGAATTCGCCGCTGCGGCTGCGCCTCATCAACGCCGGATGGCGCTCGGCGAGCGCCGCGCCCCTGTACTTCGCCGCGAAGACCGTGCTCGCGCTCGCGCTGCCCGCCGCCGCGATGCCGTTCCTGATCGGCACCGAGCTCGCGGATAGCCCGTACATACTGTCGGTGATGCTCGTGACGATCGGCGCGTTCGGCTTCTATCTGCCGAACGCCGTGCTGTCGCGCCGCATCGCGTCGAGGCAGCGCGTCATCGTCGAGGATTTTCCGGACGCGCTCGACCTGCTGACCGTGTGCATCGAAGCGGGGCTCGGGCTCGACGCGGGGCTGATGAAGGTCGCCGACGAGCTGCGGCTGCGCAGCCCCGTCGTCGCGGACGAGCTCGGGCTGATGCTGCTCGAGATGCGCTCCGGCTTCTCGAAGGAGACCGCGCTGCGCAACCTCGCGCTGCGCACGGGCGCCGAGGACATCGACGCGTTCAGCGCGATGCTGATCCAGGCGGACCGCTTCGGGACGAGCATCGGCGCGTCGCTGCGCGTGCTGTCGGACACGCTGCGCACGCAGCGGCGGATGCGCGCGGAGGAGCGCGCGGCGAAGATCGCGCTGAAGCTGCTGTTTCCGCTGATCTTCTGCATCTTTCCGGCGCTGCTGACGGTGCTGCTCGGGCCCGCGTTCATTCATATCTATCGGACGCTGCTGCCGACGATGGCGGGAGGTTGAGCGGCGCTCGCGGCGGCGCCGACGGTATCGCCGTGCCACACGCGCCGCCAGAGCGGCCAGCCCGCCGCGCCGAAAACAAGACGTCCAAAGAAGCGCGGCGGGTGGGGCGTGGACGGCGGGCCGCTCGCCGCATCGGGCGGCAGCGCGTTCGCCGCTCGCCCCATGCCGTTGACCGTCTATATAGAAGAAGACCGCGGCCGCGCGCGCGACGCCCCGCCGCGCTTGCGCCTACGCCGGCTTGCTCGCGAGATCCAGCACCGAGCCGTCGCGCTTGAGCGTCGCGAGCACGATGCTCGAATTCGTCGACATCACGCCGCGCGCGCGATGCAGCCGGTTCATCACGAAATCGGAGAAGTGATCGAGGCTGCGGGCGCGCACGGTCAGCACGTAATTCGATTCGCCCGTGACCACCTGCGCGGCGACGACCTCCGGCCATGACTGGATCGCGGTGACGAACGAGTCGTGCCAGTCGTCGATATCGGGACGCATCGCCACGTGCACGAGCGCCTCGAATTCGACGCCGATGCGCTTCGGCGCGATCACGCACCGATAGCCTTCGATCACCCCCTGCTCTTCCATCAGCTTCACGCGCCGCAGGCACGCGGACGGCGACAGCGCGACCGACGTCGCGAGGTCCTGATTGCTGATGCGGCCGTCGCGCTCCAGCTCGCGGAGGATGCGCATATCGGTACGGTCCAGGCTCATTTCGCAGAATCCCGCAAAAAGTCGATGACGATTCGCAGACTCTATCACGACGAATCGATATCAAGCACGATTTCAGAAGCACATTTCATTTTTTCGCCGATAACATGCGCCCCATGAATCGTGCAGCGGAGGCGGCCCGTCCGGCCGCCCGCGGCGCGCCGGCGCGGCCTTCGGGCGACGCGGCGCGCGGCCGCCCCGCCGCTCGTCCCGTCATCCCGTAGACAGCCTCCATCATGTTCGAACACATTCACGCATATCCCGGCGACCCGATCCTGTCGCTGTTCCAGGCGTTCCAGCGCGATCCCGAGCCGCGCAAGGTCAACCTGAGCATCGGCCTTTATTACGACGAAAGCGGCGCCGTGCCGGTGCTGGACAGCGTGCGCGCGGCGGCGGCGCGCCTGAGCGAGCGGCACGACGCGCACACCTATCTGCCGATGGAAGGCTTGGCCGACTACCGGCGCGCGCTGCAATCGCTCGTGTTCGGCGCCGACAGCGCCGCGCTGCGCGACAGACGGATCGCGACGGTGCAGACGGTCGGCGGCTCCGGCGCGCTGCGTCTCGGCGCGGATCTCCTGAAGCGCTATTTCCCCGACAGCGCGGTCTGGATCAGCGATCCGACCTGGGACAACCACCGCGTGCTGTTCGCCGCGGCGGGCCTCGACGTGCACACGTATCCGTATTACGACGCGGCGACGAACGGCATCCGCTTCGACGCGATGATGGCGACGCTCGACACGCTGCCCGCGCGCGCGATCGTGCTGCTGCAGCCGTGCTGCCACAACCCGACCGGCATCGACCTGTCGCGCGAGCAGTGGCGCGAAATCGTCGCGCTCTGTGGCCGGCGCGGGCTGATCCCGTTTCTCGACATCGCGTATCAAGGCTTCGGCGACGGCCTCGACGACGACGCATGGCCGATCCGCACGATGACCGATGCGGGGCTGCCCGTCTTCGTCAGCCACTCGTTCTCGAAGAATTTCTCGCTGTACGGCGAGCGCTGCGGCGGGCTGTCGATCGCCTGCGCGAACGAAAGCGAAGCGGCGCAGGTGCTGAGCCAGATCCAGGCGGGCGTGCGCCGCATCTATTCGAGCCCGCCGCTCCACGGCGCGCGGCTGATCTCGACCGTGCTGAACGACGCGGCGCTCGCGCAGCAGTGGGATCGCGACGTCGCCGCGATGCGCGCGCGCATCAAGCGGATGCGCACGGCGCTCGCCGAGCGGCTCGCGGCGCGGCTGCCCGGCACGCCGTTCGACTACCTGGTCGAGCAGCGCGGGATGTTCAGCTACACGGGCCTCGCGCCCGCCGAAGTCGACGCGCTGCGCGAGGACAACGGCGTGTATCTGCTGCGCTCCGGCCGCGCGTGCGTCGCGGGCCTGAGCGACGCGAACGTCGACTACGTCGCGAACGCGATCGCCGCGGTGCTGAAGGCGCGCCGGATGCGCGTCGCGGCGTGACATGTGATGCGTGACATGTCACGCGCGTCGCGTGTCGCGCGACACCGAGACCGAAACAAGAACCGAAGCCGAAGCAGGAATCGGCTGAAGCCGGCGGCGTGAACCGCGGCGCGCAAGCGCCGCGACGCTCCCGGCCCCTCCCCGACAATCAGATATCCGAAAGAGTTTCCCCATGCCCGAACTGATCCCCGTCGATCTGCCCGAACCCGCGCAGCCATTCTCGTGGGCCACGCACGCGCACGGCCTGATGTTCACCGCGCACGGTCCCGTCGATGCGGCGGGCGCGATCGTCGGCGGCGATATCGCGCAGCAGGCGCGTCTCACGCTTTCGAACCTCGCATCGGCCGTGCACGCCGCCGAGGCGCGGATGCAGGACGTCGTTCAGGTGCTGCTGTACGTCGCCGACGCACGCGACATCCCCGTCATCGACACCGTCTACCGCGAATTCTTCGACGCGCCGTATCCGAACCGCGCCTGCGTCGCCGTGCAGGGCTTCGCGCATCCGGACATGCGCATCGAGCTCGTCGCGCACGTCGCGCTCGGGCGGCCGGCGAGCCGCGCCGCGGGCTAGCGCCTGTTCACGCGGATAACGGACCCAAGTCCCTCACTCGATCGACGCACCGCAGCCGGCCGACGACGCCGGCGGCGGCGCACGCGGAGCGCGTCGCAACACGGACGGCGGCGGCCCGCTCGCCTCGCCGCGGCAAGGTTCCGCGCGGCGAGGGCTTCCCGCCGTCCGGCACAACGACACCTCGACAAGGAAACGAAGATGAACAGGTTTGGAGCATCGACATGGCCGATCGCGATCGGCATCGCGCTGTCGGGCCCTGCGTTCGCGCAGAGCTCGGTCACGCTGTACGGGATCGTCGACCAGAGCATCCGCTACACGACG
Source organism: Burkholderia oklahomensis C6786 (assembly GCF_000959365.1). Classification (NCBI taxonomy): domain Bacteria; kingdom Pseudomonadati; phylum Pseudomonadota; class Betaproteobacteria; order Burkholderiales; family Burkholderiaceae; genus Burkholderia; species Burkholderia oklahomensis. Next base: position 341,857 of record NZ_CP009556.1, read on the forward strand.
CACGCTGACGCCGCGAACGACGGCGCCGTGCAGATGGCGAACGGCGCGATCACGAACAGCCGCTGGGGCCTGAAGGGCGCCGAGGATCTCGGCAACGGCCTGAAGGCGATCTTCCGTCTCGAGAACGGCTTCGAGCCGCAGTCGGGACAAGCGGACGGCGGGCGCCTGTTCGGCCGCTACGCGTACGTCGGCTTGTCAGGCGGCTTCGGCACGGTCGAGCTCGGCCGCCAGACGACCGAGGGCTTCAATCTGTTCGGCGATCTCGATCCGCTGACGATCGGCAACTACACGGCGAACATGTGGCCGTACTTCCTCACGCAGGGCTACGCGAGCAACGTCGTCAGCTATGCGAACACGCTCGGCGGCCTCGCGGTCGGCGCGAGCTACGGCTTCGGCGGCGTCGCGGGCAGCATGAGCCGCAACGCATATTGGGGCGTGCGCTCCGCCTACACGCACGGCGCGCTGACGGTCGGCGCGGTGTATCAGCAGACCCGCGACGCCGACGGCCGCGCGCAGCAGATGTGGGGCGCGGCGGGCCGCTACGTCGCCGGGCCCGCGACGCTGTTCGTCGGCTATCTCGGCGGCAAGGACGCGACCGGCGCGATCGATCGCGACTATCTGAACGACCCGGGCCGCACGGTCGCCTACGGCTCGTTCGCCGATCACCCGCGCTACGACACGATCGGCTACGCGGGCGTCGCGTACCGGATCGATCCGGCGATCACGCTCACGGGCGCGTTCTATTACGATGCGATCCGCAACGTGAACGGCGTCGACGGCAACGGCGGCAAGCGCTACGCGGGCGTGCTCGAAGCGGAGTACGCGCTGTCGAAGGCGACGCAGCTTTACGCGACCGTCGACTACAACAAGGTGTCGGGCGGCGCCGTCACCGAGATGCCGGGCCGCGGCGACCAGACGGGCGTCGCGGTCGGCCTGCGGCACATGTTCTGACGGACGGTCCCGGTCGTTCACGCAGGTCCGGCGGGCGCGCGACGCGCCCGCGATCCATAACGAGAGTCGGAGGAGCATTCAATGAGTTCGGAAGAGCAATTTCACGCGATCGCGGCCCGCGAAGGCGGGCTGCGGCGCACGCTGAGCGCGCGACAGATGTCGATGATCGCGATCGGCGGCGCGATCGGCACGGGCCTCTTTCTCGGCAGCGGCTTCGCGATCGGTTTCGCGGGGCCGAGCGTGCTGATCAGCTATGCGATCGGCGCGCTGATTTCGCTGCTGCTGATGGGCTGCCTTGCGGAGATGACGGTCGCGCACCCGACGTCGGGCTCGTTCGGCGCGCACGCCGAGCATTACCTGAGCCCGTGGGCGGGCTTTCTCGTGCGCTACGCGTATTGGGCGTGCATCGTGCTCGCGGTCGGCACCGAAGTCACCGCGATCGCGCTGTACATGAAGTACTGGTTTCCCACGGTGCCGGGCTGGATCTGGATCGCCGGCTTCTCGGCCGTGCTCGTGCTCGTCAACGCGCTGAGCGTCGACGTGTTCGGCTCGGTCGAATACGGGTTTTCGGTCGTCAAGATCGCGGCGATCGTCGCGTTCATCGCGATCGGCGGCTACGTGGTGTTCGTCGATCCGTCGCTCGTCACGGGCGCGGGCGCGGGCGCGAGCGGCGGCGTGGGCGCGCCGGGCCTTCACCACTACTTCGGGCACGGCGGCTTCTTCCCGAAAGGCATGTGGGGGATGTGGGTCGCGGTGATCGTGTCGATCTTCAGCTATCTGAGCATCGAGATGATCGCGGTCGCCGCGGGCGAGGCGCAGGATCCGGAGCGCGCGGTCACGCGCGCGTTCCGCTCGACGGTGATCCGCCTCGTGCTGTTCTATCTCGTCACGCTCGCGCTGATGCTCGCGATCGTCCCGTGGACCGCGGCCGGCCGCGACGAGAGCCCGTTCGTCAAGGTGATGATCGCGATTCATCTGCCGGGCGCGGCGGGCGTCATCAATTTCGTCGTGCTGATCGCCGCGCTGTCCGCGATGAACAGCCAGCTCTACATCACGACGCGGATGATGTTCAGCCTCGCGTGCGCGGGCCACGCGCCGCGCGGTCTCGGCAGGCTGAACGGCCGCGGCGTGCCGCTCAACGCGCTGCTGCTGTCGACGGTCGGCATCGCGATCGCGGCGCTCGTGAGCATCGTCTACCCGGACGCGTCGTTCACGATCATGATGGCGATCTCGATGTTCGGCGCGATGTTCACGTGGATGATGATCTTCGTCACGCACTACTTTTTCCGCCGCAAGCGCGCGGCGCTCGGGATGCCGCGGTCCGGTTTCCGGATGCCGGGCTTCCCGTTCGCGACGCTCGCCGGCGCGGCGCTGATGCTCGCGATCATGGTGACGACGTACTTCACGCCCGAGTTCCACATGACGCTCGTGTTCGGCGTGCCGTTCCTCGTCGCGCTGAGCGTGCTGTACTTCGTGCGATATCGCCGTCAGCCGGCGGCGCTCGCGCCGGCGGAAACGCCGTCGCGGTAAGCACGCCGCCGTCGTGCGCGCACGCGCGCCGCGCGTGCGGCGGCGCGCGTCACGACGCCCGGCCGGGCCGGCTCAGGCCGGATCGAGGCTCGTCTCGCTGACGGCCGCGCGCAGCGCGACCATCGCCGTGCGCGCGCCGTCCGCGTCGCGGCCGTCGATCGCCGCGACGAGACTGGCCGCCGCGTCGCGAATCGCGTCGTTGCGCTCCTGCAGCGTCGCCGAGTCGAGGTCGATCGCCATCACGCCCGCGCGCGCGACCTCGCCCATCTGCCGGATGAACTGATTGCGGCTCGCCTCGACGATCGACGCATGCAGCAGTTCGAGCGCGCGGCGCAGCGCGTCGGGCTCGACCGCCTCGCGCAGCGCCGCATGCGCGGCGCGGATCGCGCGCCGCTGCACGTCGTCCGAATGCGCCGCCACCTGCGCGGCCGCCTCCGGCTCGATCAGGTCGCACATCGCGGTGACGTCGAGCAGGAAGTCCGTGTCCGACGCGATCCGCATCCGCCACTGCATCACGTGATCGTCGAAGAGCCGCCATTCGCTGCGCGGCGTGAGACGCGTGCCCGCTTTCGTCCGTGCGTGCAGCATCCGCCGCGCGGTCAGCATGCGCGTGACTTCGCGCATCACCGAGCGCGGCACGCCGAGCTGGCGCGCGAGCACGTCCTGCGGCGGCAGCAGGCCCGACGTGAATTCGCCGTCGACGATCCGCGTGACGAGCTCGTCGAGCACCCGCTGCACGCGAGGGGACGCCTTCAGCGAGCGGCGCTCGGCGGCATCGCTCAACGGTCTCGCCGGCGCGCGCGCCGGGCTAAGGAAATGGTTGGTATCTAAGGAGTTCATCGTACTCATCCTTGTGCGGAACGGAGTTCTTTCGCTGAAAACGGAGGACGCGACGACGAGAACGCGTCCGCAACGCGACGACGGCATGCGAAGGCGGAGCCGGCTGCGGCAATCGCTGCCTCGGGAATAAAAAGCGCGACCGGAGCGTGTTCCGATCGCAAGGCCACTGCCGCAGACAACCGGGCCACCGGGCGGCAGGTGGGGCACGACGCGCGCGGTGCGCATCGTGACAATCGATTCGATGCGACGACCGGGCGGGCGCCGGGCGCGGAAGAGCGGGGAGCGGGCGAGCGACGCGCGCGCCGGGCCGGCGCGGCGGCATCGATGCAGGACCACGAAATAACCGGCGCATGCGGCGGACGGCGCGCGGACGGCATGCGCGGCGGCTGGCCGGCCGCATGCGCGCAGCCGGTGCGCCGCGCGAGCGCGCACGCCGCATCCGGACGCGAACCGCGTCCGGGCGCATGCTTCAGGGAACGCAACGCGCAGCTTCGTCGCAGCGGCGCGCGCGCGACGAGGCATGGACGTTGCCGTACAATGCCGACAGCCATGGTGGGGTCTTCCGCTGAAATTCTTCCGTGGTCAGGCCGCGCCGGGTGTTGGCGCACCTCGCGCGGCCGCTCGCATCAATGCATTCGTCCTATATCCACATCTCTCCCGTGATTTCGTCCGAGTGCGGCGCGCGCCGCCCGCCGCAGCCGAAGAACGGCGCGCCGCAAGGGCTCACGCGCATCCCGTCGGCCAGCGACGTCCAGCGCAAATCGGCCGGGTCGGCGGCCATCCAGCCGCCGGCTTTCGCGATCAGCACCGAATCTGCGATCGCATCGAAATCCGCCCGAAAATGGACGGAGCTCTTGTTGACCAGAATCTTCATCGTTTCGGGCGCGACGCCCGCGATCCGGTAGAAGCTCCGGTCGGTCATCTGCACGCGCGCCGACGTGACGACGACGCGCACGTTGTCGATCCGCAGGCACGCGGTCGGACCGAGCTCGAACGTCGCGCCCTTCAGCATCGGACCGTGGCAATGGCAGCGGCCGTTCGACAGCGACTCGACGCGAAACGTCCCGGTGAACGGCAGCCCGCTCTCCACGCCGAGCGTGAGCTCGACCGACGCGCCGAGCCCCGCCGCATGCGCGGCGCACGCGGCCGCCGGATCGAAGAACAGCCCGAGCGCCGCATCCGGCGCGCGATGCCTGACGAGCGCGCGCAGCAGCCCCGTCGTGTTCGAGCCGCCGCCCGCGCCCGGGTTGTCCTGCGTGTCGGCGATCACGACCGGCTTGTCCGCGCGGCGTGCGATCCGGATCGCCTCCTTCACCGCGTCGTCCGCCGACATGAAGTGCACCGACCACTCCGCCTCGCTCGACATGACGTGCTCGTACAGCGCGTCGACCGCGCGGGTCAGCTGGACGGGATCCGTGCCGTAGCCCCAGATCGCCGGCCCGCATTCGGGGAAGTCCGCCGCCGGAAAGCCCGGCGCGAACGACAGCGACCGCACGCTTCCCGTCTCGAGCCGGCCGAGCAGCCGGAACAGACTCCTCGACGGCTCGAGCGACGTGCACATCGCGTTGACCGGAATCAGGAACGGCACGCGCCGCGCGATCCGGACCTGGCGATTGCGCCTGCCGAGCAGCGCATCGAGCAGGGCGACCGCGCGGCGCCCGGTGTCCGCCATGTCGACGTGCGGATACGTGCGGTACGTGACGAGCCCGTCCGCGCTGTCGAGCATCTGCTGCGTGACGTTCGCGTGCAGGTCGAGCGACGCGACGATCGGCACGCGCGCGCCGACCGCCTCGCGCAGCCGGCGCAGCAGCTCGCCTTCACCGTCGTCGTAGCGCTCGGTCGCCATCGCGCCGTGCAGGTCGACGTAGATGCCGTCGGCGTCGCGCCGCTTCGCCGCATCGACGATCTCGCCCGCGATCCGCTCGAACGCGACCGATTCGACGCGGCCCGACGGCATCGCGTCGGCCCAGATCGCGGGCAGCGCGACGTGGCCGGCGTCGTCGAGCGCCGCGAGGCAGCCGGCGATCGGCAGGTTCATGCCCTTCAGCCTGCCGATCTCGGCGCCGCGCGACAGCGGATAGCGCCCGCCGTCCGCCGCGAAGCTCGCGTAGCTCGCCTTGCTCGGAGCGAATGTGTTCGTCTCGTGCCGGAATCCGGCGACCAGGATCTTCATGATGCGGCGGCGCTCCATTTCTTCGCGTCGACGCGATTCGCAAGCAGCACGATCGCGCCCGCGACGAACAGCGCGACCATCACCATCAGCCCGGCCTGCAGGCTGCCCGTTTCGTTCTTGATCCAGCCGATGATCGTCGGGCTCACGAAGCCGCCGAACAGGCCGATCGAATTGATGAGCGCGATGCCGCCCGCGGCGACGTCGCCCTTCAGATAGTCGGCGGGAATCGCCCAGAACACCGCGTATGCCGAATACATCAGCGCGGTCGCCGCGACGAGCGCGACCATCGCGACGACGAAGCGGTCGCCCGCGACCACCGTCGCCGTCAGCGCCGCCGCGCTCAAGAGCAGCGCGATCGCGCTGTGCAGACGCCGCTCGCTGCGCTTGTCGGACCGGCGGCCGATCACCTGCATCGCAACGATCGCCGCGAGATACGGCAGCGCGGTGAGCGCGCCGATGTGCAGCAGGTTCTTCACGCCGGCGCCGCGCAGCAGCGTCGGCAGCCAGAAGCTGACCGCGTACAGGCCGCAAATGATCGCGAAGTAGGAGAACGCCATCGCATAGATTCGTGGATCTTTCAGCACCTCGCGAAACGCGGTGTGCCGGCTCGCCGCGCGCGGCGCCGAACCGAGCTCGCTCAGCAGGATCGCCTTCTCGTCGGCGCTCAGCCACTTCGCGTCGGCGGGCCGCTCGCACAGCGTGAAGAACAGCACGACGCCGAGCAGCACCGCGGGCAAGCCTTCGAGCAGGAACAGCCACTGCCAGCCGGTCAGCCCGTACGCGCCCGAGAGCTGCGTCATGATGAGCGTCGACACGGGTCCGCCGATCACCGCGCCGACGGGCCCCGCGCACAACAGCATCGCCATCGCGCGCGCCATTCGCGCCTCCGGATACCAGCGGGTCAGACAGAACAGCATGCCGGGGCTGAAGCCCGCCTCGAACACGCCCAGAAAAAAGCGCAATACATAGAACGTCGTGATGTCGGTCGCGAACATCATCGCGACCGACGTCAGCCCCCACAGCACCATGATGCGGCTCAGCGTGAGCCGCGCACCGATACGGGTCAGCCACAGATTGCTCGGCACCTCGAACGCCATGTAGCCGAGAAAGAAGATTCCCGCGCCGAAGCCGTACACGGCCTCGTTCCATCCGAGGTCCGATTGCATCGCGAGCTTCGCGAAACTGATGTTGATGCGATCGATATAGGCCGTGATGTAACAGACTGCGAGAAACCCGAGGATGCGGATGTCGACCTTTCGATAGATTCGCGAGCGCGCGTTTCCGGAAGCGTTCTGTTCTCTCATAGGGCCCGTATTGGAATCTGCGGCGCGTACTCCGCGCTCGTTTGTCGTGGCCATTATCTCCATACTGTATGATCCCAGTGACAGCAACTTTGGTGTACAGCCGTTGCTTTGCAGGGCAACACGCGTATGGATCAATCGTTTCAAGTCAATCTCAGCCGTCTGCGTTACTTTCACGCGATTCTCGAACACGGATCGATCCGCGCGGCGGCTGAACGGCTGAACACCGCGCCGTCCGTTGTCAGCCGGCAATTGCAACTGCTCGAGAACGAGATCGGCGCGCCGCTGTTCGAGCGCCGGCAGCACGGCATGATCGCGACGGAAGCAGCCGCCCTGCTCGTCGAATACACGCATGCGTGCCGGATCGGATTAGAGCAATTCCACGAATCGCTGCACGGCGAACTGCGCGGGCGCGTCGAAATCGCGCTGACGGTCGGCTATGTCGAAGACCTGATGGATTCCGTCGTCACCGAATTTCTGCATCGTCACCCGCACGTATCCGTCGAACTGAACGTGCGCACCGCGGACGGCGTCGTAGATGACGTATTACGCAAACGTGCGCATATCGGCCTCACGTACAATCCGTCACTGCCGCCCGAGATTCGCGAGTGCCTGAGCGTCGCGCATCCGACGTTTCTCGCGGTCGCGCCCGCGCATCCGCTCGCGAGGCGCGACGAGCCGCTCGAACTGCGCGACGCGGTCCGCTATCCGCTCGCGCTGATGCCCGCGCCGTACTACGGCGTCGGACAGATCGTGCACACCGTCGCGCATGCGGAGAACATTCCGCTCGCGCCGCGGCTCGTCACGAACTCGGTGCCCGCGATGCGGCGTTTCGTGCGCTCGGGCAACGGGGTCGCGTTCCTCACGCGTCTGCTGATCGAGGAAGACCTCGAACGCGGCGAGATCGTCGCGCTGCGGATGCGCAATCCGCTGTTCAATTCGCCTTGCGGCAAGGTGCTCGTTCATAATGAGCGCGCGCTGCCGCGCGCGGCGCATGAAATCCTCACGCGGATCGTGCGGGATTTACCGTCGTTCAAGGCTTGATGCGCGATGTGCGCGACGTGCGGGCCGTCGCCGGCGATGTGCGTCGCTTTCGGTTCGTGCGCACGTGCGAACGACAACGCGTGAGGCGAACGATGCGCATGACGCGCGCCGGGCTCGGCGCCCGAAGACTGCTCGTTCGATCCGTTATCCGAACCAATTCGTGAATCGAATCCGCTGCGCGAGCGGACGGGGGAGCGTTCCGCCCTCGCCGCGCTGACGGTCAGGTTTGCCGATCGATGGCGCATCGCTTCCCGGTGGGCACCGGCGCATTCATTCGGCGAACGTCGGGCAACGACATGCATAGACAGCCGGCGCTCGACGACGTCGATACGGAAGATGCCGGCATCCATCCGCACGCGCGGCCGCCGTCACCCCGCTACATCCATGCACGCAATGTGTGCGCATTAGCCACCCATTCTCGGCATTCAAAGAGCATTCGCCCAATCGTTTCCCGATACGAAACGATTCGCGACATATGTCGCGCATTCCGATGTCGAACCATTTCGCAAACGCCGACAGTCCGGGCGAGCATATTCCTTCTTTTGACCGTCGCCGCGCGGCGGCGCCGGACTTTGCTCGTTTGCCCACGCGCTGAAGAATTTATATGCGACGATGGACGACGCCGCCGTCCGCCGCGGCGCACACGCCGGTACGACCGTTGCTTGCATTCTCGATTCGGGGCCGCCCGCCGGGGTCGGCCGAACGCCACCGCGGCGCGTACGCGGCGCGAGCCGAGTCTCGCGCGTCCTAGCCGCCCGTCAGGAGCACGCGATGCGAATACTCGAAGCCATCGTCCTGCTGTTCTCGCGCGCCGCCGGCCGGCGGCCGCTTCCCGATGGATCTGCCCGCGCGCGCACGTCGCGCCGCGCCTGCCCGCCGCGCCGCCCGCACGCCGACGGCCATCCGCGTGCCGCGCACCGCCATGCGCCGCAGGCGTCGCGCGCGCGCCAGCCGGTCGAGATCCGGCGGCCCGAGCGGTTCAGCGTCGGCGACGTCGAGCCCGGTTCGTCGAATGCGCCCGAAGCGGGCGGCATCAAGCTGTGAGCGCGAGATGGCGACCCGCAAGACGCCGACCCGCAAAAGCGCCCCGCGCAAGACCGCGTCCCGTCCGCCCGCGTCCGGCCGCAAGCGCGCCCGCACGGCGCAAGAAAAGTCTGGCCGGTACTGGTCGAACGACGTGACGCAGCACAGCAACGCGCTCGACCTCGAACCGAACATCTTCAAATCCGACGACCCCGAAGCGATCGCGCAATCGCTGAAGCGCTCGGCGCTCGACAGCACGCGGCGCAAGGGCACACCGCTCCAGTCGGCGATGTCGATGCTCAACTTCTACATGAACCGCGCCGGCCGGAATCTTCCGAAAGCACGCCGCGACACGCTCGAGCGCGTGAAGAAAAAGCTGCGCGAAGCATTCGGCCGCAAGCCCTGACGCGCGCCGCGCCCGCACGCGGCGGCGCGTCATCCCGGACCTCCGCATGCATGAAATCCCGTGGTATCTGATCGTCGGCGGCATGACGCCTCCTTGCGCGCTCGCGCGCGGCGACGCCGTACCGCCGCCCGTTCAGGACTTCCGACGAATGATGCTGACATGGCCGTTCCGTTCGAGTATCGCCGCCGCGACGCCGGACAGGTCGCAGTCGCCCGTCTTCTGGCGCACGCTCTCGTAGACGTCGGTCGTCGTGATCAGCGCGGCGCTCATCTGCGCGTCGTCGAAGCGGCCGTTGCGGTACAGCTCGCGCTGCGCGCCGACGAAGAAACGTTCGAGCCGCGCCGAACGCACGCACGTCCACGCGATCGCGCGATGCAGCAGCACGATCGCGAGCGAAGCGGCGACGGTCGGCCAGAACGGCGACGCGCCGACGATCGCGCGGCTCAGCGTCGCGCCGAGCAGGATGCCGACGACATAGTCGAACGGCGAGCGCTGCCCGAACGCGCGGCGGCCCGCGATCCGGATCAGCGCGAGCGCGACGAAGAACACGACGGCCGCGCGCGCCGCCATCCGCAGCGCGCCGAGCGGCTCGCCCCCGCCGAACAGAAAGACGACGATCGCGTCCATCGTGTGTCGCGCGCCGCGTGCGCTACGCGGGCACGCCCTCCGCGAGCGACTCGCGCGACCAGACGCGATGCTCGGACAACGTGTCGAAGAATTTCGCGAGCACCTGGTCGAGATCGGCCGCATGCCCGACGCACACGCCGTCCGCATGCTCGGGCAGGTGCGCGGCGCCGAGCAACTGGCGTCCCGAGCCGATCGCCGCGATCGCCTTCAGATGCTTGAACGCCTCTTGCACGAAGTGCCTCGCGTCGCTCGAATGAACGAGATCGCGCCCGTCGCCGTCGCCGCCGCAGATAAATACGGCGTCGAACATCACCGACGGCATCCCGACAAGCGTCGCGTGGGGCTCGAGCCCGCCGACGGGCGCGAGCGTCGGCGCGACGAGCACGGGCACCGCGCGCGCATCGGTCAGCGCACGCCGCACGCGCTCGATGAGGCGCGTGTCGGCGCCCGGCGTCGCGATGAGCGCGACCTTCCGCGCCCGCACGCTGAGCTTGCCGCGCGCGAGCAGGCTGAGCGCGGGCGACGGCGGCAGCGCGACGATCGCAGGCTCGCCGGCGGGCGGCGGCAACCCGAGCCGCTCGGCGACTTCCGTCGCGAGCGCCGTGTCGACGCGCGCGAGGATCTCGTTGACGACGCGCGCGCGGATCGCCGGCTTCGTCACCTTGCCGAGCTCGAACACGTATGCGTCGCGGATGTGCCGCCGTTCAACATCGGTCACGCTCCGATAGAAGAGCGCCGCCTGCGAGAAATGATCGGAAAACGAACCGCTGCGCACGCGCGTCTTCGCGCCTTCGACCATCTCCGAATAGCTGTCGAAGCCGCCCTCCGTCGCGGCCGGCCCGGTTTCCCTCGGCCAGCCGCCATTCAGCGAATTCGGCTCGTACGACGCCTGCCCGACGTCGATCGCCTGCCGGTGCATCGCGTCGCGTTGAAGATTCGCGAACGGGCAGACCGGCCGGTTGATCGGGATCTCGTGGAAGTTCGGGCCGCCGAGCCGGCTGATCTGCGTGTCGGTGTACGAGAAGAGCCGTCCTTGCAGCAGCGGATCGTCGGTGAAGTCGATGCCCGGCACGACGTGCCCCGGGTGAAACGCGACCTGCTCGGTCTCCGCGAAGAAATTGTCGGGATTGCGATTGAGCGTCATCTTGCCAATCAGCTTCACCGGCACCGCTTCTTCCGGAATCAGCTTGGTCGGATCGAGCAAGTCGAAGCCGAATGCGCGCTGGTCGCGCTCTTCGACGATCTGCACGCCAAGCTCGTACTCCGGATAATCGCCGCGCTCGATCGCTTCCCACAGATCGCGCCGATGGAAATCCGGATCGCGGCCGGCGATCTTTTGCGCCTCGTCCCACAGCAGCGAGTACGAGCCGAGCACCGGTCGCCAGTGCAGCTTCACGAAGCGCGCGACGCCCTGCGCATTGACGAACCGGAACGTATGGACGCCGAAGCCTTCCATCGTCCGGAAGCTGCGCGGAATCGCGCGGTCCGACATCAGCCATTGCACCATGTGCGCGGACTCCGGCACGAGCGACACGAAATCCCAGAACGTGTCGTGCGCGGACGCGCCCGTCGGCATCTCGTTCGGCGCCTCGGGCTTCACCGCGTGGACGAAGTCCGGAAACTTGATCGCGTCCTGGATGAAAAACACCGGCATGTTGTTGCCGACGAGATCGTAGTTGCCTTCGTCGGTGTAGAACTTCACCGCGAAGCCGCGCACGTCGCGCACGGTGTCCGCGGAGCCGCGCGGGCCCTGCACCGTCGAGAAGCGCACGTAGACGGGCGTTTCCTTCGCCGGATCCTGCAGGAACGCGGCCTTCGTGTACTCGGCCATCGATTCGTAGACGCGGAACACGCCGTGCGCGGCCGAGCCGCGCGCGTGCACGACCCGCTCCGGAATGCGCTCGTGATCGAAGTGAGTGATCTTCTCGCGCATGATGAAGTCTTCGAGCAGCGACGGGCCGCGCGCGCCCGCGCGCAGCGTGTTCTGATCGTCCGCGATGCGCACGCCCTGGTTCGTGCGCAGCGCCTCGCCGTCCGGCTTCACGCGATAGCGGTCGAGATCCCGCGATTTGCGGTCCGCGCGCGCGCCGTCCGGCTGTGCGTCGCGCGGCATGTGGTGTGGAGCGTTGCGGTTTGGATCGGCCATCTGTGAGGTGTCCCCTTTCGTAACGCAGGCGGCGTCGCGGGCCGCCCGCAGCGTGAGTGGGCGCGCGCACGGCCGTGCGCGCGTGCCGTTCGCGACGCGTCGCGGCGGCGAACGCCCTGTCCTTGCCGGACGTTCAGCCGCCGCGCAACGCGTCGTCGAGCAGCGCGTCGGTCACGGGCAGCGTCGCGTTGCACTCGACGACGTCTTTCCGTTCGACCGGCCGCGCCGCATCGACGGTTTGCCGCGCGAGCACGCCCAGGCGCGCTCGGATCCGTGCGCGCGCGGCGGCGTCCAGGCGGCCGTAGCGGCGCAGCGCGCCCGGCTCCAACACGAGGTTCAGCGCGCAGCGCGATTCGAGGAGGCTCGACTCGGCTGGCGCCGCGACCCACGACACCTGGATCGTCAGACGTCCGGACGAATCGCCGACGTGCAGCACCGTCGTCGACGACGACGGAAAGCAGTCCGACAGCAGATGCTCGATCTCGACGAGCCGCTGCGGCAGATCGGTCGGCAGCGTCATCGCGAGCCTGCGGCCTGAACCGGGCGGCCGGCGCGCGCGCGGCATCGCGCCGCGCGGCCGCTATCCATGCGTGCGGCCATCATCGTCGTGCGACGCCCAGCACGAGCGTGACGAGAAAGACCACGACGAAGACGTAGAACAGGATCTTCGCGATCTCGGCCGCGCCGGCCGCGATGCCGCCGAAGCCGAGCACCGCCGCGACGATCGCGATGATGAAAAAGATGAGCGCATATCGAAGCATGAACACCTCCTGGTCAACGTGAGGGACGGTGGGCACGCGGGCCGTCACGACTTCGACTTGTGTTTCGGCTTGCCTTTGGTCTTCGTTCCCGCGAGCTTCTCGAGCGCCTTCTCGCTCATCGATTCGTACATCGACTTCGACGGACTCTTCAGTTCGCTCGCCTTCGTCCGTCCGCGCTTCGCGGACAGCGCCGCACCGGCGGCGCGTTGCTGGGCTTGCGATTTCGCTGGCATGCAGGGTCGCTCCTTTCGCTTTCGCGAGTCGCCGGCCGACGAGCGCGCGACGCCGCGCGTCGGCCGAAGGTTCAAACGGGTGCGCGCCGCCGCAGATCCGCGGGCGGGATCTTCATCGCCTGCCGGTACTTCGTGACCGTGCGGCGCGCAAGCACGATCCCGCGCCCCGCGAGACGCTGCGCGAGCGCGACGTCGGACAGCGGGTCGACCGCGTGCTCGGCCGCGATCATGTCGCGGATCAGCACCTTCGCGACGGCCGCCGAGCACGCGCCCTTGCCCGCCGCCTCGAGCTTGCGCGGGAAAAAGTGCTTGAACTCGAACGTGCCGTGCGGCGTCGCCATGTACTTGTTGCCGGTCGCGCGCGAGATCGTCGATTCGTGCAGGCCGAGCTCGTCGGCGATGTCGCGCAGCACGAGCGGCTTCAGCGCGATCTCGCCGTAACGGAAGAAATCGCGCTGACGCGCGACGATGCATTCGCCGACGCGCCGGATCGTGTCGAAGCGCTTCTGCGCGTTGCGGATCAGCCAGCGCGCCTCCTGCAACTGCTGGCCGAGCGGCGACTGATGCGACCCGCTCGATTGCGCGAACAGCTCCGCATAGCGGCGATGGATGCGCGCGCGCGGCATCACGGCCGGATTGATCGTGACGATCCACTCGCCACGCACCTGCCGCACGATCACGTCGGGCACGACGTAGTTGCCGGCCGCGCTGCCGTACTGGTTGCCGGGGCGCGGATCGAGCCGCCGCACGAGCGCGCACGCGATGCGCAGCGTGCGCCCGTCGCAGCCGATGCGGCGCTGCATCTCGGCCGTCTCGCGGCGCGCGAGGCGCTCGAGATGATGCGCGGCGATCTCTTTTGCGCATTCGAGGCCAGGCGTGTCGGCGGGCATCGCGTCGAGTTCCAGCAGCAGGCATTCGGACAGCGAGCGCGCGCCGATCCCCGGCATGTCGAGCGACTGCACGAGCCGCAGCGCGACGAGCAGCTCCTGATCGGTCGGATGCAGCAGCGGGTCGGCCGCCGCCGCGAGCTCGGGCAGCGCCTGGCGCAGATAGCCGTCGTCGTCGAGCGCGTCGATGATCATTCGCGCGAGCGTGCGATCGCGCGGGGTCAGCTGGTAAAGACGCAGCGCGTCGTGCAGGTGTTCGTGCAGCGACGGCTCGGCCGTCATCCAGTCGCCGGGCTCGAGATCCGACGCGTCGTCGGATCGCCGGCTCGAAGCGCGCGCCGACAGCTCGACCGTGAACGGCAGGTCCTGCCCGACGGGCGGCGATGCGTCGGGTGCGCCGGGGACGGCGCCGTCAGCGCCGTCGGCATAGCCGCTGTCCGCATAGCCGTCGTCCGTTCGCGCGTCCGCTTCGGCGGGCGGCTCGCCCGGCGTCGCCGGGGCCGCGGCCGTGTCGTCGTCGGTCGATTGCGCGTCTTCGAGAAACGGATTGGTATCGAGCGCCTGGCGCAGCTCCTGTTGGAATTCGAGCGAAGAAAGCTGGAGCAGGCGCAGCGACTGCTGCAAGCGCGGCGTGAGCGCCAGGTGTTGACGCATTTGCAACGCGAGCGTGGCGGACATGCGGGACTCCCTGTCGTGTGAATGGCGGTACGCGGATACACGCAACTTCCGTACCAATCGCACGGCGCCTTGTACGAGCGGACTTTCGTCATACCCGTGCGGCGCCGCCGCCGCATCGGCCGGCGCTTTTTACAAAGGCGCGCGCAAGTTTTGGACCGCGACGCACGCGGATGGCGTTCGACGCGATCGGCGTCGCCGCCTTCTTTCGATCGATGCATTTGCGCCGACGCATCCGCGCAGATATTGCCCTTCTCCGCAAAAATTTCACCTGCGCGCGTCGCATCGCGCAATCGGTTACGCCCGCGCTGCCGTGGTTCGCCGCACGGCAGCAGCGGCCGCGCTCCGTCGCGAGCGCGGGCCGGCGCGTTTCGAGCCGTGCACCGCCACATCGCCGGGTATGCCTGTTGCTGTTTGCGAGCGCCCCGTCGCGCTATGCGCGGGCACGGCGACCGAGCCAGTCTTCGCCGAACCCATCGACATTTCACCCACCGGCGGCGACGCGACGCGCCAGCACGCCCGCACGGACGCTGCGAACCGCGCCGCGACGTGTCGGCCGACCGATACAGAGAGGGAGTCATGAAACCGATTCGAACCGTTGCGGCGCTGATCTCGGCCGTCGCGCTCGTCGCCGCATGCGGCGGCGACGACACGGGCACCGAGCTCGGCATCTCGAATCCGCAGGCGCGCTTCATCAACGCGGTTCCCGCCGGCCCCAACCTCGACTATTTCCTGAATGCCCAGGCCAATGCGACCAACGTCGCATACAAGGGCGTCACACGCTACCGCTCGGTCGGCAGCGGCTCACAGACCGCGAGCTACAACGTGACCGGCACGAGCGTGACCATCGCGTCGCAGACGTTCAACGCGGCGAACGGGCACCACTACACGACGATCGCGATCCCGAGCACGTCGACGCCGATCTCGGTGATCGACGACCCGTTCGCGAAGGGTCTGCTGTCCGACCAGGCGCGCGTGCGCAGCTTCAACGCGTCGCCGAACGCGCAGAACGTCGACATCTACGTCGTGCCGCCGGGCACGAACATCGCCGCGCAGAGCCCGACGCTCGCGGGCGCCGCCTATCAGAACGCGGTGCCGGCGTCGGGGCAGGATTCGGTCTATCTGTCGGGCGGCACGTATCAGGTGATCGTCACGCTGCCGGGCTCGAAAACGCCGATCCTCACGACGCCGCCCGTCAGCATCGCGAACAACGCGGACTGGCTGCTGCTGACGATTCCCGCGGGCGGCATCGCGGACGTCACGCCGAACGACATTCACGTGCTCGTCGCGCAGGGCAACGACGCGGATACGTCCGCGCAGGAGCTGGGGCCGCAGTAACTCAGTAAGCAAGGCTGCGCCGCGTGCGGCGCGGTTCGAGGCCGGGCGGACGGCGATGTCCGGTGGTCGGCGTGTCGCACGCGGCGCTTGATGTGCGATGTTTGGCGCTCGGTTTGGCGTTCGACGTGCGTGAAGCGCGGCGCGTGGCAGCCGCCGCGCGCCCGCGGCCTATATCCGAACGCGCCGCCCGCGCGAACGCGGCGCGTCAGCGCTTCGCATCGCCGCGCTCGGATGCCGAGCGCTCGAGGAACGCGACGACGATATCGGGCAGGTGCTCCGACAGCCACTGCGCCATGTCGATTTCCTGCTTCAGGATCCGCTCGCCGCAATCGCGGATTTCCTTTTCGCCCGCGAGCTGAGCGGCGGCGATCAGCGTCTTGTACGACGCAATCTCGAGGTTCTCGAACACGTAGCCCGCCATCGCCCCCTTCACGACTTCGTCCGACACGAATACGCCGCCCGCCGCCTGACCATAGGCGGCAATGCGAGCCGCCAAGTCCTTGATCGCGGAAGGCGCGATCTCCAGGCGCTGCAGGCAGCCTTCGAGCAGGCGCTGCTGTTCGAGCGTCGTCTCGACGTGCTGCCGGATCCGGTCGCGCAGCACCGGATAGTTGTCGAGGCGCGCGGCCTGGGACTTCAGCATCGTCTCGGCGTGACGCTCCATCGCATAGGCGTCGCGCAGCCAGTCTTCCAAATGTTCTCGCGGAGTGGTCATCGCATTCCTCCAGCCGCATGCCGGTGCGGCGGGCCGTGCGGCACACCGCGCGCCGCAGCGTGAGTCGCGCAACGCGCGTGCCCGTGGGCCGGCGGTGCGGGTCGGACGCTCGCTCCGGCCGCCCGGCCATTCGATTCGATCGAATTTGCATCGCGCATTCGCTCGACCGCGCAGCGAACGGCACACGCCGCATCGGACGTCGCAGCGCCATCCGCGCCGCCGCTCAGCTCGATCGCTCGAAGCTGAACACGTGCTCCGTGCGCGCGCCCGTCGTGCGCTCGATGTCGACGGTGCCGCCGTAGACGACGCGCCAGCCTTCGCGCGGCTCGACCTCCGGCAGATAGCCGTGCGGGCGGCTCTCGATGCCGGCGAGGCCGTCGTCCGGCGTATCGACGGCCTCGTCGAGCGACGCGTTCGAATAGATCACGTTGTCGTGCCATTCGGACGCGCCCGTCTGCGCCTCGCGCCCTTTGCCGTCGACGTCGACCGTGTTGTCGGTCGACGCCATGTTCGCATTGTCGAGCGTGACGATCCGGCTGGCCGCGCGCCGGACGGGGTCGCCGCTGTCGCACGCGTACCTGTCGACGTCGATGGGCGGCAGGCCGGTGGGCGTCTTGCCCGCGATCGCCTCGGCGGTGAGCTTGCGCGCGTTCGCGCCGCGCGCCTTCTCCCGGGACGACGCGTCCGGCATGGCGCGGCCGGCCGCGGGCGTCTCCCCGGGGCGCTTCGCCGCGATCTCGCGCGGTTGCTGCGGGGTGGGATTCGATTCGGCGTTCTGCATGCGTACCTCCTTGCAAACGAAACACGAATGCCGCGCGGAGCGCGGCCGGGTTCACGTCGATGGCAAGAAAGGCTCCCGCCGTCGGTTGCCCGGCGGCGCACGGGCCGGAACGCTTCGACGGCGGCGGCGCGCGCAACGCCGCCGCCGCGCCGCCGCTAGAACTGGTAATTGATCGACAGATCGACGACCGCGTTCGTCGAGCGCTGCGTGAGCGGGCTGCGCGCGGCGCTGCCGACGAGCTGGTCGACCGCGCCGTCGGCGGTCACGAACCAGTGCTTCGTGACGAACCACACGAGCGTCACGCCGCCGCCGACCGACTTCACGCCCGCGCTCGGCTCGTAGCGCGGATGCCCGGAGCGCGCCGCCTGCGCGTCGTTCACGCCGAACCAGCCGTTCATGTAGCGCGAATCGGCGAAGGTGACCGACGGGCCCGCGAACCAGTAGAACTTTTCCGAGCTGCCCGGCAGCGGCATGTACGCGGAGAGATCGGCAACCCAGCCGTTCGCGCCGCCGATGCTGCGCCGGACGTCCGCGCGCAGCACGAGCGGAAAGTCGCGCGAGATCACGTGGTCGGCCGACAGCTTGATCACCGCCGCCGGATTGATGTTGCCGATGCCGGCCAGATGGCCGCGGTCGTCGGCCTCGCGGCGTCCGAGGTCGTAGCCCGCCGAGATCGTCGCGCGCCAGTTCGGGCCGCGCAGCACGTTGACGCCGATCCCCTCGCCCGTCGACGCGAACCACAGGTCGCGATAGCGGACGTCGAACGTCGGACCGGCCATCGGCCGGTACTGGTTCGAGCCTTCGTAGCGCGGCTGCAGCGTTCCGGCCGCGCCGACCGCGATCTGCCAGTTCGGTTGCTGCGGGTTGAACAGCTTGTCGAGCGGCACGCCGGCCGAGTACTGCCACTCGGCGAGCGGCGAAGGGGTCTGCGCGCGCGCCGAAACAGCCGCCGCCGCGCACGACGCGCAGACGATGCCGCGCACGATGTGCACGATGTGCACGATGCGCTTGCGCGCCGCCGCATGGCGCGGCGCGGCGGTTCCCCGAATTGAAACGGCTCGTGCGTCGACCATGTGCTGTCCTCTTTGTTCGTGTTGTTGTCGGTGCGGCGCGCCTGCGCGCGAATCGCGCGCCCGGCGTAGCCGGCGCATGCGGCCGCGAGCCGCGTCGTCGTTGCGCGTGCGGCGATCGGCTGAAGCCTGACGCGAGCGCGACGGATGCCGCGCGCTTGACGCCCGCTCCGCTCGCCTCTCGCGCCCGGCCCGGCGCGCGCGGGGCCGCCATGGCATTGCAGCACGGCGCGCCCGGGATGGGAATGCCGTCGCCGTATCGCGCGGCGTGCGGCTGGCCCCGGCCGGCGACGCGACATCGCCCCCGGCCGCCCCCCGTCGGCAGTCGGCAGTCGGCAGTCGGCAGTCGGCAGTCGGCAGTCGCTCCAGTGTGCACGCAAGCGGCGCATTCCGCGAGCCCCGCCGCGCGAAGCGCGGTGCGCGGCGTCAATAGCTGGTGCCGGGTGCGCTCGGCGCCGGAGCCGCGCCGCCGCCGCTGCCGTCCGGCGCCATCGGCGATGCGCTGTTACTGCCCGGACTGCCGTAGCGCGCGCCGTCGGACGGCGTGGCGGCTGTCGGCGGCGGCTGGCCGACGCCGTCCGTCATCGCGCCGCTGCTGCGCGGCGAGCTGCCGTACGAGCCGCTCTGCGAACAGGCCGTCGCCGCGAGGGCCAGGGCGGCGGCGCATGCCAGTTTCGTCGAAATCGCGTGAATAGTCATCGAAAGCTCCTTCGAGCGTGCAGCGCGTGCGCACGGCGCGCGCGATCCGCTCAGAATCGGTTGATGTGAAAATCGCCCGCGTACGCGGTCGGACTGCGCTGCGCCATCATCTCGGCGAACTCGTCGGCGAGCCGCTGCAGCGCGAGGCGCTTCTGCTCGATGTCCCAATGGACGAACGCGGCGAACGCGTCGTCGTCGAACGTGATTGTCATGGCGGCCGGATGCCCGTCCGCGTGAAAGCCGACGTGCAGCACGTCGGCCGGATGCTCCTCGATATGGAACGGCATCGAGCGGGCTTCGAAGTAGCGGCCCAGCGTCTCGGCGATCTCGCGCTTGTCGCCGGGCTCGACCCGGATCGTCATCGCTTCCTCCGTGGTGGCGGCCGGCGTGGATTCGCCGCCGGATACGGCCACTGTCGACGTGGTCACATGTGAACGTGGCCGCCGTGGATGCGGCCGCCGTGGTCCGGCAGCCGCGAGCAAGGCCGCCGCCGGCACGGTCGGTCGTCGCGAATTCGCCGGCATCGGTTCGGCCGCGCCGAATTCGTGCGCCGTGGGCGTGGGCGCCCTGCGTGCAGTTGCCACGCATACGGTCGTTGTAATGCGGGCGCCGGGCATCCAGTCACCGTGATTTCGATCGCCGGGAGTCCGGTCGACAGAAATCCGGGACGGCGCAAGTTCAGCCGACATGACCCCGGCCGCGTCACACGAACCACACATGAATCGGCGGATCGGGCGGCGGCGGATCGCCTGCCGGATGACGGTGAGGTTCCGGCGGATCGGACGGCTCGCTGTCATCGTCGTCGTGATCGGATGGCGCGTATTCGGGGTCGATGTTGGAGATCGGCGGATTCGGCCGATGAAACAGAATGTCGGGTTGCATAGCGGATCGATGAATCGGTTTGCGTTACGGGATCGGATCGGCGATATCGCCCGTCCAACTCGCCGCAAGCACCGTGCCCATCGACGCATTCGCACACGTCGCAGCGCGTATATCTCGCAGCGCGTACGTCGCAACACGCATGCCGCAGCGCGCATGTCGCAGCGTGCACGTCGCAACGCGTACATCGCGATCGCCGCCTCCACGCACCTCGCTTCACGCCTACCAGACCACGCTTGGCCCGATCGCCGACGTCGTGCGCGCCTTGCGATCGCGCGAGATCCGATCGCCCGCATCCGTGCGTCGCTCCGCGCTGTGGACGAGCGCGGTCCAACGCTTTCTCGCGCGCCGGACGGCAACTTTGCACGCCGTCTCCGTCGGTGGCGCGAATGAGGCGATCGCCCGCATCGGCCAGCGGCGATGCGAGTTCCACGGCGCAACGACACGAACGCACAAACGCTCGACCACGCTTCATGCGCCCGCCCAATCACGTGAACGGCCCGCGCGCGGCGCCCGTCTCGCGACACGCCGCATCCATCGCCCGCTGCGTTCGCGGCTTCACGCGTCTCACGCCGCACGCCGCACGCCGCGCGTCACATGTCGCACGACACACGCCGTACGTCATACGTTCATACGCATGCGCGACACGCCGCCCCCCGATCGGCATCGGTTACACCCTTCGCTTGTAAATCCTGCAAGCCGCCGTGCGACGCGATCACGCCTCGAACGCGGCCATCACGAGCCACATGTGATGGCCGTCGTCGCGAATTGGCGCGGCGAGCGCGAAGCGGTCGCGCGGCGCGCACGAGCGGATCAGCGCGCGGCGCGCCTCGTCCGGGCTGTCGAACGCCTCGTCGCCCAGGCGGCGTACGCTGTCCTTGCCTTCGAACATGCGGCGCTCGGGTCGATAGACGAGCGGCTCGCGCTTCCAATCCCCGAAACGGCTCAATACCGCTTCGAAACTGCCGCCGCATACGTTGGCTTCGTAATGAACTGCTGGCTTCGGCGTTTCCATCTGACCACCTCCCGGTCGCTCGGACGCCGTGCGATGCGCGACGCGTCATCGTCGTCGACGCCGGCACGACGTTCCAGGCAGATTCGATCGCGCGCGTCGCGCCGGCTGCCCGGACGACGCAACGGCCGACGACGCCTGTCCGGCGTCGATGCCGCCGCGCATCCGACGGTCGGGCGTCGGCGAACGGCGCTGCCGCGAAACGCGGCGCTTCGCGCGACGCGGCAAATCACATACCCACGACGCGGTTCGCCGGGAACGGTCCTTGCTCGCGATAGAGGCAGACCTTGCCGGAGAAACGATATGACTCAGCACACCCCGCGACAGCACGCGCCGCGCGCGCCGAATTCCCCGCCGCTGAAGGACAAGGACGAGATCCGCACACACCGGTCGGAGGCATTGATCGACCAGGCGCTCGCAGACACCTTCCCCGCGAGCGATCCGCCCGCGACGGGCGGCGTCACGCGCGTCGATCCGTCAAAGCCCGCCGGCGGCGACAAGCCGCACGAACGGAAGCGCGACAAGCATCGATGCGGCGGCGCGAAGCATTGACGCACCCGGCCGCCGCCCATACGCGGCGGCCCGCGCGGGTTTTCCGTCGGTCCGCGGCCGCGACGTGCGGCCACGCCGGGCACGCGCGAGCGTGCCGTTTCGGCAACGATCTTTTTTATGGAGGAACGTCGGGCGGCGGACGCGCCGCCGCCGGATCGTCATTCAAGGAGCATCAAATGAGCAGGGCCAAGCGCATGTGGAGGGAAGTCGAAGGCGCAGTCGAAGTCACCGCATTGGCAGCGGTCGAATGCGCGCTGCTGATCGTCATTCTGGTCGTGCTGGGTTTCCCGCACGCGGCCATCTGATCCGCGCAATCCGGCGAGCGCTGCTCGGACGGCAACGCTCGCCGTACGCCTCGCGCGCATTGCGTTCATGGCGTTCGTCACATGCGTCACGTCGACCGCAGGTGTTGCGTGCGTGTCCGTTGCCTCGATCGCGCGCCGCACTGTCACGATCGCACGGCATCGCGTAGCGTAGCGCGACGCGTGCGCATCTCGCCACGATTCGCCGCGATGCGAGGCATCGCCTGAATCGAACGCGCGACCGCGATCGGACCCTGCGCACGGGATCGGCCGCCCTCGGCAGCGAAGGCATCGTGCGAGCGTCGAGACCGCCGGGCCGCGTCGAAGCCGTGCGGGCCGATCGCTCGACCGATTCCGGCGCGCCGTGCCGTCCGCCGCCGAGCGCATGCCGGCGCGTCCGCTCAAACGTTGCGTTCGATGTGATCCGCCAGCAGATTCAACGCGCGCGCGACCTGACGCCCGAAGTAGCTCGGCCGCTCGCGCTCATACGCGCGCAGCAGCGTCGTGCACTCGCGTTCCGCCCAACGCCAATACGGCCCCTGCTTCACAAACGCCGGATGATCCCGCAATTCGGCCGGCACCGCGTGCTCGTCGTCCCAACCCCAGAAATAAGCCTGATGCGGACGCGCGAACGACATGCCGACCATGCGCGCGACCATCGCATCGTGGCGCACCGTGAAGTCGATGACTTCCGTTCGCGCGCGCCCGTCGGCATCGGTGTGGCGCGCCTCGATCCAGCAGTGGTAGCGCGCGAGCTGCGACAGATGCTTCGCGGCGCGGCGCCGTTCGCGCGTCGAGCAAAGAACGAACAGATTGTCTTCGCCGAAATCCATGACCTCGCCGCCCGCGACAGGTCGATACCGCGCGCCCGTCAGCATCGTGAGCAAGCGCGCGCCGACGATCGCGTAGTCGGCGCAGCGCATGTAGCCGTCCTTGGTCGTCGCCTCCGACACGCTTCGGTGAACGACTTCGTCGATGACGGAACGCAGCGCCGCATGGATCGGTACGGTCAGGATCGGGGGGCTCGTATGAGGTTCGTATTGCATCGAGGCTGAGCGCGTTGAACCGATTGTCGGGATGAGTAACAGCCGCGGAATTATTACTTTTCGTTACATATTGCTGTGTCGAATTTGGAGAAGGTTTGTATGTTTTTGTCGCGTCGCGCGAACAGGAGAACGACCCCGCACGGCGCGCGCGCTTCATCGCACGCGCCAGCCTTCTCGCCGTCGGCGAGACCGGCTGCCGGTCGATCCCGCCGGAGCGCCGGCGACGGCTCGTCCGGCAACCGCTTTCCCGGCTCGTCGACACGCGCGCTCGGTCATGGGCATTCCGCCTTCCGGCATACCGACGCACCGCGTTCCGTCGACGTCAACGCTCGGCGCGCCGCCGCGTCCCGCTCTCCGCCGGGCATTCGCTACACAGCGGACGACTTTTTTCCACGCCCCCATGCCGTCGGCGCGGGCGTCGCCGGCATGCGCCGACGGCACGCCCCTTGCTGCATTCGTCAGTGCATCCCAAAGCAAAGGAGGTCTCATGCATCGCATCAACGAAATCATGTCGCTCGACGTCGTGCATGTCGCCCCGTCCGATTCGATCCGGCACGCAGCGGAGCTGATGGCGCGCTTCGATATCGGTGCGCTGCCCGTCTGCGAGGACAACCGGCTCATCGGCATGGTTACCGATCGAGATCTCGTCGTGCGCGCGGTCTCGGCCGGCAAGACGCCCGACACGAAGGTGCGCGAGGTCGCGTCCGGGACGATCGAATGGTGCTTCGACGACGATCAGATCGACGACGTCCAGAAGTTCATGGCGGATGCGCAACTGCGGCGGATGCCCGTCGTCGATCACGACAAGCGCCTCGTCGGCATGCTGTCGATCGGCGATCTCGCGACGCGCACCGACGGCGCGTCGCGCGACGAAGTCGCGAACACGCTCGAAGGCGTGTCGCAGCCGCGCCGCTCGTGACGGCGGCGAGGCGCCCGCAAACGACTGCGGCGGCGGGCCGCGCGCCCGCGCCGCGCCCCGTCCGGACCGGTGCAGCGGCATCGCCCGGTCGCGCGACGCCGCCGGACGCCGTCCGGCCGTCGCTCAATTGAAGGAGGTCGACGATGAACACCCCTCAACCAGGCACCACGCGGATCATCGGCAAAGGCCGCGCCACCGCCGCGGGCCCGGGGCCCGACGTGATGGCGGCCGGCACGCTCGATGGCGACAAGGTCTATACGACGGACGGCGACGACGTCGGCAAGATCAAGGAGATCATGCTCGACGTGCGCACGGGTCGGGTCGCGTATGCGGTGCTGTCGAGCGGCGGCCTGCTCGGCATCGGCGACAAGCTGCTCGCGATTCCGTGGAGCGCGCTCACGCTCGACACCGACCGCAAGTGCTTCCTCGTGTCGGTATCGTCCGAGCGCATCAAGAACGCGCCCGGATTCGACAAGAGCCACTGGCCGGCAATGGCCGATCCGAACTGGGCCGCGTCGCTGCATCAGTATTACGGGAGCGCGCCTTACTGGAGCGACGTCGACGAGGAGCTCGGCATCGACGCGCCGCCCCGCGAGGCGTCGCCCGACCGGCCCGAGCGCGGCGAAGGCCGGCACTAGCTCCGGCACGCACGCGCGCCGCGCAGGCGTTCGTGCCGCGCGCGGCGCCGCCGTGCGCTGCGCTGCTCTGTGAACACGTCCGGGAACCTGAGGTTCGACCGCAGAGCAGTCCTTCGAGCGCCTCGCGGCGCTCTTTTTTTGCGCGGCTCCGGCTTGCGTCGTTCCTTTTTACAAACGTACCGTAACGAAAACGCCCGCCGGACATTTCAGCCATCGCGCTCGCCCGCGGCCGCCGCGTCGAGAAAGCGCAGCAGGCGGTGCAGCGTCAGCGGCTTCGCGCAGTGCGCGTCGAATCCCGCGTCGCGCGCGCGTTCGAGGTCGCGCCGCGCCGAGAACGCACTGCACGCGACGAGCAGCATGTCCGCGGTCGCCCGCTCGCGCCGCAGCCGCCGCGCGATCTCGAGCCCGTCGAGGCCCGGCATCGCGATGTCGAGGACGATCGCGAACGGCCGCCAGTCGCGCGCCGTGTCGCAGACCGCGAACGGATCGTCGACGACGCGGCATTCGAAACCGCGCGCATCGAGCAGCAGGCGCAGCGCCTCGGCGGCGTCGCGATAGTCGTCGACCACGAGCACGCGCCGCTCGCCGGCGCGCGCGCCGGCGAGCGGACGCCACAGGACGACGTCCTCACCTGCGTCGAAGCGTTCGTTCGTCATCGAAATCTCCTCTCGTCCGATCATCGTCCGCGCGAGGCAGCAACGCCCGAACCCGATACAGGCATGCGGCGTGCGCCGACTGTGCGTCGCGAACGCGGAGATCGTCGATGCCCTCGCGCCGGGCGCAGCACCCGCCGATGCCGCGGCGGCCCGTCGCGATGCCTCTGCCGCGCTTCGCCAGCGTCTCGCCGGTCGCGACCGGCAGCGCCGCTTCATACACCTCCGCGCCGCCGAGCATCGTTTCGAGCGCCTGCTACAGCAACTCGCGAACGCCGTCGCCGAGCTGTTTCTTTGCCATGGCGCCCTCCGGATCGGCGGGACCGGGGCCCCGCCGGCCGAACGTCGAACGTGACGAACGCGGCGTCAGCGCGCCGCGCCGACCTTGCGCGACACTGCGCGCGCGTCGGCGAAGTGCTGCCTCAGCATCGGCAGCGTCTGCACGGCAAACGCGCGCAGATCGGGGTCGCGGCCCGCGCGCGCCTCGTTCTCGAACAGCAGGATCGCCCTGCGATGCGCAGCCGGGCCCGCGGCGGCGAGGTACGCGACGTCGAAGTCGCGGCCGCTCTTGCCGCGCAGCGCCTCGACGTCCGGATCGATGATCTGCGCGGCCTGCACGGGCAAGCCCTTGCGCTCGGCGAGCCGGCGCAGCGCCTCGTTGAGCCGGCCATGATCGTCGACCATCCGCTTCGCGAACGCGCGCACGTCCGGCGTCGCCGAGCGTTCGCCGGCGAGCTGGCCCGCCTGCACCTCGCTTTTGCCGGCGAGCGCGGCCTTGTCGACGAACTCGGCGTCGATGCCCTGCGGCCGCTTCGCGATCTGCGTGTCGCTCGTGTCGTTGGGCGGATTGACGACGCCGCGGTCGGCGCGGGAGCTCGACGCGGGCGGCTCGCCCGGCGTCTGCGCATGCAGCGCGGCCGCGCCGAGCGCCACGCACGCCGCGCCTGCGATGATCCATCTGCGCGTTTTCATCGGTGACCTCCTGTGAGATAGCATCGCCCGCGGCCATCGGCCGTTGACGATCGTCACGCCGTTCTTCGGATGCGGCGTCGTTTGGCCCGTGAGGCAGTCCGCACCGTCCGTCCGACGCAAGCGGCGCGTGGCAGCAGCCGGCCCGCCCGCCTGAGCGGCGCACTCCGTCACCGCGTCTCGTCCGCCGATGACCGCGGCGCCGAACTACCGCGCCGACACGTCGGGCGGCCTGCGCGGCGGCCGCGCCGGATCGAAGTCGGCCCACTCGCCGTCGGCCCATTCTCCTTCGACGCGCTCGACGCCGGCCGCGCCCGTGGCGCGCAGCGCCGCCTCGGCCGCGCTCGCCGTCTCGCCGGTCACGTGCGCGGCCAGCATGACGCCGGCGTCGCTCTGAGTGAGCGTGCCCGTGCCCTCGATCTGCCGGCCCTTCATGCGCCGCAGCGCGCCGCCGAACGCGCCGATGTAGCCGCCGGCGAGCGCGGCCGCGGGCCACACGACCCAGTACCGCCAGCCGAGCAGGTAGGCGACGAAGCCGGCGACGAGCCCGGCGATCACGCCGAGCGCCGCGCCATACGCAGCGCCCTTGCCGCCCGGCCGCGCGGCCGAATCCGCGTACACGTCGCCGCCGATCGGATATTTCGCGTGTTGTCCGCTCGGATTCAGAAAAAAGATCGACACGTCGTCGGGCCTGAAGTCGCGCGCATACAGACGTCGCGCGCCGGCCTCCGCTTGCTCGAACGTCGTGAAGCGGCCTGCCACGATCATCGCCATGACGATTTGCCTCCGCACGTCGCGCGCCGGCCGGCGGCCGGCGCCGTTCCATCGCCGCGCCATGCGCCGTGCGCGGCGCGCCGCCGGTCGCGCATTCGATCGGCCGGCCCGACGGCGCGTTTCGGCGACAAGGAACGGCCCATCACCCGCCGTCGGCGGCCGCGCCCCTTTCTCGCCTCACATCAGCTTGCCGACCTCCTTCGACACCGACGCCGGCGTGTCGTATTGCCGATCGGGAATTCGCCGAAGCATGTCGATGACGTCGCCGTCGGCGTGCGAACGTTCCGCGCAGCGGACGACGTCGTCCTTGCTCGCCGGATAATCCATGCCTTTCAGCGTCTTTTGAATATCGACCGGACTCGGTGCCTTGCCGTGCCCTCCCTGATGGCCGCCCTTGTCGTGATCCTGCTGCATGCGCTCGCCCTCGTGCGCGCGCGAGCGGCTGAGCTCGTGGCCGGTATGCGGATGGCGTTGGGATGTCATTTGACAACCTCCTGTCGAGTGGAGCGTCGCGGCGGATCGCGCCGCGCCGCCTGACGCCTGACGCCGGATCGGACCGCGAATCGCCGAATCCGCGCGTCGAACGACATCTCGTCCGGCCCGCGCGAAACGACACGCGCCTGGACGTTACGAAACGGCGCCGCGCCGTCCGCGCGCGATCGCCGTGACGACGAGCGCCGCGGCCGTCAGCGCGACCGCGCCCGCGACCCGCGGCCGCTGCATCACCGAGTTGTAGGCGCACGAGCGCAGCACGACGCCGTCCATGCCTTCACGCTCGTGCAACGGCCGCGCCGGCTCGTACAGCGCGTTGTCGTCGCGCGGCCGCGCGGGACGCATCGTGCGCTGCCCGCGCGAGAACAGCGACGCGGCGAGCCGGTCGAACAGCCGCAGCGCGTGATACGCGCCCGACGACGTCACCTTCGCCGCGCCGCCGACGAACAGCGTGCGGCGCGGATGCTCGGCCGCGAACAGGATCGCGTCGGCGACGATGTCCGGGTCGTAGATCGGCGGCGGCAGCTTCGCCTCGACGTTCATGTAGTTCTTCGCGTGCATCACGAACATCGTGTCGATCGCGGCGGGCTTGACGAGCGTGACCGACACCGGCACGTTGTCCGCTTCGAGCTCGATGCGCAGCGAATCGCTGAACCCTTTGATCGCATGCTCCGACGCCGCGTACGCGCTTTGCAGCGGAATCGGCGCGTCGGACGCCTCGCTGCCCATGTTGACGATCGCGCCGCCGCGAAAATCGCTCTTGCGGCGAAAGTGCTCGGACGCGACGAGCGAGCCGTGCACGACGCCCCAGTAGTTCGTGTCGAACAGCCGGCGCTGGTCGTCGAGCGGCACTGACAGCGCGGAGCCGAAGATCGTCACGCCCGCGTTGTTGACCCATGTGTCGAAGCCGCCGAACGTCTCGACGGCCTTCGCCGCCGCGCGCTGCACGTCCTCGTAGCTGCCGACGTCGGCCGCGACCGCGACGGCGAGGCCGCCGTGCTGCCGGATCTCTTCGCACAACGCTTCGAGGGCGGTATCGTTGCGCGCGACGAGCACGAGCTTCGCGCCCTTCTTCGCGGCCTTGCGCGCGGTGACGAGACCGATGCCGCTCGTCGCGCCGGTGATCACGATCGTCTGCTCGCCGATCGGCTTCAGCGTGCATTTCATGATTGAACTCCTTGCCGGACGAACCGGTTACTTCGGCCGCACCGACAGCTTGTCGCGCACGGTCTTCACGCCTTCCACCTGCTTCGTCACGTCGACGGCGAGCGTGCGCTGCCGCTCGTCGGGCACCGTGCCCGCGAGCTGAACCGTGCCGTGCCGCGTCGTCACGTGGATGCCGCCCGACGACAGGTCGTTCGTCGCGAGCAGCGTGGCCTTCACCTTCGCCGTGACCGCGGTGTCGCGCAGCTTCGTGCCCGCGCTCGTCGAATGCGGCGACGACGCGCCGGTCGTGTCGTATGCGCGGTTCGCGGCGTTCGATCCCGTCATGTCGTTCGGACCATTCGCATCGCCGCCCGCGGCGGCCGCGGCTTGCGGCAACGCGAGGCACGCGGCCGCGATCGCGATCAGCACGGCCACGCCGAAGCCGCCGAAGCGCTTCGCGCGATGACGTGGCGAATGCAGGTGCGTGTGTAGCGATGCGCGTGATTGCGTTCCTTTCATCGTCAGCTCCTTTCGTCGAATCGGCTCGGCGGCCGGGTGCCTCACGATGTTGCAAACGGCGTTCCACCGCGCGAAGGCCGCGCCGGACATGGGCTCGCGCATCGCGGGGTGCGATCCGCCGCCGCGCTTTTCGGCAAGCCGTTGTAACTTTTGCGGTCGAGCGCACGCACCTCGCGCGCGATGCGAACGGGCGCGCGCGCTTCGCGGCGACCGCCGGCAGCAGCGCGGCCGCACGCCGCGCCTCGGCCGCTCCCGAGCGTCAGCCGCTCCCGGTCGCACGCAGGATCGCGCGCGCGAGCGTCTGCAGATCGACCGGCTTGCACAGGTAGCCGTCGAAGCCCGCGGCGAGCACGCGACGCTCGTCCTCGCGCCCCGCGTGCGCGGTGACGGCGAGCACCGGCGCGTCGTTCGCCGCGCGCGCGCCGGCGTGACGCAGTGTGTCGAGCAGCCAGAAGCCGTCGCCGTCCGGCATCGCGAGATCGGACAGCACGACGGTCGGCCGCATCGCGTCCGCCTTCGCGATCGCTTCGCGCCCCGACGCCGCGACGACCACCTCCGCGCCGAGCGTCTTCAGCGCGGCGGCGAGGCTCGCGCGCGACGTCGCGTCGTCGTCGACGAGCAGGATCCGCTGCGCACCCAGCGCCATCGGCGCGCCGCGCGCGGCCTGTTGCGCGGCCCACGCGAGCGCGCCGATCGGCTGCCAGCCGGCCGGCAGCGTGACCGTGAACGTCGTGCCGAGGCGCTTGCCGGCGCTCGCGACCTCGACCTTGCCGCCGTGCAGCTCCGCGATGTGCCGCACGATCGACAACCCGAGACCGAGACCGCGCCGCGACGACGCGGGCGAGCCGTCCGCGCGGCGGAACGCCTCGAATACGTGCGGCAGGAATTCCGGCGAGATGCCCTGCCCCGTATCGGCGACGACGAGCGTCGCATGCGAGTCGGTTCGCATCAGCGACACCGTCACGCGGCCGCCGCGCGGCGTGAACTTGAACGCGTTCGACAGCAGGTTCGACAGCACCTGCCGCAACCGCTCGCCGTCGCCGGACACGATGCAGGTCTCGAGCGCGCAGTCGACCGTCAGATCGAGCCCTTCCGCCTGCGCGGCCGTGCCGAGCGCGCCCGTCACGTCGTTGACGATGCGCACGAGATCGACCGGCATCGCATCGAGCCGCAGCTTGCCTGTCGCGAGCGACGACGCGTCGAGGATGTCGCCGACCATCCGCGACAGCGATCGCGCGCTGCGGTCGATCGCATCGATCGCCTGCTGCTGCAGCGCGCCGCCGGCCGGATTGCGCAGCACCTCGATCCAGCCGTAGATCACGTTGAGCGGCGTCCGCAGCTCGTGCGACACGGTCGCGAGCAGCTCGTCCTTGAGCCGGTTCGACGTGTCGGCCTGCCGGCGCGCGTCGCGCGCGCCGCGCAGCGAGTGATGCGTGCGGCGCTCGCGGCGGCGCTGCTCGCCGGTGTCGCGCAGCGTCAGCGACAGCGCGACGCACGCATCGCGATCGTCGAACACGGGCGACGCCGACAGCGTCGCGCGCAAGCGCGAGCCGTCCTGCCGCGCGCACAGCACGTCGACGTTCTCGATCGGCTCGTACACGTCGGACAGCGACGCGGGCAGCGGGTGGCGACGACGCCAGCGCGGCGCGATCAGCATCGCGACGTCGCGGCCGCGCGCCGCCTGCTCGTCATAGCCGAACATCCTGCGCGCGGCGGGATTCCAGCTCGTGATCCGGCGATCCGCGCCGACGCCGACGATCGCATCGGGCGAAGCCTCGACGAGCCGCCGCAGCATCCGGTTCGCGGCCGCACGCTCGCGCTCGCCGCTGATGTCGCGCACGATCAGGACCGCGCCGTTCATGTCGCCCGCCGAGTCGACGAGCGGCGACGCGACTTCGGCGATCGGCACGCGCGGCCCATCGCGCGACGCGAGCCAATGACGCTCGACGGTCGCGCTCGCGCCGCTTCGCAGCACCTGCTCGAGCGCGGTCGACCGTGCGCGCTCGCCGCGGCTGTCATACGCGTTGAACACGTCGCGAAACGGCAGGCCGCGAACGGCCGTCGCATCGCAGCCGATCAGCGCGGCGGCGGCGGGGTTCATGTACGTGAGCATGCCGCGCCGGTCGCTGACGATCACGCCCTGCGTGAGCGACTGCAGCAGCGCCTCGTAATAGCGGCGCGCGAGCGCTTCGCGGCGGCGCAGCACCTCGTTCATGCGTCGCGAGCGCTTGAGCGCCGCGACGATCGCGCAGATCGCGCCGTTTACGATGACGAACGTCGCGAGCTGCACGATCCTCGCCGACAACGGCCCCGGATACGCGACCGTATCGGACAGGAACATCACCCAGATCAACACGGCGCTCGCGAGCGTCGCGCCGATCCCGCCCCCGAGCGACGTCGCCCACGCGGCCGCCGCGATGAACGGGAAGTACGGCGTGAGCGGCATGTCGGCGCTGCCGAAATGCACGAGCGCCGCCTGCAGCAGCGTCGCGATCACAACGAATCCGGCGATCACCGCATAATTTTTCGCGCGTCTTCGTGCAAATTGCACCATCACATCGACTCCTGTCGGCGCGTGCGCGCGCACGCCCGCCGGCCGAAGCCGGAGCGGTATGCGCGCAAGCGAACCGGATTGCCCTCTTCGGCGCTCGTATGCTCGTCGACCGCCGTGCTTCCGAAGTCTTCCGGCGCCGCCCATCGCATCGAATGCGAGACCACGCGAGCCGTCCGACCCCGGCACCGCGTGCGCACGCCGCAAATCGCGTGCCCGGCGACGCGGCGAAAACCCGGTCGCTCTCGCGCTTCGCACATTGGTCCGATCACCTCGTCCGCAATCCGCGCATCGGCGCGCATCGGCGCGCGCGTGCTCGCCGGCATCGCGCGTCGCAAAGAGCCGGCCGGCGCGCCAACGCGCGCAAGCCCGCTCGCGCATCCGCCCTCGCAGCCGGGCTCGACGAACCTCGGCCTCCTCGCCGGCGCAATCGCGCGGCGGCGCAGCGTATCCGCGGCGGCGGCCGGCTAACGTCCGCGCGCCGGCAAGCTCGACGACGGCAACGAGAGCCGCATCGACATCGTCCGCCCCATCATCGCTTCGACTTGTCGTCGCCCTCTTCCTGTTGCGCAAGCCGGTTGTAAATCGTCTTCAGGCTGATGTCGAGCACCTCGGCCGCGTGCGTCTTCACGCCGCCGCACTGCGCGAGCGTGCCGAGGATGATCCGTCGGTCGACTTCCTCGAGCGTCGTACCGAACGGCACCGTGACCGAATCGCCGCCGTCGCCCGGCTCGCTCGCCACTTCCTCCATGATCGGCGGCGGCAGCGTGTCGATCACGTCGCCGTCGTTGAAAATGCACGCGCGCTGCACGAAGTTGCGCAGCTCCCGCACGTTGCCCGGCCAGTCATACTCGGACAGCGCGGCGAGCGCGGACGGCGAGAAGCGCATCTTCCGCCCGCTCTCTTCGCCGAGCTGCCGCAGGAATGCTTCGGCGAGCATCGGAATGTCGCCGCCGCGCGCGCGCAGCGGCGGCAGCATGATCGGAAACACGTTGATCCGGTGATACAGGTCCGCACGCAGCTTGCCGTCCGCCATCGCGGCCTCCGGATCGAGATTCGTCGCGGCGACGATCCGCACGTCGACGTCGATCTCGTGCGCGGAGCCGAGCCGCGTCAAGCGTCCCGTCTCGAGCACGCGCAGCAGCTTCACCTGCGACTCGACCGGCATCTCGGTGATCTCGTCGAGAAACAGCGTGCCGCCGTCGGCGCGCTCGAAGAAACCCTTGTGCTGACGATCCGCGCCGGTGAAGCTGCCGCGGTCGTGGCCGAACATCTCGCTCTCGACGAGGTTCGCCGCGATCGCCCCGCAATTGACCGCGAGAAACGGCCCCTTGCGGCGCAGGCTCAGATCGTGAATCGTCTGCGCGGCGAGTTCCTTGCCGGTGCCCGATTCGCCCGTCAGCAGCACGGACGCCTCGGTGCCCGCGACACGGCTGATCGCGTCGTACATCGTCTGCATCACGGGCGCGCTGCCGAGCATCCTGCCGAAGCGGCCGAGCCGCTGCAGCTCGGAGCGCAGCGCGGCGATCTCTTCATGAAGCACACCGGTGCGCGGCACGCGCGCGAAGATGCTGTTGAGCCGCTGCATGTTCAGCGGCTTCACCAGATAGTCGGTCGCGCCGCGCCGCAACGCATCGATCGCGGTCTCGAGGCTCGCGTGTCCCGTCGTCAGCACCATTTCGACGTGCGCGCCTTTCGGCAGCTCGTCGAAAAGATCCATGCCGTTTCCGTCCGGCAAGACGAGATCGCACAGCACGAGATCCGGCGTATTCGTCGCAATCAGCGCGCGCGCTTCCTCGAGGGTGGCGGCCGTATCGCAAGAGAGTTGCTGAGTGTGGGCGAGCGCGGACAACATGTTTCTCGTGTCCTCGTCGTCCTCGACGATCAGAATGTAGGGCATTCGCGCTCCTTCCATTCGCGGCGCCGACACAAGCAACGAACGAGCCCGCATGCCGGCGCATAGATTAGGCAGCCGAACGATGCCGGCCGATGATGATGCGCGATCGATCGGACCAATCGGACCGCTCGATCGCTGCGGCGAAACGCGTTGCTCGTTACAGTATAGAAAACCCGTCCGTCACGATACCCGCTATCGGATATTTCTATCCGGGCGTGCCCGCGGCATTGGAAATTTCAATTCATCAATTGAAAAATAGTCGTTAGGCTTGTCCTGTGTAAAAAATGCACGCGCCGAATGCATTCGACGCCGCTTTCGTCGGAGCAGGTCCGCGCGGCGCCGGCAATCCCACTTGGCGAGACATCCATGTCGCAACCCAGCAGTGACGGCAGGCGGCTGCAAGGCAATTCGTGTCTGATCCAGGCGCTGTTGCAGAAGGTTCAGAAAGTAGCGGCGACCCGCGCGAGCGTGCTGATCGTCGGCGAAAGCGGGGTCGGCAAAGATATCGTCGCCAGGCTCATCCATGACATGAGTCCGCGCCATCGCGGTCCGTTCGTTCCCGTCAATTGCGGCGCGATTCCGCACGACATCGCCGAATCGCAATTGTTCGGGCACGAAAAAGGCAGCTTCACCGGCGCGGCCGCGCAGCACATCGGCTTCTTCGAGGCCGCGCGCGGCGGCACGATCTTTCTCGACGAAATCGCGGAGATGCCGCGCGAGCTGCAAGTGAAGCTGCTGCGCGCGCTCGAGTCGAACAGCATCGTGCGCGTCGGCGGCAGCGAGCCGATCGCGCTCGACGTGCGCATCGTCGCCGCCACCCATCACGATCCGGCCGAAGCCGTCCGCGAAGGCCGCTTCCGCGAAGACCTGTTCTACCGGCTCGCGGTATTCGCACTGCGCGTGCCGGCGCTCCGGCATCGCGAGGACGACATCGAAGGCATCGCGCAAGAGCTCGTCGACGCGCTGAACGCGCGGCACAGCACGCACAAGCGGCTGTCGGGACAGGCGCTGAAAACGCTGCGCACCTATTCTTGGCCCGGCAACGTGCGCGAGCTGCGCAACGCGATCGAGCGCGCATACATCCTCTCCGGCGAGCAGATCGACCTGTTGCCGGTCAAGCGGCTGCCGCCGCGCGGCGACGTGCGCAAGAACGCGATGACGCTGCCGCTCGGCACGACGCTCGCGCATTCTCAGCAGCGCTTCATCGCCGCATCGCTCAAGTATTTCGACGGCGACAAGCCGCGCACCGCGAAGGCGCTCGGCATCAGCCTGAAGACGCTGTACAACCGGCTCGCGCTGATGCGCGAGCGCGAGGGAGAGGCCGCGCAACATTGAATGCGCGCGACGCGCGCCATGCCCCGCTCCACGCGCGGCGGCGCTCATGTCGCGACGGACGGCGCGCGATGCGTTGCCCCGGTCGCGCACGCAGCGCTCGATTCCGACCATGCGCGACGCATCGAAGCGATCGACGCGCGGGTCGCCCGCATCGACACTTCGTCGAACAAACGAAATCGCGATCAGCCGGCCATGTCGAAATGAAAGACGGCATCGCCGTATCTTTCCAGGCATGTGACATTGGCCGCTCCGGCGGCGGCGATCGCACGCGGCCAGAAGCGATGAGCCGGCGCGTTCCGGCGCATCACACTCACTTCCCAGCGCCCCGGATGCGCGCGCCACAGCGCGCGGGCCGCGGCGATGCCGCGACCGCGGCCGCGCGCGTGCGGCAAGATGAAGAATTCGGCGATCGCGTAGTCGATGTCCGGCTCGTCGGGCGCGCGCACGAACGCGAAGCCGATGCGCGCCGGTCCCGCGTCGAGCAGATAAGGCCAGCGCGCCTCGCCCGGCTGCCAGTACAGGTCGAAATACGGATAGTCGGAACTCACTTCGTCATACTGACCGAGCTCCGACAGATAGCGGCGCAACATCGATCGGACGAGCGGCCGGTCCGCTGCCGAAGCGATCGTCAATGTGACCGGCGCATCGTTCGAATGCTTGTTCGTCATGCATGATGTCCATCGCAGATCGACGCGGCGCGACGCGCTTGCGTCGCGTCGATCTCATGTGGAAGAACGGATCGACGCATCGTCGTCGATCGGCCGATTCCGCGCGCGTCGCATGTCGTTCGCGCGCGGGTGCGAGCCTGCACTCGCGGGCGAGCGTCGCGAACGCGGGCGCTGTCGGCGCGCGTCGCGGCGATCGCAAGCGGCCGCGACGACGGGCCGTCCATGCGCACGGTCCCCGCTTCGAGAACGGCCCGTCAGCGAAGACCCGCGACGCGCATCGCATCCGAACGGATGCGCGCGTCCGTTCGTCAATCGCCCGCGTTCTGCGCCGCGCTGCGCGCCTCGATCGCGCGCACGACGGCCGCCATGTCCGCCTGTCCGTGCCCGAGCTCCAGCGTTTCGCGATACAGATCGCAGCAGACTTCGAGCAGCGGCGACGCGAGATGCGCGCCGTGCGCGGCTTCGGTCGCGAGCCGGCTGTTCTTCAGCACGTCGGTGATCGACGCCTGCACGTCGAAGTCTTCGTTGACGAGCTTGTCGATCTTCACGCGCGACACGCTGCTCGCCATCGGCCCCGCATCGAGCACCGCCTGGAACTGCTTCATGTCGAGCCCGAAGCCGCGCGCCGCGTGCGCGGCCTCGGCGAGCCCCGTCACCATCGAGATCAGGAACGTGTTGACCGCGAGCTTCATCAGCAGGCCGGTCGGCACCGGCCCGGTCACGACGATCTCATGACACATCGGCTTCAGCAGCGGCCGCACCTCGTCGACGGCCGCCGGCTCGCCCGCCAGCATCGCGACGAGCTGCCCGGCCTCGGCCGGCTTGCGCGAGCCCGATACGGGCGCCTCGACATAGCGGCCGCCCGCCGCGCGGATATCGGCCTCGAGGCCGCGCGAATACTCGGCCGACACCGTCCCCATATGGACGATCGTATGCCGCGCGACGTTTTCCGCGAACGCGGACGTGCCTCGGCCGAGCACCGCGTCGAGCGCGGCGTCGGTCGCCATCATCAGGATCACGATGCGCGCCTGACGATAGACGTCGGCCGCCGTATCGGCGACTTGCGCGCCGGCCGCGCGCAACGGTTCGCAACGTTCGGGCGTGCGATTCCACACGACGAGTTCGATGCCGGCGCGCGCGAGATTGAGCGCCATCGGCCGCCCCATCACGCCGATGCCGATGAATCCTACTTTCATGCGTGTCTCCATGAGTTCGCCGCCGCTTGTGGCGGCGGCGTATCGGACAGATTTCGGGCGAACAGCGCGCCGTACTCGGCCGAGCGCCCTGGCTGGCGTCGGGTTGCAAGCCGCGCCGCCGGCCAGTTTAGCTAAATTGCCGCAACCTGTGCGTCATGAGCGTAGCGACTCTCCCTGTAAGGCAGCCCGAGATGGTCGCGCAGCGTCGCGCCGCGCAGCGCCGGATCGAAGTAGCCGCGCGCGGTCAGCTCAGGCAGCACGTGGTCGACGAAGTCGTCGAGCCCGAAGCCCGTCACCGGCAGGCCGAGCATGAAGCCGTCCGCCGCCCCCTCTTCGACCCAGCGGATCATCTCGTCCGCGACCTTGTCCGGCGTGCCGATGAACGCCTCCGACGTGCCGATGTTCGAGCGCCGCGTCGCAACTTCGTATGCGACCTCGCGCAGCGTCAGGTTGCGCTCGCGCGCGAGCCGCTTGATGTTGTCGGTGGTCGACTGGAAGCCGTCGCTGCCGAGGTTGCCGATGTCGGGAAACGGGCCGTCCAGCGGATAGATGCTGAAGTCGTGCTGCTGGAAGAAGTGGCCGAGATACGCGAGCGCCTCGCGCGGAGACAGCAGGTCGCGCACCTGCCGGTACTTGTCGTCGGCTTCGTCCTGCGTCGCGCCGACGATCGGGCCGATGCCCGGAAACACCTTCACGTGGTCCGGATTCCGGCCCGCGGCGGCGGCCGCCGCCTTCACGCGGCGATAGAACGTGCGCGCGTCGTCGAACGTGCCGCCGTTCGAGAACACCGCATCCGCGTAGCGGCCCGCGAAGCCGATCCCGTCTTCCGACGATCCCGCCTGGAAGATCACCGGCTGCCCTTGCGGCGAGCGTCGGATGTTGAGCGGCCCCTCGACCGAGAAGAAACGGCCGTGGTGATCGAGGCGATGCAGCTTGTCCGGATCGAAGAAGCGGCCGGTCGCGCGATCGCGGACGAGCGCGTCGTCGTCCCAGCTGTCCCACAGGCCCTGAACCACGTCGAGATGCTCTTCGGCGATCGCGTAGCGCTGCGCGTGATCCGGATGCGGGCGGCCGTAATTCTTCCCCGTGCCCTCGATCGACGACGTCACGACGTTCCAGCCCGCGCGCCCGCCGCTGATCAGGTCGAGCGAAGCGAACTGCCGCGCGACCGTGTACGGCTCGCTGTATGACGACGACACCGTGCCGACGAGGCCGATCTTCGACGTCACGGCCGCCAGCGCGGACAGCAGCGAGATCGGCTCGATGCGGTTGAGGAAGTGCGGCGCCGACTTCGGCGTCACGTACGCCGAATCCGCGATGAATGCGAACGCGATGCCGGCCGCTTCGGCGCGGCGCGCGCGATTGACGTAGAAGTCGAAGTTGATGCTCGCGTCCGGGGGCACGCTCGGATGCTTCCACGCGTTCATGTTCGCACCCGCCCCCTGGATCAGGACGCCGAAATGGATGTGTTTTCTGGTCATGGGAAGGCTCTATCGAAACGTTCAAACAGCGCGCGCGACCGCCGCGGCACCGACGCCGCCCTCGCCGCGCGCCCGGTAAGGTCGCATGTCATGTCGTGCGACCTCGCGGCGCCGCCGTCCGTCGAACCCGGTCTTCGTCGAGCGACGACGCCAGTCTCGAACGCCGGGCGAACATCGCCCGACGGTTCGCGATGCTAATCAAATTCACGAAACCGCCCTGTGCACGAAGCGGTCGCCTTCATTGTCGGTCAGCGCGCCGGCGCGCTCAGTCGATCGTGTCCGCGCGGCGCAGGCTCGCCGCCGGGTCCGGCACGATCTCGCGCACGCGGATGTCGAACGGATGCGTCGCCGCGCGGGCGTCGCGAATCCCGACCGCCATCCGGTGCTGCGCGCCGACGTCGAGCAATGTGAACTGCCAATGGCTCGCGTCGTCGCCGACGTGCCGATCGAATGCGATGCCGATCGGCCGCGCGGGCAGCGCAAACGAGAACTGTCCGAGATCGATCGACAGCCCGACGCCGCGCGCCTTGATGTACGCCTCCTTCAGCGTCCACAGCTCGAAGAAGCGCTCGCGCCGCTGCTCGGCCGGCAGCGCGAAGAACGCCGCGCGCTCGCTCGCCGAGAAATGCGACGCGGCGATGCCGTCGAGATCGTTGCTGCGCGCGATCTCCTCGACATCGATCCCCGCATCGGCCGTTCGCGTGACGATGCACGCGACGACGCTGCGCGCGTTCGACAGATTGAAGCGCAACGGCGGCCGCGCATCGCCCGCGTCGATCTCCGGCCGGCCGTACGCGTTCGCGCGGAACCGCCATTGCGCGGGCGAGACGTCGTCGACGTACGCGGACAGCACCGTGCGGCACAGCGCGCGCGTCACCAGGTACTCGATCTTCAGATGGTCGAATGCGAAGCGTTCGAGGCGCTCGCGCTCGTCTGCGCTCAGCAGCGCGCGATAGCGCTCGCGCAGCGCGGGCGTGTCGCACGCGGCCGTGCGCGCGTACCAGACGTGCGCATCGCGTTCGCCAAGCGGCAGCGCGGTCGTTGCATTCATCGTCGAGAAGGTCGTCAAAACGTTCGTCATGTCGGGTTGCCGAGTCTTTCGCTCCATTCGCACTCGCCATGCCGCGCACCGGCGCGTGCGGCTTCATCACATCGATCGCGCGACGGCCCGCCGTCTCGCGCCACGCAAGCTCCACCGCGCGCTCGAACGCGCCTCCACGCCGCCGACCGCGCTACGCCCGCGCCGCGGCCACGCCGCCATGCGCGGGCGCGTCGTCGATCGGAAAATGCAGCAGCGCGGCGAACAGCCCCGCGAGCGCCGTCGCGCCCCAGATCAGCGAGTACGACCCCGTCACGTCGAACACGTAGCCGCCGAGCCACGAGCCGAGGAACGAGCCGATCTGATGACTGAGAAAGCAGACGCCGAACAGCGTGCCGAGATGCCGCGTGCCGAACACCTTCGCGACGAGCCCGCTCGTCAGCGGCACGGTGCCGAGCCACGTGAGCCCCATGATCGCCGCGAAAACGACGACCGACGCATCCGTCTTCGGCGCGAGGAAGAACACCGCGATCGTCGCGCCGCGAATCAGGTACAGCCAGCCGAGCACGTGATGCTGCCGATAGCGGCCGCCGAGCCAGCCGCACGCCCAGCTTCCCGCCATGTTGAAGAGGCCGATCAGCGCGAGCGCCGTCGCGCCGAGCCCGACCGGCATGTGGCAGAGCAGAAGGTAGTTCGGCAGATGGGTCGCGATGAACGCGAGCTGGAACCCGCACGTGAAGAAACCGATCGTCAGCAGGCAGTAGCCGCGATGCCGCGCCGCGTGCGACAGCGCGTCCTTCAACGAGACGGCCGCCGTCTCGTGCGCGCTCGCGTGGCCCGCGCCCGCATGGCGATCGAGAAGCACGCCGAGCGGCGCGATCGCGATCATGCAGCCGGCGAGCACGAGCAGCGACGCCATCGTCCCCGAATGCGACGTGAACCACTGCGCGACCGGCACGAGCGCCACCTGGCCGAGCGAGCCGCCCGCGCTCGCGATGCCCATCGCCATGCTGCGCTTCTCGGGCGGCGCGCCGCGGCCGACCGCGGTCAGCACGACGCCGAAGCTCGTGCAGCTGATCCCGATGCCGACGAGCACGCCCATCCCGAGCACGAGCATCGCGCCGGACGGCACGACGGCCGCGAGCGCGAGGCCGAGCGCGAACACGACCGCGCCGATCGCGACGAGCGGCCCGGAGCCATAGCGGTCGGCCGCCGCGCCGGCGAACGGCTGCGCGACGCCCCAGACGAGATTGTGCAGCGCGATCGCGAATGCGATCGTCGTCACGGGCAAGCCGTGGTCGAACGAGAACGGCCCGATGAAGAGGCCGAAGGTCTGCCGCACGCCCATCGCGGCGCTCATGATGAGCGCGCCGGCAAGCACGGCGATCATCGCCGGATTGAATGGACGTGGGGATCCGTCGCGTCGATGCGTTTCGGGTGCAAACATGTCCGCTCCTGTTATGGCGCCCGCCCGCGGCGCGGGCACGTCGCGGACGGCGCGATTCGTTTTATGTCGATACGGCGTCGCACCCTCGGTCACGCGGCGCGGGCAAGCACGCGCATTCGCGAACGCGATAGCGCGCCGTGCGGCAAGCGGTATGTCGCCGGCCCTCGGATGCACGCGACGATTTCGCTTGCGCTCGCACCGCACGCGAGCCTCGGAGCGATCGAAGACTTTGCGGCGCAGCGATCCGGCACGTGTCGACGCGCCGTGCCGCAGCCACGGAACCATCAGATGATTCGCTTTGCAGTCTATATGAGCGTTTCGCATTTGTGCAGGAATTCCCTCGCCGGCGCCGCGTCATTGCGCATCGTGCACGCACGCGGTCAGCGCGCGCGCCGCGCACGGCCCGCCGTCCTGCCACAGCAGCGGCGCGACGGGCCCCGCGACCAGCACCGAATCGACCCTGCCGATCACGATCGTGTGACTGCCGTAGCTGAAATCGCCGTCGATGTCGCACAGCAGCGTCGCCTGCGCGCCGGCGAGCACCGGCACGCCGCACGCGTCGCGCCATTCGCCGTGCGCGAAGCGCGCATCGTGATCGAGCTTGCCGCTGAACGGCGCGATCAATTCGAGCTGGCGCTCGTGCAGCAGATTCACCGAGAAGCGGCGCGCGCGCATCAGCGGCACATGGAGCGTCGCCGTGCGGTTGATGCACACGAGGATCGCGGGCGGCTCGGTGCTGACCGCGCTCACCGCGGTCGCCGCCATCCCGAAGCGGGCGGTGGCTTCGCGCGTCGCGACGATCGACACCGTCGACGTCAGCCTGCGCATCGCTGACTTGAAGTGCTGCGTGAGCGCATCGGGCGCGGGCGATGCGCCGCCGTTCGATGACGATGCGCGGGCGCCCGGCGTCGATGCGACGGGCTCGGCGCGCGCGGCGCGCCGTTCGTGCTCGAGCGTCGGCGGCTCGAATGCGGCGTGCGCGTCGATTGCGGCGCGCGACGCGCGGTCGGTCCATGGGCTCGCCATTACGTCTCCTCCTTCGGATATCGGGCTGTCGATGCCGAGCGGCCGTCGAACAATGCGAATTCGGATGCGCCGGGACGCGAAGCGCTGCTGCCGATGAGGAACCAGCCGCTGCCGATATACAGCGGACCGGAGGATGCGATGCGGGCGTCGACCGCGTGCCCGGCATCATCCGACCCCGCCATCGCGATCGACGGCGCGCGCCGTCCCGCGCCGCGCACGATCCGCCGCAACCGCCGTGCCAATTCGATGTATGTCGCCATCTGACCGAATCCTCGCTGCGAAGCGTCTTCGCGGGCGCCTTCCCTTCGTGATTCAGGCGGCATTGCGCGCCGGCAGATGGGCGAACGATGCGCCGCGCATGCGTGCGTCGATGCGCGCGATCGTTCGTCGACGACTACCGGCCCCTCGTTGTCCGATTGCCTCTCGTTCGAACCTGCTCGTTTCTGTTTCTCGGCGTCCGGCGCGGTCTCGGCCCGCGTCGAACGCACTTCGTCACTCGTTCAACTTGAATCTCGAATCGATGGATACAGCTGCAAACCTGACGGCGCGCCGCGCGCGTGCGCGGCGTTCGTCCGGCGACGCATCGCGTGTTGCATCCGATGCGTGCGATACAGGCTAACGGAAAACGCCTGCGTAATGCCTTAGATTGTTTACGGCATATGACGGGCGCCATTCCGCTCATTTCGAGATATAGCCCTCGGCGAGCAGTCCCAACTGTTTCGCCTTCGTCGCGCTGCTCTTGATGTGCTTGCTGTCCATCTTGCGATTGATCGCGGTAAACAGCTGATAGACCGCGCGCTCGTCGAGCCGCAGCTCCTCGGCCACGTGGCGCGCGCCGCCGCCGCGCGCGACGAGCCGCAGCGCGAGCACGTCCTGCGCGGCGAGCGACAGCTCCTGCGCGAGCTCGCGCCGCCGCCGCACGACGCGCCATTCGAGCAGCTCGTTCGCGAGCCCGCGCAGCACGCGCCGGTTGCGCCAAAGCGCGTCCTCGCCCTGCGGCGCGGACAGCGGCGCGCCGACGTGCAGCAGTCCGAACGTCGCGACGTCGCGCCGATGCGCGGGAAAAAACACGTTGCTGCCGAGCCCTTGCGTCTGCGCGTAATGGTTCAGCCAGTGATCGGCCGGCAATGCGGCGAGCGACGAGCCGCGCAGCGGCTGCGTGTTGTCGCGCGCGTGCGCGACCGCCGGATCGTTCAGATACCAGTGCTGGTGAACGTAGCGCTGCGCCCATGCGGGCGCGCCGCCGATCAGCAGATCGTGAGCCGCGAACTCGCCCGTCTCTTCGTCGACGACGAACCAGTGATAGAAGCACTGCGTCGCGCCGCACGACGCGCAAACGCGGCGCATCAGCGCGAGCAGCGCGCCGTCGTGCTCGCATTCGGCCGCGAACTCCGGCTGCGCGACCGGCGCGGCGGAAACGGGCCCGGATGGGCGGGATGCATCGGCCGCGCCGTCCGCATCGTGCGCATGCCGTGCACCCTGCACAGGTCGCGCATCCTGCCAGCCCGCCGCATCCGGCGCGCCGTACACGTCGAGCAGCGCCCGATAGTCGAGCCCGAGCTGCACCGCATACGGGTCGTGCTCGACGAACGCCGCGACGGCCGCCGGATCGCGCAGGCCGACGCGCTGCGTCGACACCGGCTCGCCGGGACTCCTGCAGCGCCGCTCGAGCACGTAGCCGCGCTGCGCGTCGCCTTGCACGCCGAGCGAGATGCGCTTGCCGTCGACCATGCCGTGCCGGGTCCGCGCGAGGTCGGGTGAAGAAAGATCGAAAGAAACGGAGGTGGATTGTCGAGCCATGACGCCGATCCAGTGGTTGGGGTGGGAAGGCGATGGCGGTTTGGCCCGACGACCGAAAAGCGCACGACGACCGGGCAGCTCACGGCGACAGGTCAAATTGCGAACGGTGACGTGAACGCGCCGTGCGGAGTCGGGGAAAAAGAGTTGCTCCTGCATCACGGCCACCGGCGGCCATCGGTGGTGATCAGTCGCGCGGCAGCGGCGCTGCCGTCGTCAAGCGGAGTCGAGCAAGGAAAAAGGAGGGGCGCGCCCGCGCGATGCGCGGGCGAGTCGAACGCCGGCGTGCCCGGCGGGCCTCGTTAACTGGGCTGGAACCGGTACGCCGGCACGGCGCACCGAAGGCGAAAACGCGCGCGAAGCGCGCGGCAGAGGCTGCGTTCGCTCAAGCGGCAAGCCGCCGGTGCGAGGCACGACGCCGCGCACC
Source organism: Burkholderia oklahomensis C6786 (assembly GCF_000959365.1). Taxonomy (NCBI): domain Bacteria; kingdom Pseudomonadati; phylum Pseudomonadota; class Betaproteobacteria; order Burkholderiales; family Burkholderiaceae; genus Burkholderia; species Burkholderia oklahomensis. The sequence goes on from NZ_CP009556.1 coordinate 385,822, forward strand.
GGCGGCGCGCGCCGGAATGGCGAACGAAACGCGTCGGCCGGCGCAGCCCGCGACGCGCGAACGCGTCCGGCACGTCGCCGTACCGCTTAGTTTTCGTCGTAGTGGATGTTGAAGATCGCCATTCGCCCTCGCTCGCCTCTGTGCCTGATGGCCGGGATCGCGACGCGTCCCGGCGTCGTTGATGTCGAATGCGATCGCACGTCGCGCGCGATCGCGAATGCGTGCTTCAGATGTGCAGCGCTTGGCCGAGCGCGCGCAGCGCGGCTTCCATCACCGCTTCTCCGAGTGTCGGGTGCGCGTGAATCGTACCACCGACGTCCTCGAGGCGCGCGCCCATTTCGATCGATTGCGAGAACGCGGCGGCGAGCTCGGACACGCCGACGCCGACCGCCTGCCAGCCGACGATCAGGTGATCGTCGCGGCGCGCGACGACGCGCACGAAGCCGTCCGCGCCCTCGAGCGTCAGCGCGCGGCCGTTCGCGGCGAACGGGAACGATGCGCTCAGGCAGTCGCCGAGCTCGCGTTCGGCCTCGTCGGGCGCGAGCCCGACCGACACGACCTCGGGATCGGTGAAGCAGATCGCCGGGATCGCGGCCGGCGTGAAACGGCGCCGCTTGCCGGCGACCAGCTCCGCGACCACCTCGCCTTGCGCCATCGCGCGATGCGCGAGCATCGGCTCGCCCGTCAGGTCGCCGATCGCCCACACGTTGCGCATCGACGTGCGGCACATGTCGTCGATCTTCAGCGCGGCGCCCGCGCGGTCGAGCTGCAGCGTCTCGAGCCCCCAGCCTTGCGTGCGCGGACGGCGGCCGACCGTCACGAGCACCTGGTCGGCGGCGAGCTCGGTTTCCTTGTGCGCGTCGTCCTGCACGCGCACCGCGTCGCCGCGCGCGTTCAGCCCGAGCACCTTGTGGCCGGGATGCACGCGCACGCCGAGGCGCTTCAGCGACGCCGCGACGGGCTTCGTCAGCTCGGCGTCGTAGATCGGCAGGATGCGCTCGCGCGCCTCGACGACGGTCACGTCGACGCCGAGCTTCCGGTACGCGATCCCGAGCTCGAGGCCGATGTAGCCGGCCCCGACGACGACGAGCCGCTTCGGCAGCGTGCGCGGCGACAGTGCGCCGGTCGACGAGATCACGCTGCCGCCGAACGGCATCGCCGGCAGCTCGACGGGCTCGGAGCCCGCCGCGAGCAGCAGGTGCTCGCACTGGATCCGCACGCGCGCGCCGTCGCCCGTGTCGACGTCGACGGTCTTGCCGTCGACGATCCGCGCATCGCCGTGCACGACCTCGACGCCGTTCTTCTTCAACAGCGCGCCGACGCCGCCCGTCAGCTTTCTGACGATGCCGTCCTTCCACGCGACGGTGCGCGCGATGTCGATCGCGGGCGCCTCCGTGCGAATGCCGAGCGGCGAATCGCCGGCGAAGCCGCGCACCTTGTCGAATTCGCCCGCCGCGTGGATCAGCGCCTTCGACGGGATGCAGCCGATGTTCAGGCACGTGCCGCCCGGCTTGTCGCGCTCGACGAGAATCGTGCGCACGCCGAGCTGCCCCGCGCGAATCGCGGCGACGTAGCCGCCCGGCCCGCCGCCGATCACGAGCAGGGTCGTTGTCTTGTTGTCGCTCATCGGCTCATTCCACGAAAAGAAGGGCGGGTTGCTCGAGCAGCGCGCGCACGGCCTGGATGAATTCGGCCGCGTCCATGCCGTCGATCACGCGATGGTCGAACGACGACGACAGGTTCATCAGCTTGCGCGCGACGACCGCGCCGTTGCGGAACATCGGCCGCTCGACGATCCGGTTCACGCCGACGATGCCGACTTCGGGCGAATTGATGACGGGCGTCGAGGCGATCCCGCCCAGCGCGCCCAGGCTCGTGATCGTGATCGTCGAGCCCGACAGCTCGTCGCGCTCCGCGCGGCCGTTGCGCACCGCGTCCGCGAGCCGCGCGATCTCGGCCGCGATCGCCCACGGATCGCGCGCCTCCGCGTGACGCACGACGGGCACCATCAAGCCCGCCTTGCTCTGCGTCGCGATGCCGAGATGCACCGCGCCGTGACGCGTGACGACGCCGGCTTCGTCGTCGTAGCGCGCGTTGATCTGCGGGAAATCGCGCAGCGCGATCACCATCGCGCGCGCGAGGAACGGCAGCATCGTCAGACGGCCGCGCGCTTCGCCGTACTTGCGGTTCAGCTCGGCGCGCAGCGCTTCGAGCTCGGTGACGTCGATCTCCTCGACGTAGCTGAAATGCGGAATGCGGCGCTTCGCGTCCTGCATCCGCTGCGCGATCTTGCGGCGCAGACCGATCACGGGCACCGCTTCCTCGTCGTGCCGCTCGACGTACGCCGCGTGGCCGCCGCGCGCGCCCGGCGCGGCGACGCCGCGGCCTTGCAGATACGCATCGAGATCCTCGTGCAGGATGCGGCCCGCTTCGCCCGTGCCGTGCACGTAGCGCAGCTCGATGCCGAGATCCCACGCGCGCTTGCGCACCGCGGGCGACGCGAGCGGACGCTCGCCCGGCCGGCGCACGGGCGGCGGCGCTGCTGGCTCGCGGGCGGCGGATCGCGCGTCGGCGTCGGTCGTCGCCGACGATGCGCTGCTCGACGTGTCGCGCGACGCGCCGCGCGACGCGCCGCTCGACGCGTCGTATCCGACGCGCGCCGCGCGATCGTCGCTCGCATGCGACGTGTCGCGCGACGCCGCGCGCACGTCGTCGACGTCGCGCTCGCCGCGCGACGCCTGCGCACCGACATTCGCATGCACGTGTGCGGCTTCGGCGGCGCGCACCGCCTGCGCGGCGGCCGTTTCGCCGCGCGCGACGCCGTTCGCCGCATCGCCCTTGTGATTGCCCTCGCCTTCGATCTCGAGCCGCACGAGCTCGCTGCCGACCGCGAGCACGTCGCCTTCCTTGCCGCCGAGCGCGACGACGACGCCCGTGACGGGCGACGGAATCTCGACCGACGCCTTGTCGGTCATCACGTCGGCGATCGCCTGGTCTTCCTTCACGCGATCGCCGATCTTCACGTGCCACAGCCCGAGCTCGACTTCCGCGATGCCTTCGCCGATATCCGGCATCTTGATGACGTGGATGCCCATGTCAATTCTCCATCACGCGCCGCAGCGCGTCGCCGACCCGGTTCGGGCCCGGGAAATACGCCCATTCCTGCGCATGCGGATAAGGCGTGTCCCAGCCCGTCACGCGCTCGACGGGCGCTTCGAGCCAATGGAAGCAATGCTCCTGCACGAGCGAGATCAGCTCCGCGCCGAAGCCGCAGGTGCGCGTCGCTTCGTGCACGACGACGCAGCGCCCCGTCTTGCGCACCGATTCGACGATCGCGTCGAGATCGAGCGGCCACAGGCTGCGCAGGTCGATCACTTCGGCGTCGATGCCGGTCTCGTCTGCGGCCGCGATCGACACGTGCACGGTCGTCCCGTAGGTCAGCACCGTCACGTCGCTGCCCGAACGCACGATCGCCGCCGATTCGAGCGGCACCGTGTAATAGCCGTCGGGCACGAGGCTCGCCGGATGCTTGCTCCACGGCGTCACCGGACGTTCGTGATGGCCGTCGAACGGGCCGTTGTAGAGCCGCTTCGGCTCGAGGAAGATCACCGGATCGTCGTTCTCGATCGCCGCGATCAAGAGGCCCTTCGCGTCGTACGGATTCGACGGCATCACGGTGCGCAGCCCGCACACCTGCGTGAACATCGCCTCGGGGCTCTGGCTGTGCGTCTGGCCGCCGTAGATCCCGCCGCCGCACGGCATGCGGATCGTCAGCGGCGCGATGAACTCGGCCGCCGACCGGTAGCGCAGCCGCGCGGCCTCCGACACGATCTGGTCGGACGCCGGGTAGAAATAGTCGGCGAACTGGATCTCGCAGACGGGCCGCAGCCCGTACGCGCCCATCCCGACCGCCGCGCCGACGATCCCGCCTTCGTTGATCGGCGCGTCGAACACGCGCGACGTGCCGTACTTCGTCTGCAGGCCCTCGGTGCAGCGGAACACGCCGCCGAAATAGCCGACGTCCTGTCCGAACACCACCACGTTGCCGTCGCGCTCTAGCATCACGTCCATCGCCGAGCGCAAAGCCTGGATCATGGTCATCGGCGAAGCCGCCGGACCTTCTTTGCTTGCTGTCGTCATCGCTTCAAACCCCGAGCTGTTGGCGCTGCCGGCGCAAGTGCTCCGGCATCTCCTTGTAGACGTCCTCGAAAATGCTCGCGACGTTCGGCACGTGCTCGTCGGCGAGCGTGCCGTAGCGCTCCGCTTCCTTCTGCGCGGCGAGCACGTCCGCTTCGAACGCGGCCTTCGTGTCTTCGTGCGCCTGCTCGGACCACACGCCGATGCCGATCATGTGGCGCTTCAGGCGATCGAGCGGATCGCCGAGCGGGAAGTACGTCCAGTCGTCGCCGGGGCGGTATTTGGAAGGATCGTCGGACGTCGAGTGCGGGCCCCCGCGATACGTGACCCACTCGATCAGCGTCGGCCCGAGGTTGCGGCGCGCGCGCTCGGCCGCCCAGCGGGACGCGGCGTACACCGCGAGGAAGTCGTTGCCGTCGACGCGCAGCGAAGCGATCCCGCAGCCGACGCCGCGTCCCGCGAACGTCGCGCCTTCGCCGCCCGCGATCGCCTGGAACGTCGAGATCGCCCACTGGTTGTTGACGACGTTGAGGATCACGGGCGCGCGGTACACGTGCGCGAACGTGAGCGCGGTGTGGAAGTCGGCTTCGGCCGTCGCGCCGTCGCCGATCCACGCGGACGCGATCCGCGTGTCGCCCTTGATCGCCGACGCCATCGCCCAGCCGACTGCCTGGATGAACTGCGTCGCGAGATTGCCCGAGATCGAGAAGAAGCCGGCTTCGCGCGTCGAGTACATCACCGGCAGCTGGCGGCCCTTCAGCGGATCGCGCTCGTTCGACATCAGCTGGCACATCATGTCGACGAGCGGATAGTCGCGCACCATCAGGATGCCTTGCTGACGGTAGGTCGGAAAGCACATGTCGCCGCGCTCGAGCGCGAGCGTGTGCGCGACCGCGATCGCTTCCTCGCCGAGGCATTGCATGTAGAACGAGATCTTCTTCTGGCGCTGCGCGATCTGCATGCGCGCGTCGAAGATGCGCGTCTTCAGCATCGCGCGGATGCCTTTGCGCAGGATGTCGGGATCGAGATCGGGCGCCCATGGCCCGACGGCTCGTCCGTCGTCGTCGAGCACGCGGACGAGGCCATAGGCCAAGTCGCTCGTGTCGGCGGGGGCGACGTCGATAGGGGGTTTGCGCACCTTGCCGGGTGGCGACAGGTGCAAATAGGAAAAATCGGTCTTGCATCCCGGACGCCCGGTAGGCTCCGGCACATGCAATCGCAATGGCCCGTACTGGCTCATTCAATCGTCTCCACGTTTGATTTTGTCGCACGCTTCGCCGCAGAGCGTAACAAAGTTATCGCGCGTGGTGAAAGCCTCTTCGGACTCGGAGTCGCCCCGATTTTCAAACGGACGGCGGAATGTTATGACACCTTTCGGCACGCTCGTTCGCATGGCGTCGATCGCGGCAATCGCATGCTGCGAATGCGATATCGCGCTGTGTCGCGCCGCACATGCCGCCGGCGCGCTCGCACGGTTTTCTTTTGTGCGACGCGCAAGCACGGCCGGCTCGAAAACGCGTTCGACGCCGCCGCGCATTCGCGCATCGGCAATCGACGGTTCGCACTCGCGATCTCCCCACTCGCGTCACGAGTTATTCGCGCGCGCCCGACCGGCGATGACGCATCGCGACTCGAATATGGCTTATCACCATTATCAATTTCCGCAGTTTCGCGTTTCGTCCTAGACTCCCCCAGAACGTTACATCAATCGATGTAAATATCGATCGTGCACGCGCCGCTTCGCACGTCGCGCATCGATCGAGCGCGCGGCGCGGCAACGCGATTCCAATTCATCAACGACACGGAGACCCGCTCAAGCGCGCGATATCGTTCGCATCCCGAATCACTGCGGCTTCACCGCTCCCGCCCCCCCGATCTCGACCTCGCTCTCGCCATGAACTCAGTCATCGCCCCAGGAAACGCTCCGTCCTCCTCCGCACGCACCAGCCGGCTCATGTCGGCGCTCGCGCGCATCGTCGTCTCCGCGCTGCTGCCGAGAATCGATCGCGCGGCCGACGCGTCGACGCGGCCGTTCGGCGCGCCGGACATGCTCGTGCCGCACGTGCGCGAGAAGCGCTACGGGCTCACGCATTACGGCGTCTTCTTTCCGAACCTGCCGGAGCCGCACCGGTACTGCAACGTGATGACGCTGCTCGGCGCGACGGGCAGCGTCGCGTTCGACAACGACTACCTGGCCGACGGCGATCCGCGCGATGTCGCGACGGTCCTGTCGTCGACGGCGGCAGACGACGCGCATCACTATCGCGCGTATTCGATCGACCGCGAATGCGTCGTGCGGCGCGCGGACACGGTCGTCGCGTTCGGCGACGACCTCGCGATCGCGGGCGCATACCCGCGCTACACGGTGAAAGCCGACTATGCGCACTTCGGCGTCGACGTCGCGATCGACTGCACCGACATCGTCTCGTGGTTCGTCCGCAACGTCGCGTACGACCATCTGAGCCTGCTCGCGACGTGCTCGGGCGCGATCCGCCACGGCGGCCGCACGACGCCGATCGACACGCTGTGCACGTTCGAATACGCGCGGATGACGACGCCGCAAGCGTGGTTCGCGCAACCGCTGAGCGAGCGCTGGAAGCTGCCGCTCGATTTCTTCACGTACCAGATCGTCAATCTCGACGACGGCGTCCAGCTGCTATTGACCGAAGTCCGCGTGCTCGGCGAAAAGGCGTTCAAGGGCATCCACCTGCGCGCGCTCGACGGCACGGCCGAGATTCACGAGCGCGGCGTCGCGTTCGTCGTCGACGAGCATCGGCGGGAACTCGCAACGTCGCCGGACGGCAGGCGCATGCGGCTGCCGCATCGTCTGTCGTGGACCGCGCGCGACGACGCCGGCCGGCCGTGGCTCGATCTGCGCGGCACGATCGACAGCCCGTGGCGCTTCGGCCACGGGCGCGGCTACGTCGCCAGCTATCGCTTCGAAGGCGTCGTCAAAGGCCGCGTGCACAGCGGGCGCGGGTACATCGAATACGTCGACTGCGAGGCGCCGTGCGGCTGATGCGCCATCTCGCATCGGCCGCGCCGCGCTTGCGCTCGCGCTCGCGCGTGCGCATTCGAACCGGATCGCACGCCGGGCGGCATCGACGGCGGCGTTACAGCTTCATCAACAGGGAGAAAAAAGCATGGACACTTCAGTCATTCGGCAACCGGCCGCGCAATCATCGGTCGCGCAGCGCATCGTCATCGGCGCGTTGATCGCGGGCCTCGGGATCTTCAGCGTCGGCGATCACTTCTATCACGTGCGCAACGGCATCCTCTGGTACAACTGGGCGCCGCGGCTCGACGGTCAATCGCTGATCGTGTGGCCGATCTTCGTCGCCGGCAGCGCCGCGATCCTCGCCGCGGCGCATCCGTTCACGAGCGGCACGACGCCGCCGCCGCTGTCGAGGCTCGTGTCGCTGGTCGCCGTCACGCACCTCGTTTACGGGGCGACCGGGCTGTTCGGCAATACGCATCCGTTCATGCTGTCGATCGCGCTCGTCGCGCTGTGGATCGCGCGAATCGCCGCCACGACCGACTATCGCACGCGGATCGCCGTGCTGTCCGTCGTCGTCGCCGCGGCCGGGCCGCTGACCGAAGGACTCGTGTCGTGGCTCGGCCTGTTCGACTACAAGCTGCAGCAAGTCGCACGCGTGCCGTACTGGCTGTTCGCCGCGTATCTGCACGCCGGCCCGCTCGCGTTCGCGTTCGGCCGGTGGGTCCGGGCCGGACGACTCGGCGGCGCTGCCTGAACGCCGCGTCGGCACCGCAGCCGATGCGATTCGCCGCGCGCATGCGGCTCCGGCTTCGATTTCTCACGCCGGGACATTCGCATGCGCGGGCTTCCAAGGCCGCGCGGACGCACGCGCACCGCACCCGCGATACAACCCCGCGCCGACACACGCAATCGCCCCGATTGACGTTGCCATTGATCAATGTCATCGTCATCACGTGCGCGACGAGACCGGCAGCCGTGGTGCGCCGCAACATCGACCGACGCCCGTCAGAACGTTGCGCAGCACGACCGCCTGCCGGCCGCCCCTCAACCCTCGACACGCGACATCCACATGAAACAGCAACGCATAGAAATCGCCGCAGAGTTCGACGCCCCGGTTCAACAGATCTTCCGCTTCTTCAGCGAGCACGAGAATCTCGCGTCGATCTTCTCGCCCGCCAAGATCCGCCGGATCAGCGACGGCGAGCCGGCGCGCAACGGCGTCGGCTCCGCGCGCGAGATGCGCGTGCCCGGCGCGCCGTCGTTCGTCGAGACGGTGACCGCCTATCAGGAAAACGAACTGATCGAATACCGGATCACGCGCGGCAGCCCGCTGCGCGACCATCTCGGCGTGATGCGCTTTCATCCGATCGACGAGCGCCGCACATATTTTCATTACGTGATCACGTTCGAAGGCAAGGTGCCGTTCGTCGCGCCGATCGTCCGGCATGTGCTCGAGGGCGGCATTCGCCGAGGGATCGGGAAGGTGCTGAGGCGGCGGTCCTGGGCGTGATCGCGCGGCGGGCGTCAGCGTGCGGGGCGCATTCGGCTCGCACGACGCGCACGGCAGCGTGCGTGCCTAGGCGCGGCGTGCCGATGAAAATCCGAGGACGAACGGATGCGGCGCGCTCAACGTCGTGCGTCGCACACGTCTTCGAGCCGCCGCTTCAGGAGCGTCAGCGAGTGCGCGGACTCGCGTTCGACGCGCTTGCGCATCACGAGCGCGTTCGCAAGCCGCAGCAGCGGATTCGGCGAGTGATATTGCAGCGTGCGAATGAAGCGCGCGCGCTGCGCGCCGTCGCGGCATTCATAGGTCAGCAGAATGCGAAGATTGCCTTTCGCGTTGACGGCGCGCGCCTGCCAGATCGCACCGGCCTCGCCGCGCACGACGTCCCAGCGCAGATGGTCGACGCGCCCCGCCGCGCGCACGTCCTCTTCGAAGCGGCCGCCGGCCGCGAGCGGGCCCGCCGGGCCGTCGATGCGCAGCGACGACGGATGCCATTCCGGCCAGCACGCCGCGGTGCTCGCATAGGCGAGCACGTCGGCGGGGCGGCGTGCGATGTCGATCTCGTGCCGCATGCGCGTCGAGAATTCGGCGCCGGGTTCCGCGCTCCAGCGCAGCGTGCCGTGCAGCCAGTCCATCAGCGGCAGGATGACATCGAAGTTGCATGTCCGCATCAGCTCGTTGCAATGGTGAATCCGGTGCAGCGTGCGCATCTGCCTGATCCACGGCCAGTTCGCGAGCGGATGCGTATCGGGCAGGTGCTCGCACGCGTGAAGCAACTCGTAGAGCAGGTAGCCGCCGAGCATCGTGCTCGCGAACAGACCCGCGACGTTCGCATCGAAGCGGCTCAACGCCGCATGCGCGGCGAACAGGCCGACGCTGAACACGACGATCAGCCAGGCCGGAAACAGGATCACGCGCCAGTCGCGCGCGTCGCGATACGTCATCCGCTCGCTCGCAAAGAAGCTGTGGTGATCGCCCGTGTGACGCCGATAGAACATCGCGCCGAAGCGGCGCTTGAAATGACCGACGTGTCGATGAACCGAGAATTCGAGCCAGTTGAACAGCAGGAACGTGAACGGCACCGCCGCCCATTGAAACGCGCTCACGTGTGCGACGTTCTTCAGAAAGAACGCGATCGCCGCCATCCCGTATGCGAGCACGAAACCGCCGTGCAGCCATGCGTTGTAGCGCGGGTGAACGTTCGCGCGGTAATGCGCGCGGAACGCATTCACGTCCTGGGTCATCGCGGCCTCCTGTCGTCCGGCATGCGCGGCGCGTCCGAAGCGCGCCGGCTCGACGGCAGATTAGAATAGCCTCGACGATTTCTCCAATGGAGAATCGTGATTTGATTTATTCATCGATCTGATTTCGATCATGCGCCGCGCCGATATGTCGAACGATGCATTCGATTGCGAACGAAAGCCGCACGCGCTGATGCGGCGGCGCACGATGTGCCCGCGCCGCCGCACGTCCGGCGAGCGTCCCGTCCCCGGCGCGCGCACACTCCGGAGCGTCGCCGAATGATCCAGAACCTGCGACAGCTGGACTTGAACCTGCTGCTCGTCTTCGACGCGCTGATGCAGGAGCAGAACCTGTCGCGCGCCGCGGTGCGGCTGCACATGAGCCAGCCGGCCGTCAGCAATGCGCTGACGCGGCTGCGCCAGCAGCTCGGCGAGTCGCTGTTCACGCGCACCGCGCGCGGGATGACGCCGACCGCGCAGGCACGCGCGCTGTACGAGCCGGTGCGTCAAGCGCTGTACCTGCTGCAGATCGGGCTCGGACCGCAGGCCGATTTCGAGCCCGACACGCATCATCTGTTCCGGCTGTCGATGAACGACTACGGCCAGACCGTGCTGCTGCCCGATCTGATCGCGCACATCAAGGCGCGCGCGCCGAACGTGATGCTGTCGGTGCAGAGCGACGACGCGGGATCGATCCCCGCGCAACTGACGACGGGCACGCTCGATCTCGCGATCGACTATCTGCATTTCGACAATCCCGAGCTCTGCTACGAGCCGCTGCACGAGGAGCAGCTCGTCGTCATCGGGCGCGCCGGCCATCCGGCGTTCGCGAATGGGCTCGCGCTGCGCGGCTATGAAGAGAGCGGCCACGTGTCGATCCAGCCGCGCGACCGGCGCGGCTCGCCGCTCGAGATCGTGCTCGGCTCCGCGCGCGTGCGCCGCGTCGTGCATCTGCAGGTGCCGCACTATCTGACGATTCCCGCGCTCGTCGCGAAATCGGACTTGCTCGGCACGATCCCGCGGCGGCTCGCGGACAGATTCGCCGACGTCTATGCGCTGCAGATCGCACCGCTGCCGATCGACATTCCGCCGATACAGGTGAGCCTCATCTGGCATCGGCAACAGGATGCACAGCCCGGCCTTCGCTGGCTGCGCGAGCAGATCGCGCACACTCATCTTGCGATCATGGCGGCGGCCGCAGACGTGCCTGCGTAAGGCGCGCGCCGACGTTTGCGCTACACGCGCCGCAACGCGACGACGCCGTAGCCGATCGCGAACAGCGCGATCGACACGAAGCCCGCGACGTCGCCCGCGCGCAGACTGCGCGTCTCCTGCACGGGCCGGTTCGCGGCTGCGAGCGCGCGTTCCCGATGGATCAGGAACAGCGGAAACACGACGCTGATCGCAACCGCGATGCTCAGCACGATGTAGATCCATGCGCCGCGCATCGCGAGGCGCCGCGCTTCGAGCACGAGCCACAGGAACAGCGCCGCGCCGAGCAGCACGAGGTCGACCGTGATCGATCGGCTCGCGGGATTCGCGAGCGTGTCGAGCAGGAAGCGCGGGCCGGCGTTCGCCGCGCCGAGCGGCAAATATTGAAGATTGTTGCCCCAGGTGCCGATCAGCGCGACGAGCGCGATCAGGCCGTAAGCAGCGCAAAGCATTTTCCTTGATATGGGCATGGCGTTCGTCGTCGTTTGTCTGGTGGTGGCGGATTCTGCGTCGTACACGAAAGTCAGATCCATGCAACCCGGCTTGCAAGTGCGCGAGCGGACCGCTTCGATTCTGCTTGTTTGAATCTCCGCGTAAACGAATTCGAATTCAACGCGATAACGCACGCGTCGTGTTTCGAATTGATGCTCGACGGCAAGCGCTCGACACTAGACAGTTCGCGCGGCTGACGGACATCGCCGGACGACGATGCGCGCGCTTCGCATGCATACCATGCACGTGCACACGCGATACGGCCGCGCATTGTCGCCGAATCGCGCGACTGCGAAAACAGGGAGACGAACCGCTCGCGCGCAGCCGCGCGCGTCAGCCGGTTCGAACAATCAAACAAGGTAAACCGAATGAAACAGCAGTCCTACGATTACGACTACGTCGTGGTCGGCTCCGGCTTCGGCGGCAGCGTGTCGGCGCTGCGTCTGTCCGAGAAAGGCTATCGCGTGCTCGTGATCGAGCAGGGCCGGCGCTGGACGCCCGACAGCCTGCCCAAGACCACGTGGAACCTGTCGCGCTGGCAATGGCGTCCCGCGCTCGGGTTGCGCGGCTTCTTCGGCATGCGCTTCTTCAAGCACGTCGTCGTGCTGCACGGCAATGCGGTCGGCGGCGGGTCGATCACCTACGCGAACACGCTGCTCGTGCCGCCCGACAAGGTGTGGCGCGAAGGGAGCTGGGCGGGCCTCGCGGATTGGGAACGCGTGATGCCCGAGCACTACGCGACCGCGAAGCGGATGCTCGGCGTCGTCACGAACCGGCGAATGGACGCGGCCGATTTCCGGCTGAAGGAAATGGCGAAGCTGATCGGCGTCGAGAAGAGCTTTTATCCGACGGACGTCGGCGTGTTCTTCGGCGACGACGCCGACGCACCCGGCACGCGCTACGCCGATCCGTACTTCGGCGGCGAAGGCCCGGAGCGCACGTCGTGCATCGGCTGCGGCGGCTGCATGGTCGGCTGCCGCCACGGCGCGAAGAACACGCTCGACCGCAATTATCTGTATCTTGCCGAGCGCCGCGGCGCGCAGGTGCGCGCGGAGACGAAGGTCGTCGACGTGCGCCCGCTCGACGCGCGCGCCGACGGCGCGGCAGGCTACGCGGTCGAGGCGGTATCGCTCGCGGCCGGCGCGCGCCGCGCGAAAAGCCGCGTCACGTGCCGCGGCGTCGTGTTCGCCGCCTCGTCGCTCGGCACGCAGGATCTGCTGATGCGCCTGAAGGAGAAGCGCTCGCTGCCGCATCTGTCGGGCGCGCTAGGCGAGCGCGTGCGCACGAACGCCGAATCGCTGATCGGCGTCCGCTTCCCGAAATCGACCGTCGATCTGTCGAAAGGCGTCGCGATCGGCTCGGGCATCTACATCGACGAGCACACGCACATCGAAGCGACGCGCTATCCTTCGGGCTCCGACACGATGGGACTGCTGACGACCGTGCTCACGCGCGGCGCGCCCGCGGGGCTGCGTCCGCTCATGTGGCTCGGCGCACTCGCGAAGCTGCTGGTGACGCGGCCGCTGACCGCGATGCGGATGATCGATCCGCGCGGCTTCGCGCGCGAAACGATGATCTTCCTCTGCATGCAGACGATCGAAGGACACCTGACGATGCGTCTGAAGCGCCGCTGGTTCTGGCCGTTCTCGAAGCAGCTCGCGACGGCCGGCGACAAGATCCCCGCGTACATCCCGGCCGCGAACGACTTCGCGCAGAAGGCGGCGCGCGCGTTCGGCGGCGTGCCGATGACGTCGCTGACGGAAATCCTGCTGAACGTGCCGATGACCGCGCACTGCATGGGCGGCGCGGCGATGGCGCGCAGCCGGCGCGACGGCGTGTGCGACGGCCGCAGCCGCGTGTTCGGCTATCGCAACATGTACATCTGCGACGGCTCGATGCTCGGCGCGAATCTCGGCGTCAACCCGAGTCTCACGATCGCCGCGCTCGCCGAGCACGCGATGAGCCACGTGCCCGCCGCGAGCGCGCAGCGCTGGGACAGCATCGGGGAAGCGCTCGCCGCGTGAGTGCGGCGCGCGCGGCAAGCTCGGCGCGCGGCGTCACGTCGGACGCGACGCACCGGCGTCACGCAACATGACACGATCCGGCGCGGCGCGCGGCGCGCGGCCCGCGTCACGCGCCGCGATGCTTGCGCCGGCGATTCGCGCGGCCGTTCGCGAGCGCGACGAGCGCCGCGTCGTAGCCCTGCTTCTGCAGCTGCGCGATCGCGTCCGACGAAAAATCGTAGTCCTCGATGAACGACAGCTGCCCGTCGCGATTCAGCGTGATCCGTGCGATGTCGAGCGCCGCGCGGTTGCCCATCAGCCGGATGTACAGCGGCTGCTGGCGGATCTCGTTCGCGGTCTGCTCGTCGACGTGCGCGAGGATGCCGTCGACGAGATCGCCGAAGTCGCTCGCGTATTCCTCGAAGCGCAGATCGTTGCGCACGCGGTCCATGTACGTGATTTCCTCGCGTCGCAGCATCACTTCGACAAGATTCGTCGGCAGCGTCTTCGTGCCCGAGAACAGATCGATGATGAACACGCGTCCGCCGATCTGTCCGCAGCGCTCGATCACGAGATCGAGCGGCGAATTGCTGATGACGCCGCCGTCCCAGTACGGCCGGCCGTCGACGACGGTCCACGGCATCCCGGGCGGCAGGCTGCCGCTCGCGAGCAGATGCGCGGGGCTCAGGCGATCGACGTAGCTGTCGAAGATGCGCGGCTCGCCCGTCTCGACGTCGACCGCGCTGATCAGCAAGCGCGTCGGGCTCGTGCCGAGCGAATCGAAATCGACGTAGCGCGTGACGAGCTTCTCGATCGACGTCGCGTCGAAGAAGCTCGTCCATTTCGCGCGCAGCTGATCGATGCCGAAGCCGAGCCGCGACCATTGCGGCTTCAGGAAACTCGGCACCCCGAACGACAGCACGTACGCGGACAGCCACGCCTGGTGCCACGGCGAGCCGTACAGCGACGGCAGCGCGATCGACAGGTCGCGCCAGAACGCCTCGAGCGCCTTGGCCGCGCCCTTCGGATGGCTCGCGACGATCGCGCCGTTGAACGCGCCGATCGACACCGCCGAGATCACGTCGGGCCGCACGCCATGCTGCTCGAGCGCCTTGACCGCGCCGCATTCGAACGCGCCGAGCGCGCCGCCGCCTTGCAGGATCAGCATCGTCTGCACCGGCAGCTTGTCGAGCGGAAAGTTCGGATCGCTCAATTTCGCCTTCTGCGCGGCGACGTTCACGCGCAGCTTGATCGCGTCGTTCAGCGCGGCGATCTCGACGGCCGGCCGGTCGATCGTGAACGCGGCGCGCAGCACGTCGTCGGCGAGATAGAGGAGCGCGTACGAACGATCGTCGAACGAGCCGCGCTCGATCGTCTCGGTCACGCCGGCCTGATAGCCGAGCAGGTTGTACGACAGCCCGAACACGCTGCCGTAGAAAATCGATACGTCGCGATACGGCAGCCGGTGGCCGAGCATGTTGCGCGCGGCGATCTTGCCCTGCCGCACCGCGTTGTCCCAGTGCTCGATCCGCCGCCGCACGCCGAAGATCGGATCGTCGAAATGCGCGACGTCGCCGGCCGCGAACACGTTCGGATCGGCGGTTTGCAGGAAAGCGTCGACTTCGATTCCGTCGCCGAGCGCGAGGCCGCTGCCTTCGAGCCAGCCGCAGTTCGGCGTCACGCCGACCGCCGCGACGAACAGATCGCACGGCCGCGTCTCGCCGTCGCTCGTCTCGACCGCCTCGACGCGCTGCGCGCCGAGCACGCGGCGCACTTCACGGCTCGTCAGCACGTCGATGCCGCGCGCCTTGCACAGCGCGTCGAAATGGCTCGCGAGCGCCGGCGCGCGCAGCGTCGGCATCAGATGCGGCTCGTGCTCGACGAGCGTCACCTGCAAGCCGAGCGCCTGCAGCGTCGCGGCGATCTCGACGCCGAGAAAGCCGCCGCCCAGCACCGTCGCGCGGCGCGCGTGCGCGGCCGCGTCCTTCAGCGTCTGCGCCTGCGCGATCGTGTGCAGCACGTGCACGCCGTCGAGCTCGACGCCGGGCAGCGCGGGCATCTTCGCGGTCGCACCCGTCGCGATCAGCAGCTTGCGATAGCGGAACGCCGCGCCGTTCGACGCGCGCACGATCCGCTTCGCGGGATCGAGACGCTCGGCGCGCGCGCCGAGCACGACATCGATGCGCTGCGACGCGTAGAACGCCGCGTCGTGCAGCGTGATGGTCGCGGCCTGCTCGGTGCCGATCAGGAATTCCTGACTGAGCGGCGGGCGCTGATAGGGCAGGACGGGTTCGCCGCACAGGATCGCGATGCTCGCCGACGCGTCCTCGCCGCGCAGCGACCGCGCGGCGGTGACGCTTGCGATTCCGCCGCCGACGAGCAGATAGTCGGCATCACGCATCGGCGCCTCCCGTCGTGGAGAAGCGCACGGCGAACGCGGCGCGCGGTCGGGCCGCGCCGCTCACAGCGACGACCTCGGCTGCGTCGCGAATTGCCGCTCGTGCGCGTGCTGGCACGACGCGCAGCGCGACGCGGTCGGGCGCGCGAGCAGTCGCTCGTATTCGATCGGCTGCTTGCAGTCCGCGCAGAAGCCGTAGCTGCGCCGCGCGATCCGCTGCAGCGCGGCGTCGACGTCGCGCAGCTCGGCGAGCTTCATGCCGATCAGCGCGTGGTCGACGTCGACGAACAGGTCCGCGTTCGCCTCGTCGCCTTCGTCAGGCGCCTGGCCCGCGAGATTCGCGTACGGCTCGTCGGCGCGATGCCGCTCGCATGTGCGCACGTCCGCCTGCAGCGCCTGCTTGCACGCGTTCAACAGACCGCTCAGAACCTGGAGTTGATGCTCGTCGAACGCTGCCATCCCATCCTCCGTTTTCTGCGTTTGCCGCCTCGGATCCGCGCCGCCGTGGCGTTGGGGCGATGCGTGGTGCTTCGCTTGGCGCTTGCGCCGTGTGCGCCGTGTGCACTACGTGCGCCGCGCCCGGCAAGCGATCGCGCCTGAGTCCGGACAACAGCGATCCGTTTCCGTTTTCACGCGATCCGCCACGACGCCACTCGGCCGCCGGCCGAATGTCGCGTAGCGTATGCCGCGCCGGTCGGCCGCCGTTGACCTGAGTCAATCGGCGTGCGCCGCGGCGAAGGCGCGGCGTCGCGCCGGAACGCGCGTTCACGCCACGATGCCACCATGCTCGGGCCACCGCAACGTCTTGCGTCGGATGATTGCGGGATGACGCGCTTCGCCGTCGAGCGATTGCGGCGCGGCAACGCCGCCAAACCGCGGCGTTGCCGCGGAGCCTCCCGCATCGCCGCGCCGCGACGGCGGCCGCGATCGGTCGGGACGGATGCGCCCCCATCGCCATGACGCCGCCCCCGTCGCCGCACGATCGACCGCCGC
The DNA here is from genome assembly GCF_000959365.1 of Burkholderia oklahomensis C6786. Lineage (NCBI taxonomy): Bacteria > Pseudomonadati > Pseudomonadota > Betaproteobacteria > Burkholderiales > Burkholderiaceae > Burkholderia > Burkholderia oklahomensis. The sequence continues at coordinate 402,800 of NZ_CP009556.1, forward strand.
CATCCGCCGCCTGCTTGACGATCGTCAAAAGCTCCGCGAGCGCGGCTTTTAATCTGGCGATGAGGCGTCCGCCGGCCTATTCTGTCCCAATCCGATACACGATGGATAACGGATTCGTTGCGCCGCGGCAAACGGATCGCGCACGGCCTCCGTCGACAGCAGGCTTCGCAGCGGCGCCCGCTTCAGCGCCTGGAGCGCCCGCCGATCGCCCGCCGGCCGCCGCCGACCGCCGACCGCGTGCGCCGGCCGCCGCGCACTCCGCCTCTCGCGACCTGCGCGCGCCGCCGCGCGGCCCGCTTCCGCGACGCCAGCAAGGAGATTCGATGCTTTACGCGTGGCTTGAAGCGCAACGTGAATTGGTCCGGGCGTGCCAGCCGTGGACGGGCGCCGCGCAGCGCGCGGACGCGAGCGCGCGCACGGCCGGCTGGCCGACATGGGGCCCGATGACGCGCGCGGCCGACGCGGTCCCCGTGCCGCCGCCGTTCGCGATCTCGGCGGTCGCGGTCGACGGCGCGGCGGTCGCGATCGACGAGCGCATCGTCGACGACACGCCGTTCTGCTCGTTGCGCAAATTTGCGCGCCGGCTCGACGGCGACGCGGCCGCGCGCCCCGCGGTCTTTCTGTGCACGCCGCTCGCCGGGCACCACGCGGTGATGCTGCGCGAGACCGTCGAGACGCTGCTCGCGACGCGCGACGTCTACGTGACCGATTGGCGCAACGCGCGCGACGTCCCGCCCGAAGCCGGCGCATTCGGCCTCGACGACTACGTGCGCACGCTCGAGCGCTTCATCGCCGGCGCGAATGCGAACGGGCTGCACGTGATGGCGGTCTGCCAGGCGACGGTGCCCGCGCTCGCGGCCGCCGCGCTGCTTGCCGCGCACGGCGTCCACGTCGCGAGCGTCGCGCTGCTCGGCGGCCCGATCGACACGCGCGCGCACCCGACGCTCGTCGACCGCTTCGCGCTCGAACACGACCTCGACTGGTTCCGCCGCGCGGCGATCGACGTCGTGCCGCCGCCGTACGCGGGCGCCGGACGGCGCGTCTATCCCGGCTTCGTCCAGCACGCGGCGATCGTCGTCGCGCATCCGCAGCGGCGCGTCGCGCTCGAAAGCCGCTACTGGGCCGCATGGATGACGGGCGACTTCGCCGGCGCCGCGCGCTGCCTGCGCGAGATGAACGAATACGGCGCGGTGCTCGACATGACCGAGCACTATTTCCTCGACACGATCCGTGTGATCTTCCACGAGCGCCTGCTCGCGGACGGCCGCTGGTCGGTCGGCCGCCGCCGCGTCGCGCCGCGGCGGCTCACGCGCACCGCGCTCTGCACGGTCGAAGGCGGCCGCGACGACATTTCCGGCGCAGGCCAGACGCATGCCGCGCAGCAATTGTGCGCTGCGTTGCCCGACGCCGCGCGCGAACGGATCACCGAGCCGGACTGCGATCACTACGACCTCTTCCTCGGCCCGCGCTGGCGGCAATCGATCTACCCGGCGCTCGAGGCGTTCTGGACGCGCGTCGAAGCGCAGCACGCGAGACACCCGCGCCGCGCCGCGCATTGAGCCGCCGCGCGCGGCTCGCGCGCACGCCGCTTGCGGACGATCAAAAAACGGACGCGCGCCGTTCGCCACGCCGATTCGTTCGTCCTCATGATCGGCAACATGGACGACCAACCGATCTGCGACGCCGTATTCGCCGACCGCTACGCGCGGCCGGACGAGACATCGCGCGCTCAGGCATGCGCGCGGGTCGCGCGCGCGCTCGCGCTCGCGGAGCCCGTCGCGACGCGCTCGGGCGCCGCGCGGCGCTTCTACCGGAACCTGCTGAACGGCGCGCTCGGCGCGGGCCGCATCATGGCGCGCGCGGGCGCCGCGCAGGATCAGACGATGGCGAGCTGCTTCGTCCATCCGATCCGCGCGCCCGCCGCGCTTACGCGCTTTCATCCCGACCTCGACCGCGCGATCGACGAAGCGCGCCTGACGCTCGCGATGGGCGGCGACGTCGGCTACGACTTCTCGGCGATCCCGCCCGCGAGTGCGCGGCCCGAAGCCGAGCAGTCGACATCGCCCGGCGTGTGCGCGGCGCTCGACCGGTTCGATCGCATCGGCGCGCAGGCCGGCGAGCGCGACGGACGCCGCCGCGCGCAACTCGCGGTGCTGCGCTGCGACCATCCGGATCTGCTCGCGTTCGTCGCCGCAAAGCGCGGGCACGCGCGCTGGGAGACGCTCGAGCTCGCGGTGGCCGTCACCGATGCATTCATGCAGGCGATCGAGCAGGATCGGCCGTGGACGCTGCGGCATCCGGCGCCGCCGCACGATGCCGCGAGCGGCGCGCTACCCGCGGCCGATGGCGCGTGGACGTATGCGACGGTGCCCGCGCGCCATCTGTGGCGCGAGATCGTCGCCGCGACGCGCGACGGCGAAGGGCCCGGCCTCGTGTTCGTCGACGCGATCGACGCGGCCAACCCGCTGCGCGGCCGCGAGCGGATCGACGCGACGAGCCCGTGCGGCGCGCAGCCGCTGCCGCCGTACGGCAGCTGCATGCTCGGCGCGGTCGACCTGTCGCGGTTCGTGCGCAATCCGTTCGGCGCCGGCGGCGAGCCGCGTTTCGATTTCGCGGCGTTCGACGCGGCCGTGCGCGTCGAGGTGCGCCTCCTCGACAACGCGCTCGACGTCACGCGCTGGCCGCTCGCCGCGCACGCGCGCGAGTCGTATCAGAAGCGGCGGATCGGCGTCGGCGTGACGGGGCTCGCCGATATGCTCGCGATGATGCGGCTGCGCTACGACTCGCCGGCCGCGCGCGAGATGACGCGCTACATCGCGTCCGATCTGCGCAATCACGCGTATGCGGCGTCGGCCGAACTCGCCGCCGAGCGCGGCGCGTTTCCGCTGTGCGACCGGTATGCGCATCTCGACGCGCTGCATGCGGGTCCGCCGCTGCCGCACGCGGTCTGCCACGCGATCGAGCGCGACGGGCTGCGCAACAGCCATCTGACGTCGTTCGCGCCCGTCGTCGGCGTGAGCCTCGCGTTCGGCGACAATTGCTCGCCCGGCATCGAGCCGGCGCGCGCGTGGATCGAACACCGGACGGTGCGCACCGGCACGACCGGCGCGCCGGTGATGCGCGCGGAAAACCACGCGCACCGGCTGTTCCGGGCGCTGCGCGGCGAGCGCGTCGCGCTGCCCGACTATTTCGCGACCGACGCGGACGTCGCGCCGGGCGATCGTCTCGCGATGCGCGCGGCGCTGCAGCCGTATGTCGACGCAGGGGTCGCGAACACGCTGACGCTCGCGGGCCATCACTCGCTCGAGGAGATCAACGCGCTGCTGTTCGGCGCGTGGCGCGCGAAGCTGAAGAGCGTCGCGATCCGGCGGGCGGATGTGGCGCGCGACGCGGGGGCGGCGAGCGACGAAGACGGCGCGTAAGGGCTGGCGGCAAGCGCACGCCTGCTTGCTTGACCCACGTCAAGCCGACGCCCGCCGCAATCGGGTCGAATGACAGCGGGCGCATCCACGGCGCGGCGGCCTCGACGGCTGTCGGCAGCCGCACGGCCGATGGCGCCCGCATCCCGCGTGGCCACGATCCCCGGAGGTGACAGATGCGCCGTTCGCGCCCGCCGAAGCTCGCGAAATCCGCCGACGAGTCGCGCGGCACGCGCCGCCTGGTGCGCGCCGCCGCCATACGCGGCAACGGCCCGCAACGGCGCACGGTGCGCGAGCGCGCGGCCCGCCGCCTGTCGCGCGAAATCGACGCGACACTGCGCCGCGCGTCGACGTATCCGCATCCGGCCGGCCGCATCGTGCGCATCGAGACGCACATCTCCGTCGTCTACCTCGTCGGGCGTTTCGCATACAAGCGCCTGAAGCCGTTCGATTTCGGCTTCGCGAATTTCAGCGACCTCGCCGCGCGCCGCCGCGCATGCGAAGCCGAACTCGCGCTGAACCGCCCGCTCGCCGAGCCGATCTATGTCGCGGTCCGGCCGATCGTGCGGCGCGCGCGCGGCCTTCGCGTCGGCGGTGCGGGCGTCGCCGTCGATCATCTTGTCAAGATGCGCCGCTTCGACGAGCGGATGCTGTTCTCGCAACGGCTCGCGCGCGGCGAGCTCGGCGCGCCGGACATCGACGCCGCCGCGACGCGCATCGCCACCTACCACCTGCACGCGCCGCGCGACGTCCCGCAGCGCGCGTTCGGCAGCGCGCACGAGCTGCGCAAGCAGATCGAAGACGTGTTCGCGCCGCTCGAGCGCGCGCTTGGCCCGGCGCTGCCGGCGTCGCTGCGCGCGTGGTGTCTGCGCCGCTGCGACGCGCTCGCCGCGCATCTCGACGCGCGCCGCGCCGGCGGCTACGTCCGCGCGTGTCACGGCGACCTGCATCTCGACAACGTCGTGAAGCATGGCCGCGATGCGCTGATGTTCGACTGCATCGATTTCGACGACGCGCTGCGCTGGATCGACGTGATCAACGATCTGTCGTTTCTGCTGATGGATCTGCACGCACACCGGCGCGCCGATCTCGCGCACCGGCTGCTGAACCGCTGGCTCGACGAGACGGGCGACTTCGCGGGCCTTGCCGCGCTGCCGCTGTACGTCGCGTACCGCGCGCTCGTGCGCGCGCTCGTCGCGACGATGCGCGCGGGCGGCGACGATGCGGCGCGCAACGCGCACTTCGAGCGGGCGCGCACGTACATCGACGTCGCCGCGCATGCGGCCCGCGCGCGCCGTCCGTGCCTGCTGCTGTGCCACGGCTATTCGGGCTCGGGCAAGTCGGTCGCGAGCCGCGCGCTCGCCGACGTCTCGGGCGCGATCCGGCTGTCGAGCGACAGCGAGCGCAAGCGCGCGCGGCCATTCACGGCGGTCGACGCGCGGCCGCTGCCCGCGAGCGCATACACGCCGCAGCGGATCGACGCGCAGTACGAACGGCTGCGCGGGCTCGCCCGCGACGTGCTGCGCGCCGGCTACACGGCGCTCGTCGACGCGACGTTCCTCGCCCGCGCGCGCCGCGCGAGCTTCGTCGCGCTCGCGCGTGAGACGGGCGTGCCCGTGTTCATTCTCGATTTCCGCGCGAGCCGCGCGTGTCTCGAACGGCGCGTCGATGCGCGCGCCGCCAAACGAAGCGATCGGTCGGACGCGGGCGCGGCCGTGCTCGCGACGCAGCTCGCGACGGCCGATCCGCTCGACGCCGACGAACGCATGCGCACGATCGGCTTCGATACCGACGTGCCGCTCGCGACGCTCCGGTCGACCGGGTATTGGCGGCCGGTGCTCGACGTGCTCGGCGCGACCTCAATGGTTGTCGCGACAACGAGTTGATGTCGAAAAAGACCCCGCACCAAAGACGCGCGCTGCTATGGGATCGCCCGCGTGGGTCTGATCAATTGCACTGCTGCGGCAGCCTATTTCATACCGGCGATGCGTTGTCCCGAATCGTGCAATCTGACGAAGCACCGCAGCGATACAGCGCATCCCGCCGACTCAATCCAGTGCGACGCGAACGCTCGCCCAACAGCTCAGTCATACGGGCCGACGTTGTCCACGACCCAACCTTTGCAGGTCATCTTGGCAACGTACCGGTGGCCGTTGACCTTGTATGGAACCTTCCACTGCGCGACATCGTTCAGATATAAAAAATCTTCATCGAAGTCAACTTTTGGATTCTTGTTATTTCGATATGCATACTTCACGATATTGGATTTAATCTCCTGTCGCGTCATATCGGGGCAAATTCCATCGCCACCGTCATAGACTCGCACGTACATCATGGCAATCACCAGCCCGACAATCACCAGAACAAGAGTAACGACGGAGATCACCACTTTTACCTTCCAAGATCGATTTAAATTCAATTCAATTTACCATCCATCAAAGCAATTCATCCACTATCGCACAGTTTAAATATCTCGCCATCAAACCATCAACCTACACTCAATCAACGATAAGTTTAATCGAGATCATCATCAAATTTACGGAACAAACACTCTCGATCAAATATATCAACACTTATTCCCTATAGACCAGAAACATTTCCATTTATTATGTCCCGCATACCCAGATGGGGCAACCCTCCCATGGACGGCCTATGGACAATCCCACGCTCATCCATGGCCTTAATGTTTCGACGAGATCCTGAAATATTCAAAGGTTGAGACCCCTTAAAATAAATCATAAAATCCGTATGACCAGTTATCTCGCCCATCTTTCTGACCAAGGTAGTCAACATCTCCTGAATATAAGGCCTCGAATTTGAAGCATCGAAATCGAATTTATCCGGATTCAGCGTACACTCCCCGGAAAATGAAAAACCTCCATCAGCCGTCAAAACGAGCTGACCAACGACATGACCACTCACTCGACCAAGTGCGGAACCGACGATATACTCCTTATCGCTCAGCAGATTCGTACTGAACTCGGCATCAATGGGGTAGGCACCAGGTCCCATGCCATCATTGACGATAATGGATCGAATGGGGCCAATCTCATTGGCCCCGATACCCAGGCGCAAAGATTTGAGATCGACCGCCCGGGGAGATCCGTTTCCGCGAATCCAATAATCATAGGCGGCGAGAGTAAAGAACGGTGTTGCATAAAATTGGAATTCCGAAATCGGCGGCGTAGGGAGATGACTGAAATAATAATCGCTGAACAAGCCGAACGCTGTTGTCAAGCCACTCGGCTGCGTATTTGACAGCCCGTACTGATCGGCGCCAACGATACTCTGCCACCCATTGTTCGCCAACCATTGAGTGAAAAGTCCGTAGGTTGCAATTTGTGCCTTGACGAGATTATTACTCGCCAATTCCATTCCATACGCAAATTCAGAAAGAACGTCGAGCGGTCTTCCAGCTTCGGCCGCAGATAGAATTTTCCTGCCGTTAACCAGATTGAATTTACCAATTTGATATATCCCGCCTCGTATATTGTCGAATCCGGCCGTCCAACTGTATCCGCCCACTGGTCCTCCAACCGAAGGAACCGGCAGATTGGTTTCACGAGGCGCGGTAACGGAAATCATAGGGAGCTCGTCGGCTGGCCCATGCCCTTTCGTCTGCGCCCAGATCCGAACCGAAGGCAGCAGCATGGCCGCCGGGAATGCAATTGAAGTACGTATTAGCGATCTTCTTTTTTTAGAAACATGCATCACGCGATCTCGATTCGATATTGAATGCCTGAATTTTTCTTCTTCCATTGGACACCCCGAAAACTTATTTCGATTACTTTCCCATATTTTAATTCTATAGAATTAATCAAATAAAATGATAAGCCTGCCAAGCTTCGCTCTCGTCCCCCGTACTTCCATGGTCTCAAATGAAATACGATCATTGTAAGCTAATTGAAATATCAAACCACGTCAACCGAAATACCTGCCCCCCTATCAAGTTTCGATTGAATCCCTCGTCCACGTACGAAGCATTACAGGCGAGCTTTCTATATTTAGCATTTCGATTAAGATAAATAGGTCTAGATGAAAAGTGAGCGCTCTGATCTTCCCATTGCAACGGGCATCCATTCGGACAGAAAGACATGCGTCCACCAGCCTGCGACCGAATACCCGCTCGACTCATCGCCCGGCCCCCGTTGATCTGGGTCAAGCCCCCCCGGCGGCCGCTCCATAGACTGAAATCGATGCCGCGCAGTCCGAGCCCGCATCGCCCCGAGTTCCGGCGCGTCGTCCCCGCCCGCACGCGAGCCGCGCCTCCCGACAGGAGACCCGCAACATGGAAACATCCCCGCTCAAGACGACGCCGCCCGAAGCGATCCCCCCGTTCGATCCGTCGGCGAGCGTCGAGGACCAGCTTCGCCTCGCGATCCGCTACGCGATCCTCGCGCCGTCGAGCCACAACACGCAGCCGTGGCGCTTCATCCTCGGCGACGCGTCCGTGATGCTGTGCGCGGACCGGCTGCGCGCGCTGCCCGTCGTCGACCCGTACGACCGCGAGCTGCTCGTCAGTTGCGGCGCGGCGCTCTTCAATCTGCGCGTCGCGCTGAGCCACTTCGGACTCGCATATTCGATCGACATGTTCCCGTCGAGCTCGGACCCCGACGTGATCGCGCTCGTGCGGCTCGATCCCCACGGTTATCACGACGAAAGCCTCGTGCCGCTGTTCGACGCGATCGTCGAGCGCGTGACGACCCGCGCGCCGTTCGCGAGCGAAGCGGTATCGTGCGAGATCCAGCGCGCGCTCGTCGATGCCGGCGCGGCCGAAGGCGCCGAGATTGCCTGCGTCGACGCGCCCGCGGCGCGCGAGGAGATCGCCGAGCTGATCGCCGACGCCGACCGCCGCCAGTTCGCCGATCTGCGCTTTCGGCGCGAGCTCGCGAACTGGGTGCATCCGCGCCGCCGCGACGACGGAATGCCGGCGTTCGCGGCCGGCGTGCCCGCGCTGCTCGACTTCGCGACGCCCGTCGTCGCTTCGGTGATCCGCACGTTCGATCTCGGCGGCGGGATGGCGGCGATGCATCACAAGCTCGTCGACGGCTCGCCGCTCGTCGTCGGCATCTCGACCGCGAGCGACGATCGCGACGCGTGGGTCGCGACCGGCCAGGCGCTCGAGCGCGTGCTGCTCGTCGCGACGGCCGCGGGGCTGACCGCGTCCTATCTGAATCAGCCGATCGAAATCGACGTATTGCGCGAAAGACTGCGCCCGCTGCTGCACGTCGATGCCCATCCGCAACTGCTGCTGCGCATCGGGCGCGGCCCGGTCGTCCCGCACGCGCCGCGGCGTCCGCTGATGGACGTCGTGTCTTGATCGAGCGGGATCGCGCCGCGCGCGACCGAAACGTCGCGCGGCGCGGCGGCGGCGCGGCATGGCGCCGGTGGCTGCCGGGCGTCGCGACGCTGCGCACGTACCAGCGCGCGTGGCTCGCGCGCGACCTGTTCGCGGGCGTCGCGCTGACCGCCGTCCTCGTGCCGGTCGGCATGAGCTACGCGCAGGCGGCCGGCCTGCCCGTCGTCGCCGGACTGAACGCGACGATCGCCGCGCTCGTCGGCTACGCGATCTTCGGACCAAGCCGGATCCTCGTGCTCGGCCCCGATTCCGCGCTCGCCGCGCTGATCGCCGGCGCGATCGCGCCGCTCGCGCATGGCGACCCCGCGCGCGCGGTCGCGCTGTCGGCCGCGCTCGCGCTGATGTCGGGCGGCTTCTGCGTGCTCGCCGGCCTGCTGAAGCTCGGCTTCGTCACCGATCTGTTGTCCAAACCGATTCAGTACGGCTATCTGAACGGCCTCGCGCTGACGCTGATCGCGAGCCAGCTGCCGAGCCTGTTCGGCGCCGCGCCGTGCGGCGGCACGTTCGTCGACGAAGTGACGAGCATCGCCGGGACCGTCGCGCGAGGCCGGATCGACGCCGCATCGCTCGTGCTCGGCGCCGGCTGTCTCGCCGGCATCGTGCTGCTGCGACGCGTCGCGCCCGCGTGGCCCGGCATCCTGATCGCGGTCGCCGCCGCGTCGATCGCCGCCGCGTGGCTCGGCACGGCGCCGGATGCGCACGTCGCGGACGCGCATGTCGCACTCGTCGGCCCGCTCGCCGGCAGCATGGCGCTGCCCGGCCTCCCGGCCATATCGCTCGCCGACGCGGGCCGGCTCATCGCCGGCGCGCTTGCGATCGCCATGGTGTCGGTGGCCGACATCAGCGTGTTGTCGCGCGTGTTCGCGCAGAACGACGGCCGCGAAACCGACCGCAATCAGGAACTGATCGCGCTCGGCGCGGCGAACCTGCTCGCCGGCACGCTGCGCGGCTGCGCGGTCAGCAGCAGTTCGTCGCGCACGCCCGTCGCGCTCGCGGCCGGCGCGCGCACGCAGTTGACGAGCGTCGTCGCGGCAGGCTGCATCGCGCTGCTGCTCGTCGCGCCGACATTGCTCGCCCGCGTGCCGCTCGCGGCGCTCGCGGCGGTCGTCATCTATTCGGCGAGCGGCCTCGTCGACGTGCGGGCGGTCGTTCGCCTCTTCAATGTGCGCCGCGGCGAATGCGTGGTGTCGGTCCTGTGCTTCGCGGGCGTCGTGCTGCTCGGCGTCGTGCCGGGCATTCTGCTCGCGGTCGGGCTGTCGCTGCTGTCGTTCGTCTGGCGCGCGTGGCATCCGTACGATACGGTGCTCGGCCGCGTGGAAGGCATGCACGGCTATCACGACGTGTCGCGACATCCGGACGCACGGCAGATGCCCGGCCTCGTCGCGTTCCGCTGGGACGCACCGCTGTTTCATGCGAACGCGACGATTTTTCGCGACCACGTGCAAGACGCGATCGCCGACGCCGACGCGCCGGTGCGCTGCGTCGTGATCGCGGCCGAGCCGATCACCGACGTCGACGTCACCGCCGCCGACATGCTCGCGACGCTGCGCGACGAACTCGCCGCGCAGCGGATCACGCTGTATTTCGCGGAGATGAAGGGGCCGGTCAAGGACCGGCTGCGCACCTACGGACTCTTCGACAAGATCGGCGCCGATCACTTCTTTCCGACGGTGACGGATGCGGTCTTGCACTTCGCGCAGGCGCGCAAGGAAACGGCGACCGCGCGGCGGGCGCGGCGGGCGCGGCGTTAGCGCCTCGACGCGAGGCTGCCGGCGTGCGGCGCACGACGGGAGCGCACGACAGCGATCGCGAGAGGCAAGCCGGGATGATCGGCGATGTGCACTCCGCAGACATGAAACCGGTTGCGCGAACGCAGCGCGCGCACTCGCGCAGCGCAGCACAACAACACGCCGCAATACGACGCAACACGGCGCGCATGCAATCACGCACGCAATCAACGCATCGAAAACGACGCCGCTAAACCGGCGATTCGAGACCGCCTTGGCGAAATCGGCGTGATGAATTCGATGCGCGAAAGCCCGATAACGACGGCGCGCACGGCACGCGGCGCGCCTTCCACGCCTTCCGCGCTTTCCACACCCGCGCGCCCGTCAGCTCCGCGCCTTCTCCTCGAAGTGAATCTGCCGCCGCGAAACCGACGCGATCTCGTCGAACAGCGACGCCGCGCACGCCAGCACGTCGTCCAGGGACACCATCCCGACGAGCGCGCCCTCGGCATTCACGACCGGCATCCGGCGCGCGCCCGTCAGCCGCATCCGGTGCGCGATCGTCCACAAGCTGTCCTGCTCGTGGACCACGGCCAACGGCGCGGACATGATCTCGCCGACGAACAGCGCGGCGGGATCGACCTCCTTCGCGATCAGCGACAGCACGATGTCGCGGTCGGTCAGCATGCCGACCGGCTCTTGCGCGCGATCCGTGTCGTCGACGACGATCAGGTCGCCGACGTGGCGGTCGCGCATCAGGTGCGCGGCGTCGAGCACGGTGTCGATGCGGCGACACACGGCGACGTCGCGGGTGCAGATTTCGGCAGCGTTCACGATCGGCCTCCGTTCATATGCATGGCGAACGCACGCGCCGCAGCTCGCGCCCGCCGGCCTTCCGGCAACGCAGAGCGCGACGGGGCGCAGCGTCCGCAGAAATATGCAACACAGCGTCGCACGCGCGTCCGCCTTTCATTCTGACGCACGTCAACATCGCCGGCACGCGCGCGGCGGCGTGCGACGCTTGATCGGGATCAGTTCGGCGTGCGACACACTCGCTATCGTTGAGAAGCGAGCGCGCTCGCGAGCGGGTGCGGCGCGGTTTTCCACTGTCTTGGAGACGGACATGAGCGACCCCGAACTGCTGACCTATCAACCGATCGCCGTAGCATTGCCCGCGCCCGCGGAAGAGGCGGCGCCCGCGATCGTCGATCTGCCGCAACCCGATCTCGGCGCGGGCCTGCCGCTGATGGCCGCGCTGTCGCTGCGGGCGAGCACGCGCGAATTCTCGTCCGCGACGCTCGCGCCGACGACGCTCGGCGAACTGCTGTGGGCGGCCGGCGGCGTCAACCGTCCGGTGACGGGCGGCCGCACCGCGCCGTCCGCGCACGCATTCAACGAGATCGACATCTACGTCGCGCTGCCCGACGGCGTCTACCGCTACGATCCGGTGCTGCACCGGCTGCTGCTGAAGCGCTCGATCGACGCGCGCAATCTGACCGGCTATCAGGACTTCGTCGGCGCCGCGCCGCTCGACCTCGTCTACGTCGTGCGATCGTCGCGTCTGCAATCGATGCCGAAACCGCTGCGCGAGACGTTCTCCGCGGTGGCGGCGGGCGCGATCGCGCAAAACGTCGCGCTGTATTGCGCGTCGGCGGGACTCGGCTGCGTGGTGCGTGGCTGGATCAACCATCGGCTGCTCGCCGACGCGCTCAGCCTGAACGAAGACGAATTGCCGATCCTCGCGCAGACGGTCGGCATGCCGGTTGCGCACGCGGGCGGCGCGCACGCCTGAACTTCGCGCGATCCCGCTGCGCCGATGCGGGCGGGATCGCTGCGCGCGGGCGAGGCGTAGCTCGTCACGGCTGAGGTTTCTCGCAGCGCACGCGCTGCGCCGCGTGCGCTGCGTTGTGCGCAACGCGCGCCGCGTCACATCAGGAAGACAAGGAACCGCCGACGCACCGCCAAAGGCGCGCCGGCCCGCATCGCAAAGCAACGCGCCGCGTGAACCGCGGCGCGCACGCGCGCTCAGCTTATCGCCAGCCTCTTCTTTTCCGCAGTCGCCTTCTTCGGCAGCGTCAGCGCCAGCACGCCGTCCTGATACTGCGCGGTCGCGGCGTCACGGTCGATTTCGCTCGCGAGCGAGAAGGATCGGCTGAACTCGCCCGAATAGCGTTCGCGCCGGATCACGCGCTCGCCTTCCTTCAGTTCCTTGTTCCGCTCGACCTTCGCGTTGATCGACACAGCGTTGCCTTCGATCTGCACGGTGATGTCGTTCTTGTCGACGCCCGGCAGCTCGGCTTTGACAATATAGGACTGGTCGTTTTCGGTCACGTCGATCTTCACCGATGCGAGCTTCTCTTCCTCGACGTCCATCATGCCGCGCAGCGGACGGAACAAGCCCTGGAACAGATCGGACATCGGTTCCAGCGAAAACGGGTCGTAACGCGTCAAATTGCTCATTGCTCTCTCCTGGAATTCGCAGCCGCGCACGATGCGCGGCCGACACCGCGGACGACATCCGGCACATGCCGAACGCCCCTCAATGACCTGATGCCGATCGGATCGATACCGCTGGTTTTCAGCGTAGCGACACGGGTCCGTCCGGCATTGACGTGCGTCAATCGGTGGTCACGCTTGCCATGCGCCGAACGCATCCGGCGCCGATCGGCGCGCGTGTCGACGTTTCGCCCCTATCGATTTCGTTCCCGGTTCGATTCGACGATGCGCCGCGCGAAAATCCTCGGCACGCATGCGTCGTCGCTCGCCGCAGCCGTGACCGGCAGGCCGGTCACGGGATCGCTATCTGCGCGCTACCGTCGCGCCGCGAGGCTCGGCATCGCGCCCCCGGCTCCGCAAGCGCCGTCGCCACGCACGAGCGAGCGCGGGGCTTCGAGACGACATGGCCGAAGTCTGTTCATCAGCATGTATTGCGCAAAACGGGCCGTACCGAGATCGACGGAGGCCGGCCGCATCGTTCGCGCGTTCGCGCGTCCGTCGCGAATCGACGATCTATCAGCCTCGCCGATGACTTCAGTTTGAAATCGCGATTTGTCATACCGGAGCGCCGCACATAGCATGCAAAGCGCGAGTCGACATCCGTCGCGCTCGCTTCGACGGAACCTTCGACAAAGAGCGAACATGGACGATCGTGTGCGAGCCGGAAACGAGCAACTCGAAGTCAAGACGACAACCTGCTACATGTGCGCGTGCCGCTGCGGAATCCGCGTGCATCTGCGAAACGGTGAAGTCCGCTATATCGACGGCAACCCCGATCACCCGCTCAACCAAGGCGTGATCTGCGCGAAAGGCGCGTCGGGAATCATGAAGCAGTACTCGCCCGCGCGGCTCACGCAGCCGCTGATGCGCAAGGCGGGCGCCGAGCGCGGCGGCGCGCAGTTCGAGCCGGTGTCGTGGGACGTCGCGTTCGCCGTGCTCGAAAAGCGGCTCGCGCATCTGCGCGCGACCGATCCGAAGCAATTCGCGCTCTTCACCGGCCGCGACCAGATGCAGGCGCTGACGGGCCTCTTCGCGAAACAATTCGGCACGCCCAATTACGCGGCGCACGGCGGCTTCTGCTCGGCGAACATGGCGGCCGGCATGATCTACACGATCGGCGGCTCGTTCTGGGAATTCGGCGGCCCCGATCTCGATCGCGCGAAGCTGTTTTTCATGATCGGCACCGCCGAGGACCATCATTCGAATCCGCTGAAAATCGCGATTTCGAAGTTCAAGCGCGCGGGCGGCCGGTTCGTCGCGATCAATCCGATCCGCACCGGCTACGCGGCGATCGCCGACGAATGGGTGCCGATTCGTCCCGGCACCGACGGCGCGCTGTTCATGGCGATGATTCGCGAGCTGATCGAGACGGAGCGCTACGACCGCGATTTCGTCACGCGCTACACGAACGCGGCCGAGCTGCTCGACATGCGCGCCGACGCCGACACGTTTGGGCTCTTCGTGCGCGACCCGGCCACGCCCGAGCGCAATCCGCTGTTTCCGCAGGATCATCTGTGGTGGGATCTCGGCAGCGGCCGGCCCGTGCCGCATCACACGCGCGGCGCGACGCCCGCGCTCGACGGCCGCTACGCGCTCGACGACGGCACGCCCGTCGCGCCGTCGTTCGCGCTGCTGCGCGAGCGCGTCGCCGAATGCACGCCGGAATGGGCCGAACGAATCACGGGCATATCGGCCGACACGATCCGGCGGCTCGCGCGCGAAATGGCGGACGTCGCGCGCGATCACAAGATCACGCTGCCGATCCGCTGGACCGACGCGTGGGGCGAGACGCACGACGCCGTCACAGGCAATCCGGTCGCGTTCCATGCGATGCGCGGACTCGCCGCTCACTCGAACGGCTTCCAGTCGATCCGCGCGCTCGCGGTGCTGATGTCGCTGCTCGGGACGATCGACCGGCCGGGCGGATTCCGCCACAAATCGCCGTATCCGCGCGCGGTGCCGCCTTCGGCGAAACCGCCGAACGGCCCCGACGCGGTGCGCCCGGACACGCCGCTCGCGGCGGGCCCGCTCGGCTGGCCCGCCGCGCCCGAGGATCTGTTCGTCGACGAGCAAGGCGGCCCGGTGCGGATCGACAAGGCGTTTTCGTGGGAATACCCGCTCGCGGTGCACGGGCTGATGCACAGCGTGATCACGAACGCGTGGCGCGGCGATCCCTACCCGATCGACACGCTGATGATCTTCATGGCCAACATGGCGTGGAATTCGTCGATGAACACGGTCGAGGTCCGCAAGATGCTCGCGGACAAGCACGAGAACGGCGAATACAAGATTCCGTTCATCGTCGTGTGCGACGCGTTCCAGTCCGAAATGACCGCGTTCGCCGATCTGATCCTGCCCGACACGACGTATCTCGAACGGCACGACGCGATGTCGATGCTCGACCGGCCGATCTCCGAATTCGACGGACCGGCGGACTCGGTGCGCATACCGGTCGTGCCGCCGACCGGCGAATGCAAGCCGTTCCAGGAAGTGCTGATCGAGCTCGCGAGCCGGCTGAAGCTGCCCGCGTTCACGAACGCCGACGGCACGCGCAAATTCCGCGACTATCCGGACTTCATCGTCAACTATCAGACTGCGCCCGATTCGGGCGTCGGCTTCCTGATGGGCTGGCGCGGCGAGGACGGCGGCGGCGCGCTCGTCGGCAAGCCGAATCCGCGCCAATGGAACGAATACGCGAAGCACGGCTGTGTCTTTCACTACACGCTGCCGGAGACGCTGCAATACATGCGCGGCTGCAACGGCCCGTATCTGAAATGGGCGGTCGAGAAAGGCTTCCGGAAGTTCGACGAGCCGATCGTGATCCACCTGTATTCGGACGTGATGCAGAAATTCCGTCTCGCCGCGCAGGGCAAGACAAGCGGCCGGCAGCCGCCCGATCGCCTGCGCGCGCGCATTGCGCGCCATTTCGATCCGCTGCCGTTCTGGTACGAGCCGCTCGAGCTCGGCGCAACCGATCTGCGGCGCTACCCGCTCGCCGCCGTCACGCAGCGGCCGATGGCGATGTACCACTCGTGGGATTCGCAGAACGCGTGGCTGCGGCAGATTCATGGGGAGAACCATCTGTTCGTGAACCCGAGGATCGCGCGCGACGCTGGGATCGCGGACGGCGGCTGGATCTACGTCGAGTCGCAATGGGGCAAGGTGCGCTGCCGCGCGCGCTACAGCGAGGTCGTCGAGCCGGGCACCGTGTGGACCTGGAACGCGATCGGCAAGGCGGCGGGCGCGTGGAATCTCGGGCCGGACGCGAACGAATCGCAGCACGGCTTCCTGCTGAATCACGTGATCACCGACGAGCTGCCCGGCGACACCGCGCGTGCGCCGCGCATCTCGAACTCCGATCCGATCACCGGTCAGGCCGCGTGGTACGACGTGCGCGTGCGCATCTATCCGGCCGAAGCGGATGCCGACCATACGCTGCCGCAGTTCGCGCCGATGCCGGCGCTGCCCGGCGTGACGGGCGCGGTTCGCCGCATCGTGCAGGGCTATTTCGCAGGCCGGGGCGAATTCGCCGCCCGGCTGCGCAATCCGGCGAAACGCCGTTGACGAGGAGGAGCATGCGATGACGCATATGGCGCTCGTAATCGATCTGAACGTGTGCGTGGGATGCCACGCGTGCGTGACGAGCTGCAAGGAATGGAATACGTCGGGCGAAGCGGGCGCGCTGTCGGATGCGCGCCCGTACGACGCCGATCCGTCCGGCACGTTCTTCAACCGCGTGCAGACGTTCGAGGCGGGCGAATTCCCGCTCGCCGACACGATCCATTTCCCGAAGTCGTGCCTGCATTGCGAGGACCCGCCGTGCGTGCCCGTATGCCCGACGGGCGCGAGCTACAAGCGCAAGGAAGACGGGCTCGTGCTCGTCGACTACGACAAGTGCATCGGCTGCAAGTACTGCGCGTGGGCGTGCCCGTACGGCGCGCGCGAGCTCGACGAGGCGCGCAAGGAGATGACGAAGTGCACGCTCTGCGCGGACCGTATCCATAACGACGCGCTGCCCGAGCGCGATCGCAAGCCCGCGTGCGTGCTCGCGTGCCCGACTTCGGCGCGCCTCTTCGGCGACATTCACGATCCGGAATCGGTCGTGTCGCAAGCGATTCGCGAGCGCGGCGGCTATCAGCTGATGCCGGAATGGGGAACGCGTCCCGCGAATCACTATCTGCCCCGACGCACGACGACCGCATGCGGCGGCGGCGGCGGCGACGCGTGCTCGTGCCGATCGGCCGGCGAGGAACCGGCGCTCGCTTCGGCCGGCAGCGAACTCGCGCACGAGCAAGTGCATCTCGCCGCGCTCGCGAAGCGCGTCTGAACACGCCGCGCGCCGGCGCTATCGACACCGAATCTGGAGCAATACGAATGAAACCCGCTTTTTCGGTCATATTCCTGACGACGCTGAGCGGCGCGAGCCAGGGGTTCGTGATCGCGCTGTTCGGCGTCGAGCTCGCGGCGCGGCTCGGGCTGACCGCGTCGCCGCCGCAGGCGTTCTTCGTCGCGGGCGCGGCGCTCGCCGTGCTGCTCGGCTCGCTCGGCCTGTTCGCATCGTTCTTCCATCTCGGGCATCCGGAGCGCGCATGGCGCGCGGTCGCGATGTGGCGCACGTCGTGGCTGGCGCGCGAATGCATCGCGCTGCCGGTGTATCTCGCGTGCGCGACGGCTTACGGCGGCGCGCATGCGCTCGCATTGCCGTATTCGCTCGCGCTCGGCATGCTCGCGACGCTCGCGAGCGGCGTGCTGTTCGTCTGCACCGGCATGATCTACATCTGTCTGCGCTTCCTGCAGGAATGGGCGACGCCGCTGACAATGACCAACTTCGTGCTGCTCGGCTGCGCGTCCGGCTTCACGCTCGCGACCGCCGGTGCCGCGTGGTTCGCGCCGCCGCTCGCGCCGGCGCTCGCCGTGTGCGCGTGCGCGCTGACGCTCGCGGGTTGCGCGACGCGCACCGCGGCATTGGTGCGCAACGCGCGGCTGCGGCCGCGATCGACGGTGCAAAGCGCGACCGGCATCCACGCGCGGCAGGTCGTGCAGCGATCGCGCGGCTTCACGGCCGGCGCGTTCAACCTGCGCGAGTTCTTCCACGGGAAGACGCCGCTGACGTTGCGGCGCGTGAAGTGGATGTTTCTGATCTGCGCGTTCGCGGTGCCGGTTGCGCTGCTGGCGATCGGCGGCGCTGCCGCGCCGGCCGTCGCGTCGTTCGGGCTCGCGTGCGGCGCATTCGCGATCCAGTACGCGGGGCTCGTCGCGGAGCGCTGGTTCTTCTTTGCCGAGGCGCGGCACCCGCAGAACGTCTATTACCAGAGCGCCGCGTGATCGGCGGCGCATGCGTGCCGCGCCGGGCGGGCGTCGCGCTCGGCCCGCACGCGTGCGCCGATCGTCGTGTCCGCCGCGCGTCGATCCGCAACGGCGACGGCGCCGCGCATCGTCAGCGCCTTTCACGCGCCTCCCTCTTCGCCGCCGGCAGCGCCGTTCGCACCGGACGGCTTCGTCCCGCCAAGGCCGGCGTTCTTGACTACGATCAACCGCCGCCGCTCAAACCGTAGCAGCATGGTTGCCGTATCAGGACCGATTCGACGCGCACCGCACGGCGACACCGCAATGCGGCCGACGAGCCGGCCATCGCGGCGGTGTTCGGCATCGCAAAGGTGAGGTTTTTCGGGAGCAGCCCCGCGTGATGCCGGAACTGCCGATCGCGCATGGGCGCATGCGGGCGCGAATCGTCATCGACGCGCCAATGGCCGGCCGCGGCGCGTGGTGAGTCGTTTGCCGTTTGCCGTTTGCCGTTTGCGACTTCGCGCATGATGCGCGAACCCGATGAGCGTCGCCGATGTCGCAGACGCGACGAGCGCCGTGGATACGGTAACCGCAATGAACGCGGCGAGCGCGATCGATGCCGTGAATGCGGCGAGTGCCGAGAACATGGCGAGCGCAGTCGACACGGTGGACGTGGCGAACGCGGAGAACGTGGTGAGCACGGTCGCCGCGGCAAACACCGCGGTCGTGGCGAACACGACAGGCATTCGGCACGACGCACACGCCGACGAGCAACCGCCGACCGCATCGGCATCGGTCCGCCCGAACAAGTTTCGAATAACGAAAGGAATGCCCTTGCGACACTCAGGCTCCTGGTTCACCCGACTCCGGCTCGCAGCGGCGGCCTGGTGTCTCGCGTCGGCGTGCGCCGCGCCGTCCGCGCTCGCCGCAACCGACGACGCCACGCCCACCGCCGCCGACGCTTCACGCCCCGCGATCCTCGTCTATCACCGCTTCTCGACATCGACGCCGCCCGATTCGATGACGGTCCGCATCAGCACGTTCGAAGCGCAGCTCGCATTCCTGCGCGCGCACGGCTACGAAATCGTGCCGCTGCGCGACGTCGTCGGATGGGCGGCATCGCCGTCCGCGCAGCTGCCGGACAAGGCGGTCGCGATCACCGTCGACGACGGCCATCGCTCGGTGTACGAACTGTTGCGTCCGATCGTGCTGCGCGAGAGGCTGCCCGTCACGCTGTTCATCTATCCGTCCGCGATCTCGAACGCGTCGTACGCAATGACGTGGGACGAGCTGCGTGCGTTGCGCGACACCGGCCGCTTCGACATCGAATCGCACACGTGGTGGCATCCGAACTTTCGCACCGAGCGCCGGCGCCTCGCGCCGGACGCGTTCCGCCGCTTCGCCGCGACGCAGTTCGCGCATTCGCGCGCGCTGATCGAACGCGAAGTCGGCGGTCCGGTCGATCTGCTCGCTTGGCCGTTCGGTCTCTACGACGGCGAGCTGACGTCGCTCGCCGCGCAGTCGGGCTACGTCGCCGGCTTCACGCTCGACGCGCGCAAGGTCCGGCGCGGCGACGCGCCGCTCGCGCTGCCGCGCTTTTTGATCGTCGACGACTGCACGCCGGCCGTGCTCGCACGGATGCTCGGCGAGCGCGGCGATGCGCATGCCGATGCGCACGCGGAGAGCCGGCCATGAACAAGATCGCCCAATGGTCGCGTGCGAGCGCCTGTGCGTGCGCGCTCGCCGTGGCCGTCGCCGCGCCGCCCAGCGATACGATTGCCGATACGCGTGTGGAGAACCGGACATGAGCAAGCTCGCACAATGGTTCCGAACGTGGTTCCGAACGAGCGCCTGCGCGTGCGTGCTTGCTGTAGCCGCTGTCGCGCCGCCCGGCGATGCGCTTGCCGCCAGCGCGGTGGCCGGCACTCCGGCGGCCAACACCCCGGTGGCCCGCACCCCGGCCTCGGCCGTTCACGGCACCGTCGTCGACGCGCAGACCGGCAAGCCGATCGCGGCCGCGATCGTGACGATCGGCGGCCGCCCGATGCACGCAGACGAACAAGGCGTGTTCTCGACCGACGTCGCGGCGACCGAGATCGCCGTCCGCGCGCCCGGCTATCTGGCGACGCGCACCGCCGTCGCGGCCGGCAAGCCCGTCACCGTCGCGCTCGCGCCGTTCCGGCCGAAGGCCGTCTATCTGTCCGTATTCGGGATCACGAGCAAGACGCTGCGCGAGGCCGCCGTGAATCTCAAGGGCGCCACCGCGATCAACGCGCTCGTCATCGACATGAAGGGCGATCGCGGCATCACGCCGTATCCGAGCGCGGCGCGGCGCACATCGGGCGCGGCGGCGCAGACGCCGAACGCGCCCGTCGTGCGTGACTTCGCGGCGCTCGTCGCCGATCTGCACCGGCGGGGGCTCTACCTGATCGCGCGAATCGTCGTGTTCAAGGACGATCCGCTCGCGGCCGCGCATCCGGAATGGACGGTGCGCGATGCGGGCGGCGATATCTGGCACGACCGCGAAAAGCTGCGCTGGATCGATCCGTCGTCGCGCGAAGCGTGGGCGCACAACCTCGACGTCGCCGAGGAAGCGGCGAAGCTCGGCTTCGACGAAATCCAGTTCGACTACGTGCGCTTCCCGGACGCGCGCGGGCTGCGCTTCAGCGTGCCGAACACGCGCGCGAACCGCACCGCGGCGATCACGGGCTTCCTGCAGGCGGCGCACGACCGGCTCGCGCCGTACAACGTGTTCGTCGCCGCCGACATCTTCGGCTACGTCTGCTGGAACGAGGACGACACCGCGATCGGTCAGCAGATCGAAATGCTCGGCGGGCCGCTCGACTACATCTCGCCGATGCTCTATCCGTCCGGCTTCACGTGGGGATTGCCGGGCTGCACGCAGCCGACCGCCGATCCGGGGCAGATCGTGCGCCGCTCGCTTGCCGAGGCGCGCTCGCGGACCGGGCTGCCCGGCGTGCGGTTCCGGCCGTGGCTGCAGGCGTTCCGCGACTACGCGTTCGACCGCCGCGATTTCGAGGCGGCGGAGATCCGCGCGCAGGTCGACGCCGCCGACGCCGTCGAAACCGACGGATGGATGCTGTGGAACGCGCGCAATCGCTACGATCCGAAGCAGTTGCCGAAATAGCCGCGCGGCTTCATGACACGGCTTCACGACACGTCGCCGCACCCCGCCGCTAATTGCTGCCGCCCGCTCCGCTCGCGGCCGGCGCATCGGGCGTCGGCGTCGGCGACATCGGCGCGTTGTCGTTCGGCAAGCCGTTGTCCGGCTGCGCGGCGGGCGGCGTCGACGGCAGCAACGGCGGCATCTCCGGCGTGAGCGCGGAAGCGCCGCCCGGCGCGGCGAACGGCACGCCGCTCGCAGCCGATGCTGATGCCGATGCCGCCGCTTCGGACGCGGCGAGCGCCGACGCGGCCGCCTCCGACGCCGCCTCGACCTCGGAAGCCGGCATCACCTCCTCGACCGGCGCGCGCTGCGCCTTCGGCGGCGCGGCCTTCTGCGGCTCGGGCTTCTCGAACAGATAGCGATACCAGTCGCCGAGCTTGTCGCGGAACGTGTCGAACGCGCTCGGCGGCGCCTCGGTCGCGAAGCGCTCGCGCGCGTCGACGATCCGCGCGCGGATTGCCCGCTGATAGAAATCGCCGACGATCGGCAGCGCGCTCCGCGCGCCCTGCCCCCAGTCGCTGCCGAGCGTCACGCGGCCGTCGTCGAAGCCGACCCACGCGCCCGCGACGAGCTGCGGCTGCATCAGGATGAACCAGCCGTCGGTGTCGCCCTGCGTCGTGCCGGTCTTGCCGGCGACGTCCGCGCGAATTCCATAGCGCGAGCGGATCGCCGCGCCGGTGCCGCGCTCGACGACGCCGCGCATCACGTCGATCAGCGTGCGCGCGGACGCCGCATCGAGCGCGCGCTCGGGCGACGCGCTCGCGAACTCGGCGAGCACTTCGCCGTTGCGGTCCTCGATGCGCGTGACCATCCGCGGCTCGACGTATTCGCCGACGTTCGCGATCGTCGCGTACGCGGACACCATCTCCTTCAGCGTCACGGGGCTCGTGCCGAGCGCGAGCGACGGCACCGCATCGAGCTCGCTGTCGCGCAAGCCCATCGCGCGCGCGAGCCGCGCGACCTTCTGCGGGCCGACCTTCATCATCAGCTGCGCGGTGATCCGGTTGCGCGAATACGCGATCGCGTCGCGCAGCGTCATCGGCTTGCCGGTCGGCGGCGCGTCGTCGTCGGGCCGCCAGATCTCGCCGCCTTTCAGCGGAATCTCGACGGGCTGATCGACGAACGTGTCGTCGGGCGTCGCGCCGGCCGCGAACGCCGCGCCGTAGACGAACGGCTTGAACGTCGAGCCCGGCTGCCGGCGCGCCTGTTGCACGTGGTCGAACGGCTCGGTCGTGAAGTCGCGGCTGCCGACCCACGCCTTGATCTGTCCGTTGCGCGGATCGATCGCGAGAAAGCCCGCCTGCACGTCGGCCTTCGCCTTGCACAGCGCCCGCGTGAACCCGCGATCGGCGAGCAGATGCTTGAGCGCCGCGTCTTCGGTCGCGCCGCCGTCGAGCGCCGCGCGAAACTCCGGCGTCTCGCGCACGAAAGCGCGGAACAGCGGAGTGCCCGGTGCGCAGCCGCTGCCGGCGTTCCACCTCCCGTTCGCGATCCCTTGCAGCTGATTCGTCTGACGCGCGAGCGCCTGCGTCGCATACGTCTGCAGCCGCGAATCGATCGTCGTGCGCACGATGAGGCCGTCCGAGTAGACGTTGTAGTCGTTGCGGTCGGCCCACGCGATCAGCCACTTGCGCAGCTGCTGCGCGAAATGCGGCGCGGGGCCGGGCGGCTCCTTCTGCCGCTCGAAGTCGATGCGCAGCGGCTTCTTCTGCAGCGACGCATACACGGCCGGCGACAGCTTCCCGTACTTCACCATCTGCGCGAGCACGGTGTTGCGCCGCGCGAGCGCGCGCTCGGGGTTCAGCACCGGGTTGTAATAGCTGTTGCCCTTGAGCATGCCGACGAGCGTCGCGGCGTCGAGCGCGTCGAGCTGATCGGCCGATTTGTCGAAGTACGTGCGCGCCGCCATCTCGACGCCATATGCGTTGTACAGGAACGGCACCGTGTTCAGATACGTCTCGAGAATCTCCGCCTTGCTGTAGACCGCCTCGATCTTCAGCGCGGTGATCGCTTCCTTCAGCTTGCGCGTGAGCGTCGGCGCGCGGCCGATCTCGTCCGGATACAGATTGCGCGCGAGCTGCTGCGTGATCGTCGAGCCGCCCTGGCGATCGCCCGAGAACGTGTGCAGCGCGGCGCCCGCGGTGCGGCGCCAGTCGAGGCCGTGGTGCTCGTAGAAGCGATGGTCCTCGGTCGAAATCAGCGCGTCGACCATCTTCGGCGAGATGCCGGCGAGCGGCACCCATTCGCGGTTCGACGGCTTGAACTCGGCGAGCAGCTTGCCGTCGGCGGACAGGATCTGCGCGGGGGCGTCGACGCGCGCCTTGCGGATGTCGCCGATGCTCGGCGTGAACGGGATCAGCGCGAGCACGTAGAGCAGGAACAGCGCCGGCACGGCGGCGATGGCGAGCGCGACGCCGCGTCGCGTCGGATGGCGCAGGCGATGGAGGACGGCGGCGGCGTGCGGCTTCGTGGCGGCGAGCCAGGCCGCGCAACGGTCGAGGAAGGACGACACGATTCGGCGATTCACGCGGTGATGCGAACGGGTGGGAAAGCGTGAATCGTACCAAACGCGGGAAGGCGCCTGGAGAAAGGCGGGGCCGGAGCGGCACGGCGAAGCTGCCGCCGTGCCGCTGAAAACGCCGACGCGTCGCGCCTGCGGCCCCCGCCCGCGACACCGCGGCTCGCGCCTGTCGTTCCGGGCGACAGGCGCGACGCGGCAGCGGCGGCGGCCGTCATCCGCGCCGCTGCGTCGGCATCAGAGCGCGGCGAATGCCGACTGCTCGATTGCGGAAGATTCGCGGCTCCAGGCCGCGAGCCATTCGACGAACCCGGCGAACACGTCCGTCAGGCGCACGAGCGACAGGTTCTCGGGCGGCAGATGCCGCATCGCCACCAGTGCATCCGTTTGCGGATTCAGGCCGACGATCGGCGCCTGCTCGTGCAGCGCGTCGAATTGGCCGGCGAGCACGAAGCGGACCCAGGCGTCGTGCCGCAGCGTGTCGGCCGCCGGCATCGGCAATTCGCCGAGCAGCGTCAGGCAGCCCAGTGCGCGGTTGTCGTAGAGCGCCAGCTTCAGGCCGTCTATCCTCACCTGGCACACGCCGGTCGCATCGAATTTCAGATCGGACAGTCCGATCTGCGCGCCGAATGCGCTCAGCAACGTGTTCGTCATTTCCATCGATTGGCTCTGGGTTTGTCGTACGTCGCCAATCTTAGGCAGTTCGTCGCGGCCCTCTTTCAAAAACCGGACGTTTGTTTCGTTTTCGACTCCGAAGGTTTGTCACGCGAGCGGCTTCGGATTGGCCGGACACGTTTCGCTTCGACGTCGGCTGCTGCTGCGCGCCGCCACCGCAGTTGCCGCTTCGCTTGCCGCGCGACAAAAGCGCGCCGGTCAGGCGACGACGCGCGCCCGCGCGACGAGCGGGGCCGCGGGCGGGCGTCACGGCGCTGCCCGCGCGCGAATGCGCGCAACCGTCGCCCGGCGCCGTCACGCCTTCGCCGGCTTGATCACGCTCTCGCAAGCGCCGACCTGCGGATCGCCCGCCGGCAGCTTCCCGCACACGCCTTCGAACTGCTTGACGACCGCCTGCACCGTCGCATCGTGCGCGCCGCCCTGCCGCCAATGCACGAGCTGCGTGACGACCCGCGTCAGCGCGCGCCGGTTCGCGCCGTAGAACGCATTGCGCGTCTGGCCCGCCTGCGTCAGCACGTCGTTTGCGATCCGCCGGATTCGCGCGGCGTCGTCCGGCGCGAGGTCGACCGCATTCGCGAAGTACGCCGCGCCCCAGCGCAGCCGCGTCGCCGGACCGCTCGCCGCCTCGTACGCCTTCCGGTACCAGTCGAGCGCGGCCGCGCGATCGCCGCGCGCCTTCGCGTTCGCCGCGAGCCCCGACATGAAGTAGTACGGCGTCGGCGAGCGCGCGAGCTCCGCCTTCAGCAGCGCGTCGGCCGCGTCGAACTCGCCCGCATCGGTCAGCGTGGCGGCCGCTTCGCTGACGACCGCCTGCCGCGCATAGACATTCGTCGATTCAGCGACCGCCGACGCGCTCCGCCGACGCACCGCCTCCGCGAGCGGCGCCGGCAGCGGCGCGCCCGGCTTCGCGTCGAGCCGCGCGACGAGCACGCGGCCGTGCAGCGCCATCGTCCGGTCGATCGCGGCGAGCGACGTATCGGTCGACAGCCGCGCGAGCGCCGCGTCGAACTGCTTCGCGAGCGGCGCACGCGCGGCCGCGTCGCCACCCGCCAGATACTTGACGACGTCGGCCGGCGCCGCGACGAGCACGTCGTAATCGGCGCGCGCGCGCTTCGGATCGCGCAGCGCGTCGCGCACGGCGGCGGCGCCCGCTGTCTTGTCGATATCGCCTTGCTGCGGCGGATCGCCGACCGCCGCCGACACGACCGCCTTCAATTCGAGCCGCAGCGCTTCGGCGTTCGCATGGTCCGCGCGCGCGTGGCTCGCGAGCATCTGCAGCGTCGTCGCGACGCGCTCGTTCGGCACCGGCAGATCGCCGTCGGTGTCCCACGAGTAGTCGGCGAGCACGCGCCAGTCGTCGCGCGTGACGCGCGCGCCGTCCTTCAGCACGGCCGCGAGCGTCTGCTTGAACGGGTGCGCGGCGTTCAGGCCGATCGACAGCGCCTGCATGTAACGGTCGAGATCGATCTCGCCCGGCAGCCGCGTGATTTCGGTGCCGTCCGGCCGGAACAGGATCATCGTCGGATAGCCGCGCACCTTGAAGCGGTCGCCGGTCTTCTGCGCGTTCCCGGTGTCGCCGTCGAGATAGACCGGCACGAAGAACGACGAGCGCGACTGGAACGCCTGCTGGCTGAAGATCGTCGACTTCACCTGATTGCACGACGGACACCAGACGGCGCCCCAGTATAGGAACAGCGGCTTGTTCGTGCGCTTCGCCTCGGCGAATGCGGCGTCGACGTCGCCTTGCCGCCACGCGATGCCGGGCGGCAGATGCTCGGGCGCGTGCGGCGCGTCGGCGGCGAGGCAAACGGTCGCGGCGGCGACGAGCAGCGACGCCGTCAGCTTTCGAATCGCAGTTTTCATCGATGAGAGTCCGGTTGGGGGCGGCGCCGCGCTGGTTCGGCATCTTCGTCGCGGTCCGCATCGGGTTGACGTTCGAGCGCGTCGGCCGCGCGCTCCGTTCTTTTACGGCGCAATCGTATGAAGTATAGAAACTATCGCGAGCGCTGCGGGAGACCTTCATGCGCGCGGGGAAAGCATGATGCGCCTCGCGCGGCGCGGCGGCCGGCATGTCGCTTGCGCGGAGATCGGCGACGCCCGGGCCGCGATCGCGACAGCCCGGGCAGCCGCAACCGCAGCGGCGTCGACCACAACCGGCATCGTCACGGCGCATGCCGTTCTCGGCGGCCGCGGGAATCGCCGTCGGCAAGGCGGTTGCGTCGACCTCGTCATCCGTTCGTTTCCGTCGCGCTCATCGACTTCTTTGACCGCTTCGACCTCGCCGACCCGGCCGGTTCCGTCGACGGCACAAGGCGGCGGCGGACGCGCGCGACACGCCGCGCCGTCCGTCGCGCATCGCGAATCGCCCGCTCGGATCAGAACTTGTGCCGAATCCCGACGATCGCGAGCTCCTGCGAATCGGTGCCCGAGTTCGCGCCATACGAGCCGACCGACGCCTGCGCGTCGATCACCGAGCCGTTCGCGCCGAGCGTGCGGCCGCTCGCCTTCTGGTAGCCGAACAGCGCGTACAGGTCGGTGCGCTTCGACAGCGCGTAGCCGGCGCCGAGATTCACCTGGTGATAGTGCGCGGAAGCCGGCCCCGTCAGCGACGTGTAGTTGTAGCCCAGGCCCGCGCGCAGCGCCGGCGAGAATTGGTAGTTGAAGAACGCGGAGCCGCTGTTGAACTTCGCGGTCTCGTTGAACGTCGACAGCGAATCGCGGCCGTATTGCGTGTTCGAGTATGCGAGACCGAACGTCGCCGAGCCGAGCACGTACTGGCCGCCCACGCGCACGATCTGAATCGACTTCGCGCTCGCGAAGCCCTGGTTGATCACCGTGTTGAACAGCGTATCCGAGCTGCTCGTCCACGTGCGCACGCCGTTCGCCGCGGTCGCGCCGCCGTCCGCATACAGATAGCCCGCGCCGAGCGACAGCGGCCCGTTCGCGTAGCTCGCCGCGAAGCTGTACGTGCGGCCGCTGCCCGTCGCGCCCGCGACGCCGCCGAAACCGTACAGCGCTTCGAACTGGAAGCCCGACAGCACCGGGCTCGTGTACTTCACCGAGTTGCTGACGCGCAGGCTGTTGTCGTAGTTGTCGAGATCGCCCGGCGTCGCGAACACGCCGCCGAAGTAATTGTCCTCGGTGAGCCCCTGCACGAGATCGACGACCGGATCGTATTGGCGGCCGAGCGTCACGGTGCCCCACGTGTTGCTCGCGAGTCCGACGACCGCCTTCCGGCCGAACTCGCGATTGCCGTTCTGCACGCCGGTGCCGAGATTGAAGCCGTTTTCGAGCTGGAACAGCGCCGTGAGGCCGCCGCCCAGGTCCTCGGCGCCCTTCAGGCCCCAGCGGCTGCCCGACAGATTGCCGCTGCTGAATTTCACGAGGGACGACTGATTGCGGCCGTCGGTTCCCTGAACGTTGTGCACGTATGCGATGCCCGCATCGACGATCCCGTACAGCGTGACGCTGCTTTGCGCGTGAGCGCCGGCGGACAGCAGGAGGCCGGCCGGCACGGCGAGTGCCGCAAGATGCTTCGCTTGCTTCATGTGGTGGTGTTCCTCGTGGTCGACTTGTTGTTGGAATCGCTGAACGATACGGACAGGACGACGAATCGAAAACCAATTAATTCTGCGATGTTTATGATGTGCGCCGGATCGCGCATGAACGAACGCATACGCGACAATGTCCATTGCCGACGCGCCCGCCCGATTCGCCTCGCGTGATGCGCCGGGCGCCGGAACGATCGCGCGCTCGGCGAAGCGCGGCCCGCTCGATCAGAGCGTCGACCGATCGGTCGTGCGGCCGGATCGGACACGCCAACGTCGTCGATCCCGGTGAAGCCAATCGGCTCGACGCTCGGCCGCAACGCGTTCATGCAAATACGGCCGATACGATACGTCGAGCGCCTTCGCGCCGCACACGTCGCGAGCGCTTGCGACGACGTACGCGCTGCAGCGCGCCGGCCGAATGCGAAACGCAATCGACGTGCCTGACGGATGCCGAGAAGACCGACCGGCAGCCAAGACGTCGCCATTCACGCGACGATCGTGTTCTTGCGGCTCGCCGTCCGATGACGACGCCGAAATCGCTTTTACACAAGCCCTCCACACCGATCGGAGCTGCGGCAACGTGGCCTTGAAATGCGGAGAACGGAGGAATCGGCCCCGGATTTGACGCGCAGCCGAAGAAGTCAATTAATGCCTGCATAGCGCATCAATCAGAAAGCCATGCGGCGAAGCCGTTTTCATGACGGATTATCATAAAAAGTCTGACTCAGGCATCCTAGATGAAGCCGCTTAAATCTTCGCCACCGCACCCCGCTCAGCCTTGTTCATCAAGGCACACGACGAAGCGTTAATTACTTTATTCTCTAATTAATATTGGCTCTACTTTTTTCTTTGACACAACAAAATCACACTTTTATTACATCTCCCTTAAAAATTCGTTAGACAGTCCCAAGAATCCTATGGTTAAATTCAACCGACTCGCAGGGTGCTGACCTGTCCGATTGAATTTATCCGGATCACGCCATTCAAGCGAATAACCCATATAACAATAAATTCCAGCAAAAATGCCTCCAACATTCCTTCGAAAATAACAATAAATTCCAAGGTGTCAGATGTGATGCGGGAAAGCATCCTGCGGCAGGCGGATTTGCAATGTCCGCTCATTTGATTGGGACTTCGATGGGTACTTAGCAATGCTAATCGACGAACGAAATCCACCGGAAACAGCTGATTCTACACATGGCAGCATTCGAGGGAAGTTGCA
This sequence comes from Burkholderia oklahomensis C6786, assembly GCF_000959365.1. NCBI lineage: Bacteria > Pseudomonadati > Pseudomonadota > Betaproteobacteria > Burkholderiales > Burkholderiaceae > Burkholderia > Burkholderia oklahomensis. The sequence goes on from NZ_CP009556.1 coordinate 432,240, forward strand.
AAAGCGAGGCTGGGCGAGATTCGACGCCGCCGATCTCGACTATATCGAAGCGGAATCGCGCTGCGTGGCGCGGCTCAGTCGATACGCCGATCAACTGCCCGTCGATCGCTACGGCGGAGCGGGACGGCACCGCAGTTACGCCGAGGGCATTCTCATGCCGGGCACCGGTCGCCTCGACTGGAAGCCGGGCTTCGTCGGAGCCGACGGTGCGATCGAGCTCGAATATCGCCAGGAAGCCGGCTTCCAGCCCGAGTACGGCGGCGTACACCGCCGCTTCCTTCGAACGAGCGACAGCATTCTCGCGCTGCCGCTGATCCGCCGGCTCATCCGATTCGACCTCGCGCTCACGCCGTTGAGCGAGATCGACGAACCGCTCCTGTGCGGCCTGCACGTGCTCCGGATGCGGGCCCTGCCGGGCATCACGTCGAGAATCACGCCGGACTGCCTGCATCAGGACGGCCAGCCATTCACCGCCGTACACCTGATCGACCGCACGGCTGCGATCGGCGGCGTCAACTACATCGCACCGCCGCAATACGCGGGCCGCCAGGTGGACGACGTGCCGGACGATCAGGTCCATGCGTTTTCGCTACACGCGCCGCTCGAGAGCTACATCATCGACGACGAAGCCGTCAGCCATCACGTGACGTCGATCTCGTGCGCGCCCGGCGCGCCATGCGGAATCCGCACCGTCATTCTCATCGACTTCACGCCGCTCAGCGCCGTCGTCCGCGCGTCGTCGGACACCGCCCATCCGATGCCCAATCTGGAGCCCGTTCGTGACTAATCGCTCAACCCGATTGCAATCCCTCGAAAACGTCGAGCGCACCGCCGCAATTTCCGAACACGGCGCCTTCACGCTCGCCCCCACGGCGGCGCAGCGGCGTCTGTGGTTCGTGACGAACGGCGACGTTCGCTCGGCGACATACAACATCGCGGCATCGTTTCGAATCCGAGGCCCTCTGGACGAAGACGCGCTCGGCAGCGCGTTCGTCTTCATCGCAAACCGGCATCCGATTCTCGCTTCCCGTTTCCGCACAGTGGACGGCGAACTCGTCATCGAAGCGCGTCCCGCGAGCGCCCTGCTTCAATCGGCCGATCTGAGCGAACTCGCTCCCGATGCGCAATCGGCCGCCGTCCGGCGGCACGAGCGCGAGCTGGCCGCGCACATCTTCGACCTCGAGCGCGAAGCGCCGCTGCGCGCGACGCTGCTGCGCACCGGCGACGATCGCCACGTCCTGATCGTCAACATCCATCACATGGCGAGCGATGCGTGGTCGCTGGATCTCTTCTACCGTGAACTCGGCGATGCGTATCGCGCATTGCGCGACGGCCGCGAGCCGGCGCTCGCCGCGGTGCGATATCCGACCGCCGCCGACGCAGCCGAATCCCCCGTCGACGCGGAATCCAGGGACGACGGACGCAAATACTGGCAGCGTCAGCTGGAAGGCATTCCGAACCTGCACAAGCTGCCGACCGACCGGCCGCGCCCGCCGCAGCAACGCGGCGCGGGCGCCGTCTCGAGGCATGCGTTCGATCCCGCGATCGCCGCAGGCATCGCCCGCCTCTGCCGCACGGCCGGCGTCACGCCGTACACGGTCGGCATCGCGGCATTCGCCGCGCTGCTCCACCGGTATTCGAGCGAAACCGACATCGTCATCGGCAGTCCGTTTGCGAATCGAGCGACCGAGGAACAGCAGCGGCAGATCGGCTTCTTCATCAACCTGGTGCCGCTGCGCTTCGACTTCAGCGGCGCGCCGAGCTTCCTCGAGCTGCTGGCGCAAACGCAAACCACGACGCTCGATGCGTTCGAGCACATCGGCTTGTCGTTCGACGAGATCGTCGACGTCGTGCAGCCGCCGCGTTCGCTGAGCCACGCGCCGGTCTTTCAGGTCATGTTCGACTATCTGAAAGGCTCGTCGCATGCGCTGTCGCTTGCGGGGACCGACGTCGACGGCGCGCTGATCCACAACGGCACGACGAAATACGATCTGACGCTTTCGCTCGAGGAAATCGACGATGAGTGGATCGGCTTCCTCGAATACGACACGGACCTGTACAACGCGTCGACGATCGCGCGACTCGCCGGCCACCTCGACCAATTGCTGCGCTCCGTGCTCGATGCGCCGAACGAGCCGGTGACGAACGGCTCGCTGCTGAGCGCCGACGAGCTCGCCGACGTCCTGCGGCTCGCCAAGCCCGGCGAACCGCTCGTGTCCGACGGCTTCTCGCCGATTCCTCGGCGCATTCGCGAGGCCGCGCGGCGCACGCCGGACGCCGAGGCCGTCGTCTATCGCGATACGCGGCTCACGTACGCCGAGCTCGACCGGCTATCCGATCGCATCGCGGCGCGGCTGCGCGCGCGCGGCGTGACGCCGGGCAGCCGCGTCGCATGCTTCATTTCGTACTCGCACCACATCCCGGTCGCGTTCGTCGCGGTCCTGAAAGCCGGGGGCGTCTATCTTCCGATCGGACCGAACGATCCGCGCTTTCGCGACAAGATCGACGACGCGCAGCCACGCGCGATCGTCACCACGGAGCACGATCGCGCGCGGCTCGACGACGACCTCGGCGCTCTCGCGCTCGCCGTCGACGACGATGCCGGCGAGGCGCCGGCCGCGCCGCCGTTCGAGATTCCGGCCTTGCTGGAAGACGATCCCGCCTATGTAATCTATACGTCGGGTTCCACCGGAAAACCGAAGGGCGTCGAAGTCTCGCACGGAAACCTGAACCTGTCGTATCACGCGTGGCGTCAAGCCTACCGCTTCGACCAGCCCGGCCATCCGGTGGCGCTGCAGCTCGCGGGCCCGACGTTCGATCTATGCATCGGCGACCTGAGCCGAACGCTCGGCTCGGGCGGCAAGCTCATCATGTGCCCGCGCGACTGGCTGCTCGACGCATCGAAAGTGCATGCGCTGATCGAGCGCGAGCGCGTCACGTTCGGCGATTTTCCGCCTGTCGTGCTGCGCGAGCTGATCCGCTACTGTCACGATCGCGACGTGCGTCTCGACGGTTTCGCTGCGCTCGTCTGCGGCGCGGACGTGTGGTTCGGACACGAGTTGCAGGCGGCGCAGGCGCTATGCGCGCCGCATGCGCGCGTGCTGGGCTCGTACGGCGTGACCGAAGCGACGATCGACAGCTCCGTGTTCGATCCGGCCGAGCACGATCTGGCGCCCGGCAGCGTCGTGCCGATCGGCCGGCCGCTGGCGAGCTGCGAGCTCTACGTCGCCGATTCGCGGCTGCAGCTCACGCCGATCGGCGTGCCGGGCGAATTGCTGATCGCCGGCCCCACCGTGTCGCAGCGCTATCTGAACAACCCCGAGCTCACGCGCGAGAAGTTCATATCCGGCGCATTTGACGCACGCGGCTGTCTCGTGCAGACGCCCGGCGAGACGCGCTTCTATCGCACGGGCGACGTGTGCCGGATGCTGGAGGACGGCACGATCGAATTTCTCGGGCGGCGCGATCATCAAGTCAAGATTCGCGGGTTCCGTGTCGAGCTCGGCGAGATCGAAAGCACGCTGGCGGCGCATCCGGACGTACGCCAATGCGCGCTCACGACGAAGAACGAGCATGTCGACGACGCCATGCTCGTCGCGTACGTCGTCACCGACGCGCCGACCGCCGCGCTCTATCGTTTTCTCCGCGAACGCCTGCCGGCCCATATGCTGCCGACCGCGATCGAGCGGCTGCCGGAATTGCCGCTGACGGCAAGCGGCAAGATCGACCGCAAGCGACTGCAGGCACTGGAAGTGTCGCCGCTCGGCGGCAGCCAGGCCGAGCCGCGCACCGACACCGAGCGCCGCGTGCTCGAGCTTTGGCGAGCCGCGCTGCCCGCGCCCGTGACGGGCATCGATGAAAACTTCTTCTTCTGCGGCGGGCATTCGCTGATCGCCGCGCGCCTGATCTCGCGCATCAACGACGCGTTCGGCGTGCGTTTCGGCGTCGCGGCGTTGTTCAAGCATCCGACCGTCGCGGAAATCGCGGAGCGCGTCGACGACGAGCGGCGCGCACTGGCTGACGCAGGCCGCGCACCGGATGCGCCCCCCGGCGGCGCCGATGCGCCGGCGTCCGAATCAGTCTCCGTGCGGGACTCCGATCCTCGGCGGCTTTCGTTCGCGCAGAACAGTCTGTGGTTCGCGGCGAAGCGGCAGCCGCAGGATTTCACGTACAACATACCGATGGTCTGGCGCCTCGACGGCGCGCCGGATCGCGACGCGCTCGCGTGCGCGCTCGACGACATCGTGCGCCGCCATCCCGCGCTGCGCACGACGTTCTCGGCGAACCTGCTGCCGTTGGGCGCCGAATCCGGCGACGTCTCGCTCGAGCCGGTGCAAACCGTCGCCGATGGCGTGCAGGCGGCGCTTCGCATCGTGAACGTCGCCGACGACGAAACGTTGTCCCGCCTGCTGCGCGACGAAGAAACCGCACCGTTCGACCTGACGACGGGCCCGCTCGTGCGCGCCGCCCTCTTCGTGCGCGACGATCGCCGCCACCTGCTTTGCGTGACCGTCCATCACATCGTGTTCGACGGACCGTCGCTCGGCATCTTCTGGCGCGACCTGCAGGCCGCCTACAACGCCCGCGCACGCGGCGAAGCCTTCGTACCGGCGCCGCCCGGCGCGACGTATGCGGACTTCGTCGCGCGGCAGCGCGCGCAGGCCAATCATCCCGCGCTCGACCGGCAACTGTCGCACTGGCGCGAGCGCCTGCGCGATCTGCCGCCGGCGCTCCGAATTCCGGCCGGCGCGGTGGCGCAAACGCAGCCAGGCCCGTCGAGCTTCGAGATTCCCGCGCCGCTCGCGGCGCGAATCGAGCGGACGTCGCGGCAGCTCAGTTGCACGCCGCTGATGTTCTATCTGAGCCTGTTCGCGCAGGCGCTGCGCGACGAAACGGGCGACGACGACCTCGCCATCGGCATCCCGACTTCGCTGCGTCCGACCGACGCGTTCGACTCGGTGATCGGCTTCTTCACGAACACGCTGCCGCTGCGCGTGCGCTTCGACGACGCCGGAACGTTCCGTGATCTGCTCGACCACGTGAAGCACACCTGCCTCGACGTGTTCGAGCACCGCGAGGTTCCGTTCGAGCGTCTGGTCCAGGCGCTCAATCCGCCGCGTCCGGCGAAGCGCAATCCGATTTTCCAGGTGCTGTTCTCCTACGATCTGGACGAAGTCGGCTCGCTCGACTTCGAAGGCGTGCGCGCGACGCTCCATCCGCTTGAAACCTACGTCGCGAAGCTCGATCTCGAGTGCGCCGTCGCACGGCAGGGCGACGCCGTGTTCTGCCATCTGATGTCGCGGCCCGGTTCGTTCGACGACTCGTCGCTCGAACGCATGCGCGAGCGCTTTCTCGCGCTCGCGGCCCGCGCGTCGGCCGACGTCGACGTCCGCGCCGGGACAGTCGCGAACGGCCATGCAACGCCCGCGACCGCCGACGGCGACCGCGCCGACCTCCATGCGCTGTTCGCCGCGCGTGTCGCGGACAGCAGCGAGCGCGTCGCGATCGAATCGGGCGATCTCGTCCTGACGTATCGGGAACTCGATGCGCTGTCGGCCGCGACCGCCGCCTCGCTGCGCCGCGTCGGCGTGCGCAGCGGCGACCGTGTCGGCATCTGCATGGGCCGCCATCCGTACGCCGTCGCCGCGATGCTCGCGATCGCTCGCGTCGGCGCCGCGTTCGTGCCGCTCGATCCGGAGCACAAGCCGCAGTGGAACCAGTACATCGCGGACGACGCCGCGCTGCGCGCGATCATCAGCCGCGGCGAGCTCGTCGACAAGGTGGCGCACCTGAGCCTGCCGCTCGTCGACATCGATATCGTCGACGTCGATCCGCCCGCCGACGCGGCGACGCTCGACGCCGCCGTCGCAACCGACGGCGCCGCCTACGTCATCTATACGTCCGGCTCGACGGGCATGCCGAAAGGCGTCGCCGTCCCGCATCGAAGCGTGTGCCACAACGTGCTTGCGATGCGGGACACATTGGGCGTCACGCATCGCTCGCGCATCGCGCAGTATTCGTCGCCGATCTTCGACGCCGTGCTCGGCGAGATTTTTCCGGCGCTCGCGGCGGGTGCTGCAGTCATCTTCGGCGAACGCAGGCGGCTGCTGCCCGGCAACGACCTCGTCGATTGGCTCGCGCAGCGGCAAATCACGCATCTGTGGATCGTGCCGTCCGCGCTCGCGCTCGTGCCGCACGCGCCGTTGCCCGCGCTCGAGGCGATCGTCGTCGCCGGCGAGGCGTGTCCGCGCGAGGTCGCGCGGCGCTGGGCGGCCGGACGACGCCTCTTCAACGGCTATGGTCCGACGGAGTGCGCAATCGCCGTCTCGATGGCCGAATACTGGGCCGAAGGCGAACGCCTCGTGCTGCGCCCGCTCGGCGGCGCGCGCTTTTACGTGCTCGACGATTCGCTCGAGGAAGCGCGCGACGGCGCGGCCGGCGAGTTGTTCGTCGGCGGCGTCTGCGTGTCGCACGGCTATCTCGGCAAGCCGGCGCGCACGGCATCGGCGTTCGTCGCCGATCCGTTCGCCGCGCATCCGGGAGCGCGGATGTATCGCACCGGCGACGTCGTCAGACGGCTCGACGACGGCAGCGTCCAGTTCATCGGCCGCGCCGACCGCCAGGTCAAGATCCGCGGCTTCCGGATCGAGCTCGACGCCGTCCGCGCCGCGCTGATGGAAGCGCCGGGCGTGCGCGCAGCCGAAGCGCTCGTGCATGCCGATGCGCGCGGACAGCTGGAACTCGTCGGCTACGTCGTCGGCTCGGGCGACCGGGACGCGCTCGTCGACGCGCTGCGCGGCAAGATACCCGACGTGATGATTCCGTCCGCATACGTCTTCCTCGATCGCTTGCCGACGGGACGCACCGGCAAGGTGGACCTGCAGGCGCTGAAAGCGATCAAGCCGACGGACGGCGCCACGCGCGCGATCGCGCGGACGGCGTCCGACAAGCCGGCGTCCGCGCGCGCGACGCCGGCGGCGACGATCGCACGGGTTGCGGCCATCTGGCGCGAGCTGCTCGGACGCGCCGACATCGGCGGCGACGAAAACTTCTTCGACGCGGGCGGCCACTCGCTGCGCGCGGTCGCGCTGCACCAGCGTCTGAGCGACGCATTCGGCGACTGGATCACGCTGACCGACGTATTCGAATATCCGACGATCCACGCGCTATCCGCGCAGATCGACGTCTTGCGACGTCGGCACGAACAGGCCGCCGCCGACCCCGCATCGCCCGCGACGGAAGCGACGGCAGTCGAGATCGACGAGCATTCGATCGCGGTCGTCGGCCTCGTCGGACGCTTCCCGCAGGCGCCTGACCTGCAGACGTTCTGGGAGCGCCTGCTGTCGGGGTACGAAGCGGGAACCGAATTGTCGGACGACGAGCTGCACGCCCGCGGCGTGCCGCCCGAGGTCATCGCGCATCCGGATTTCGTGCGCCGCGCGAAAGTGCTCGAACGCGTCGCGGACTTCGACGCCGAGTTCTTCGGCTACTCGCCGCGCGAGGCTCAGGTGATGGACCCGCAGCAGCGCATCTTCCTCGAACTCGCGTGGGAGCTGCTCGAGCAGGCAGGCTACGGCGACCGCGACGCACAGCGGCCGGTCGGCGTGTTCGGCAGCGTCGCGTTCAGCTACTACCTCGTCGAGAACGTGATCCCGAACATCCGCAAGCACCGCCTCGACGCCGGACAATGGATGCTCGGCAACGACAAGGACTTCGTCGCGACCCGCACGGCGTACAAGCTCGACCTGCGCGGCCCCGCCGTCAGCGTCGCGACCGCCTGCTCGTCGTCGCTGACGGCCGTCCACATGGCGTGCGCGAGCCTGCGCACGGGCGAGTGCGAGCTTGCGATCGCGGGCGCCGTCGGCCTCGATCCGGAACAGGGCGGCTACGTCTATTCGGAAGGCGGCATCATGTCGCCCGACGGCCGCTGCCGGCCGTTCGACGCCGCCGCGAACGGCACGGCGGGCGGCAGCGGCGCGGGCCTCGTGCTGCTCAAGAAGCAGTCCGCCGCGATCCGCGACGGCGACACGATCCACGCGGTCATCAAAGGCTCCGCGATCAACAACGACGGCGGCAGCAAGGTCAGCTACACGGCGCCGAGCGTGAGCGGCCAGGCAGCCGTGATCGTAGACGCGCTGCGCGCCGCGCGCGTCACCGCGGACACGATCGGCTACGTCGAAGCCCACGGCACCGGCACGCCGCTCGGCGATCCGATCGAAGTGCGTGCGCTGACGCAGGCGTTCGCCGCATCGGCGAGCGCAGACGCGAGCACCGTCGCGCCGCCCGCCGGCAAGTGCGGAATCGGCTCGCTCAAGGGCAACATCGGGCACCTCGACGCCGCCGCCGGCATCGCCGGTCTCATCAAGACGATTCTCGCGCTGCGCCACGAAGTGATTCCGCCGAGCATCAACTGCGGCGAGCCGAATCCGCAGATCCGTTTCGACGAGACGCCGTTCGAGGTCGTGCGCACCGCGCGTCCGTGGGCGCGCGGCGCCGCGCCGCGGCGCGCGGGCGTGAGCGCATTCGGCGTCGGCGGCACCAACGCGCACGTGATCGTCGAGGAAGCGCCGGCCGCGCGCGCCGAACGGCCCGCCGCGGACACGGGCGAAGGCGCGCAGCTGCTCCCGGTGTCGGCCAAATCGCGCGAGGCGGTCAGCGACCTCGCGCGCAGCTTGTCGGCACGCCTCGCGAGCGGCGTCGAAGGCGCGACGCTGCGCGACGTCGCCCATACATTGCAGGTCGGGCGCACCGCGTTCGCGCATCGCGCGTTCGTCGTGGGCGAGGGTGTCGAATCCGTCGCCGCGCAGCTGGGTCGCGCCGCCGCGCTGCCGATCATCGATGCGCGCAAGTCCGTGCCCATCGTCTTCATGTTCCCCGGTCAGGGCAGCCAGTATGCGGGCATGGGGCACGCGCTGTATCGCCGGTATCGCGTATTCCGCGACGCGGTCGACCACTGCGCGGACCTGCTGGCTCCGCATCTGCACATCGACATCCGTGCGCTGATCCACGGCGACGGCGGCCGCACCGCCGATTCGGAGCAACTCCGCGAAACGCGCTACGCGCAGCCTGCGCTGTTCACGGTCGAATACGCGCTCGCGCGCCTGCTCGACGACTGGGGCATCGCGCCCGACGCGCTGATCGGTCACAGCCTGGGCGAACTGGTCGCCGCATGCATCTCGCGGCGGCTCGCGCTCGACGACGCGCTCGCGCTCGTCGCGGCCCGTGCGGCTGCGATGCAGCGTCAGCCGGCCGGCGCGATGCTCGCCGTCACCGCAACGCCGCGGGATCTCGACGCGCTGTACGCGACCGGCTGCGAGCTCGCCGCCATCAACGGCGACGACCAGTTCGTGCTGTCCGGCTCGCCCGGCGACGTCGCCAAGCTGGAGGACGCATGCGTGCTCGCCGGCCTGCCGTGCCAGCGCATCGCGACGTCGCATGCGTTCCATAGCGCGCTGATGGAAAACGCGGTAGGCGAAATCAACCGCATTGGCGCATCGCTGCGGATCGACGACGGCCTCGTCCCGATGATCTCGAATCGCAGCGGCCGGTGGTTCGACGAAAGCGATCGGCGAGACCCCGGCTACTGGGGCGACCACGTGCGCCGTACGGTCCGGTTCTCCGAAGGATTGTCGACCGTGCTCGCCGCGTTCGACCGCCCGCTCCTGCTCGAAGTCGGGCCGGGACGCACGCTCGCGTCGCTCGCGGCCGGTCTCGGCGGATTCGACCGGTCACGCGTCGCGACGACGATGCGCCATGCGCGCGAACAGCGCACCGACGAAGCGGCGCTGTTGACCGGCATCGGAACGCTATGGGCGCACGGCGCGCACGTCGAATGGGAACGCCTGCGAGACGGCGCCGCCGCACGGCGTGTCGCGCTGCCCACCTATCCGTTCAGGCGCAAACGTCACTGGCTGGATCGGCCGGCGGCCGACGCCTCGCCCGATCACGCGCCGCCGCCGCCCGACGACGGCACGCTGCGCTTCGCACGCGAGGAAATCGACGCGAAGCGGATCGAAGTCCGCTTCACGTTGAGCGAGCGTCACTGGTTCGTCGACGAGCATCGCATCTTCGAGCGCAACGGCGTGCTGCCGGGCACCGGCTGCCTCGAACTCGTGCGGCGCGCGTTCGTCATCTCGCACGGCGCGTCGCAACCCGTGCTGCGCGACGTCTATTTCCCTTCGCCGCTCGTGTTCGAGGCCGGCGCGCGCCGCAGCATGCGCGTCGTGTTCACGCAGCGCGACGACGCGCTCGATTTCGTGCTCGAGAGCCGCGGCGACGGCGTATCCGCCGCCGAGACGTTGCCGCACGCGAGCGGCAGCATCTCGGCCGCGCGTCTCGACGACGCCTCGCCGTTTCCCGATGACTCGGTCGACGCATTGTGCGCCCGCCTGGCGCTGCAGCCGCTCGCCGATGTGCCTGCGCAATTCGGGCGCGCGTTCGCCGAATACGGCCCGCGCTGGCGTTGCATCGACGCGGTATGGCTCGGCGAGCGCCGCGGGCTTGCCCGCTTGCGCCTGCCTTCCTCGTTCGAGCGCGACCTGCCGGCGTTTGCGCTTCATCCCGCGCTGCTCGATCTCGGCGTCGCGTTTCTGCATGCGTGTCTGCGCCCGGCCGACGCATCGCTGCCGTTCCGGTACGAGACGCTGACGGTCCACGCGCCGCTGACCGCCGAGTGCTACAGCCTCGCGATCGAGCGCGCGCCCCGGACGTTCGACGTCACGCTGTTCTCGTGGGATGCGCAGGCGCGGCGAGCGACGACGCTTGTCGAAATCCGCGGATTCGGCCTGCGCGAGACGGACCGCGCAGGCGGGGCGGCGTCGCGCCGCGCCGCCGAAGCGACGCCGGCCGACTGGTGCCGCACGCCCGCCTGGGTGCAGGCGCCGCTGCCCGCGCATCGGCGCGAGGCAGGACCATGGCTGACGTTCGTGGATGCGCCGGACGCGCCGCTTGCCGCGCATGCGCCGTCACACAGCGCGCAGGTCGTCAAGGGCGACGCGTTCCGGCGGCTCGACGATGCGCGATTCGCGCTGCGCGCGGGCTCCCGGGACGATTATGCGCGACTGCTCGACGCGCTCGCATCCGACGGGCGGCTCCCGTCGCAGATCGTCTATGCATGGGGCGCCGGCGAAGCGCGCCCGGCGCATGACGCCGCGCACGACGGGTTCGCGCATCTGGTCACGCTGATCCAGACGCTCGCGGAACACGCAGCCGCGCCTCGTGTGACGCTCGTCACGCGACGATGGCGCCGCGCCGACACGCCCGCCGCCTGTGCGGCCGCCGCGATCGCCGGGTCGCTGAAGGCGGTGCAGTGGGAGTTTCCCGACATCGTCTGCCGGCATGTCGATGTCGACGACGACGAGCCGTCGACGCAACAGGCGCTGCTCGCGGAGCTGGCGATCGTGCCGGACGCCGACGAGGGCGGCATGGGCCACGTCGACAAAGCGCCGACCGTCTGCCTCGCCGCCGGCCGCCGCGAGACGCTGCGCTTCGTCGATCCACCGGTGCCGGCATCGAACGGCCCGTTGCGCGACGGCGGCGTCTATCTGATCACGGGCGGGCTCGGCGGCATCGGAGGCGAGCTCGCCCGGCACATCGCGGAAACGACGGCGGGCGCGAAGCTCGGCCTGATCGGCCGCCAGCGCGACGGTCTCTCCGACAAGCAAGCGGCAAGGCTGCGCGAACTGGAAGCCGCGGGCGCCGACGTCGCCGTGCTGCGCGCCGACGTCGCCGATGCGCGGCAGATGCAGGCGGCGATCGCCGAGCTGCACACGCGCTTTGGCCCGGTCAACGGCGTCATTCACTCGGCCGGCGTCGAGGCGAGCGGCCTCATCGAGACGGGCACGCCCGACGCGTGGCGGCGCGTGCTCGCGGCGAAGGTCGCGGGCACGCACAACCTCCACGACGTGATCGCGACCGACCGCCCCGACTTCGTCGTGCTCTGCTCGTCGCTCGCGTCGCTCGTCGGCGGTCTCGGTCAGGCCGATTATGCGGCCGCCAATGGCTACCTCGACGCGATCGCGCGCCATTGGCGCCGAGCGCGCATCCCGGTCGTTTCGCTGAACTGGGACGCGTGGGCGGAAACTGGCATGGCCGTCGATTACACCGAGCGCATGATGCATCGCGGCGCCGATGCGGTGCGCGGGCTGACCAACCGCGAAGGCCGCGCGATCTTCGATCTCGCGATCGGCATGCCTGCGGCCGGCGTCGCGCAACTGGCGGTCAGCAAGTTCGGCTTCGACCACCGGCCCGCGGACGCGAAACGCAAGACGGCCGCCGCGCCGCCGTCGAACGACGTCGAGCGCACGCTCGTCGGTCTGTGGCGCGACCTGCTCGGCGTCGACGACGTCGGCATCGACGACGATTTCTTCGATCTCGGCGGCCACTCGCTGCTGGCGACGCAGTTGATCTCGCAAGTGCGCGATCTGTACGGCCGCTGCCTGACGCTCGGCGAATTTCTCGACGCGCCGACGATCTCGCGAATCCTGCGCTCGATCGACGCGACCGGCCGCGCGCAGCCATCGAACGACGCGGCAATCCGCTATTGCGTCGTGCCGATGGTCGATGCGGGCCGCCGCGCGCCGTTCTTCTGCATTCCCGGGATGGGCGGCAACATCACGCAACTGCTGCCGCTCGCGACGACGCTGCACGCGGACCGGCCGGTCGTCGGGCTGCAGTATCTCGGGCTCGACGGCACGGCCGCCCCTCACACGTCGATCGAGCAGATCGCCGCACATTACATCGCGTGCATGCGCTCGGTCCAGCCGCAGGGGCCGTATCACTTCGGCGGGCATTCGCTCGGCGGCAAAATCGCCTACGAAATCGCGCGGCAGTTGATCGACGCCGGGGAACGGGTCGGTCTCGTCGTGCTGTTCGATTCCGCCGCGCCGCCTTACGCGCCGGTGCCGTATCAGGACGACGCCGAGATGGCCCGCCTCATTCTCGGCGTCTTCGCGTACTACGCGGGCAAGCCGGAGCTCGTCGACGGCGTCGACGAGGCGCTCCGTCCGCTGTCGCGCACCGAACTGCTCGACTTCATCGGCGAGCGCCTCGCGCGATCCGGCGTCGTGCAGGCGCAAAGCGACAGCAACTCGATCCGCGGGCTGTTCAACGTTTATCGCGCGGCCGCCGACCTGTCGCCGACGTACGATCCGCCGCGCGTGCAACGGCCGATCCCGATGCTGCTCGTCAAGGCGACGGACCCGATGCCCGAAGGCTTCAACCTGCCCGAGATCCGCGACACCGCCGCGTGGGGATGGGAGCAGTTCACGAGCCTGCCGGTCGAATGCCGCGAGGTGCCGGGCAATCACTACTCGTGCCTGATGCCCGAATACGTCGGGCACGTGTCCGGCTGTGTGCGCGCGGCGCTCGCTTCGGCCGACGCGACACGCCCCGCGAATCCGGCCGTCGCATGAGCACGCCTCCGACGCAACGACGCGCGGCGAGCACCGATCGTGTGTCCCGCTTGCCCCGGCAGATCGTCGTGGTACTGCTGACGCTCGCGGTGGACGCGATCGGCATGGGCGTCGCGGCACCGGTGCTGCCGGATCTGCTGCGGGCGATCGAGTACGGCCCCGCCAACGTGCCGCTGCTGCTCGGCGTGCTGATGACGTGCGCGGCGCTCATGCAGTTCGTCTTCGGGCCGCTGCTCGGCACGCTGAGCGACGCGCTGGGACGGCGGCCGGTGCTGCTTGCGGCACTGCTCGGCAACGCCGTCGCGTTCCTGCTGCTCGCTTCCGCGCGCGACTTCACGTGGCTGCTCGCCGGCCATTTGCTCGTCGGCGCGACGGCGGCCAGCACGGGCGTCGCGACCGCCTATCTCGCCGACGTCACGCCGCCGAGCCTGCGCGCCGCGCGGTTCGGCCTCGCGAGCGGCGTCGTCGGCCTCGGTCTCGTTGCAGGTCCCGCGTTCGGCGGACTGCTGGGCACACTGGGACCGCGGGTGCCGTTCTACGCGGCGGGCGCGCTCGCGGTCTGCAACTGCGTGAGCGCCGTGCTCGCGCTGCCCGAAAGCCTACCTGCGACGCAGCGCAACCCGGTCGCGTGGCGACGCGCGAATCCGTTCGGCAGCCTCGCGCTGGTGCGGCAGGATCGCCGCTTTCGCCGCCTGTCGTTCGCCGTGTGCTGCGGCATGATGGCCTACGGCATCTACCTCACCTGCTTCGTCATCTCGAACGAGCAGCGGATCGGCTGGGGACCGAAAGAGAACGGCATGGCGCTCGCGATGCTGGGCCTCGGCATCACGCTGACGCAGAGCTTCGTCCTGCCGCGCCTCGTGTCGCGGCTCGGCGAACGCAAGACGGCCATTGCCGGCTATGCGCTTTTCGTGCCGGCCTACGTGTGCTACAGCGTCGCCGATTCGCCCGCCGCCGTGATCATCGCAATCGTGCTGCATGCGCTCGCGCTCGTCAGCGATCCCGCCGTCCGCACGATGATCTCGCTCCTCGCGAGCGCGGGCCGGCAGGGCGAATACCAGGGAGCGCTCGTCTGCCTGATGGGATTGGCCGCATCGTGCGCGCCGATCGCCGGCGCGAACCTGTTTCATTTCTTCGCCGATCCGTCGTCTCCGCTGCGCCTTCCGGGCGCGCCCTTCCTGGTCGCCGCTGCACTGTACGTGCTGTCGCTCGCCGCCGTCCTGCGCAGCGATGCCGGCACACGCACCCAGGCGCAGACCGTGCCGTTTCCCCCCTACGCTAGAGAGGATAGCCATGACTAATCTGCTCGACGATCCCGAAGGCTCGTTCTTCGTGCTGTCGAACGCCGAAGGACAACACTCGCTCTGGCCGGCGTCGATCGCGCTGCCCGCCGGCTGGACCGTCGTCTTTGGGCAGGACGCGCGGCAACCGTGCATCGACTACATCGACACGCACTGGACCGACCTGGCCCCGCGCCGCCCGCGCGCGGCCTGACGTCATACCCGCGGATGCCGACGTTCCGCCGCGGAACGGGCACCGCGCGCCGCCATCGCAGCGGCCACCCGCCCCATCACGCGACGCCCAACGAGGACACGCCGACATGACGAACGAGTTCGCTCGCAGCGCTTATCCCTTGCTGCCTGCCCAGCAGGAAATCTGGTTCGCGGAACAACTCGCGCCGGGAACCAGCGCGTACAACACCGCCGCGTATCTCGACATCGAAGGCCCGGTCGACGCCGGAACGTTCGACGCGGCGGCCCGCCGGCTTGTCGCCGAGACCGAATGCATTCGCGTCGCCTTCACGGAATGCGATTCGATTCCGATACAGATCCCGAGCGCCGACGGCGACTGGAATGTCGCCCATCTCGACTTCTGCTCCGAAGCCGATCCGCACGCGGCCGCCGAAGCCTGGATGGCGGCCGATCGCGTCCGTCCGACGGATCTCGCGCGCGACCGGCTGTTTCGCTTCGCGCTGCTTCGCATCGCGCCCGACCGGTTCTACTGGTACGTGTTCTTTCATCACATCGTGATCGACGGTTTCGGGGTCACGCTGCTGACCCAGCGATGCGCCGAAATCTATACGGCGCTCGCGGAGGGCGGCGCGCCGGCACCGACGCGCTTCGGCACGCTCGGCGATCTAGTGCGGACCGACGCCGCGTATCGCGCATCGCCGTCGTTCACGCTCGATCGCGACTATTGGACTGCGCGTCTCGCCGGCCGGCCGTCGCCCGCGACCCTGTCGAGCGACGCGAAGCCCGGCGGGTTCTCGCCGCTCGGCGGCTTTCGCCGCGAATGGGAACGCCTGTCGCCCGATGCGAGCCGCGCGTTGCGCGCGCTCGCGCAAGCCGAAGGCACCGGCATCCCGCAACTGATGATCGGGCTATCGGCCGCCTATCTGCAACGCGCGCTCAATCAGGACGAGATCGTCGTCGGCATGTCTGCGACCGCGCGCACCGGCCCCGACATGCGCAAGACGCCGGGCATGCTCGCCAACGTGCTGCCGCTGCGCTTCGCGTTCGATGCGGCGGCATCCCTGCAGACCGTCGCGCGACAGGCCGCGCGAGAAGTGCGGCAGGCGCTGCGTCACGCGCGCTATCGAAGCGTCGAACTCTTCCGCGACGCGCAGCAGACCGGCGAGAACGCGCGCCTGTTCGCCCAGGTCGTCAACGTGATGTCGTTCGACTCGGATGCCCACTTCGCCGGCCATCGCGCGCGATTCCGCCACCTGTCGGCCGGGCCGGTCGACGATTTCTCGTGGACCGTCTATGACCAGGGCGACGACGAGGGACTCCGCATCGCCTTCGACGCGAACGCCGCCCAATACGGCGACGACGAGCTAGGCCGCCACCGCGAGCGCTTCGTGCGGCTCGCCGAAGCAGCGGCGACTTCGCCCTCACGGGCGATCGCGACGATCGGGCTGGCGAGCGCCGCGGAGCAGCACCGTATCCTGCACGACTGGAATGCGGTCGCGGCAGCGACGACGGGCACCGTGCCGGATACGTTCGAGCGGCAGGCGGCCGCCACGCCCGACGCGATCGCGCTCACCTTCGGCCCCGCGCATCTGTCCTATGCGGCGCTCAACGCGCACGCCAACCGCATCGCGCATCGGCTGATCGCGCTCGGCGTCGGCCCCGGCGCGATCGCGGCCGTGTGCGTGAACCGCTCGCTCGATCTCGTCGTCGCGCTGCTCGCGATCCTGAAGTCGGGCGCAGCCTACCTGCCGCTCGACCCGGACTATCCGCCGGAGCGTCTCGCCTTCATGCTGACCGACGCCAGGCCAGCCGCGACGCTGACCACCGCGGACCTCGCATCGCGCGTCGAAGGCGGCGGCGTCGTGCTGCATGTCGACGATCCCGGCGAAAACGATGCATCGCCCGCGGCCGCGCCCGATCCGACCGATGACGACCGGCTCCGGCCGCTGCGCCCGTCGGATCCGGCGTACGTCATTTACACGTCCGGCTCGACGGGCAGGCCGAAAGGGGTCGTCGTCCCGCATGCCAACGTGATCCGTCTGCTGACGAGCACCGAGCCCTGGTTCCGCTTCGGCCCGAACGACGTCTGGACGCTATTCCACTCGTGCGCATTCGATTTCTCGGTATGGGAGTGCTGGGGAGCGCTGCTGACGGGCGGCAGGCTCGTGATCGTGCCTTATCCGGTGAGTCGCTCGCCCGTCGAGTTCCTGAGCCTTCTCGCACGCGAGCGCGTGACCGTGCTGAACCAGACGCCGTCGGCCTTTCAGCAATTGATGCAGGCGGATCGCGACGACGCCGCGCTCGGCCGGCAGTTGCGGTTGCGCTACGCGATCTTCGGCGGCGAGGCGCTCGACGTGCGCAAGCTCGACGACTGGTATGCGCGCCACGCCGAGACCGCGCCGCAATTGATCAACATGTACGGCATCACGGAGACGACCGTGCACGTCAGCTATCTCGAGCTGACGCGGCGCACGGCCGCCGAGCCCGCGTACAGCCCGATCGGCTGCAAGATCCCCGACCTGCGTCTCTACGTCCTCGACGGCGCGCTCAATCCCGTGCCGCCCGGCGTCGCGGGCGAAATCTACGTCGCGGGCGCGGGGCTCGCGCTCGGCTATCTCGGACGGCCGGGCCTGACCGCGCAGCGCTTCGTTGCAGACCCGTTCGGCGCGCCCGGCACGCGCATGTATCGCTCCGGCGACCTCGCGCGCTGGCGCGCCGACGGCACGCTCGACTTCATCGGCCGGGCGGACGATCAGATCAAGATTCGCGGGTTCCGCGTCGAGCTCGGGGAGATCGCGCACGCGCTCGTGCAGCACGCAACGGTCGCGCAGGCCGAAGTCGTCGTCCGCGAGGACACGCCCGGCGAGAAACGCCTCGTCGCCTACGTCGTCGCGGCGACCGGCCTCGCCGCGACGCCGCAAGCGCTTCGCGCGGATCTCGCGCGGCATCTGCCGGAGCACATGGTGCCGTCGGCCGTTGTCGTGCTCGATGCGCTGCCGTTGACGCCGAACGGCAAGCTCGATCGCCGCGCGCTGCCTGCGCCCGTATTCGCGAGCCACAGCAAGCGCTCGCCCGCCGACGAGCGGGAGCGCGCGCTATGCACGGTGCTCGCGGAAATTCTCGGCGTCGACGACATCGGCCCGGACGACAATTTCTTCGAGCTGGGCGGCGATTCGCTGACCGCGATGCGCGTCATCAATCGCGTGCGCGCGGAATTCAGCGTCAAGCTGTCGATCCGCGACCTGTTCGCCGCCCCGAGCGTCGCACTGATCGCCGCAAAGCTCGAAGCGAAACGATCGACGCCCGTGCGCGCCGAAGCACATGCGGCACAGGACGCATAGGGCAGCCCCGCACCGGGCCGTCCGGTTTTCCAGCGAGGCCCACTCCCGTCGGTTGAAAAGACGTCAGCCGCAGCTCGCCTATGTAGTTGTGGGCGCAACCAGGCGGCTCCGCTGCAAAGCGCGCGGCGCACGACGTTCCGGCAATCGGCGGGATCGGAGGCCATTCTAGACGGCGCGCGGCGTGCCGGGCCTGTCCGGCATGCGCGGCGCGCCACGCAGACGAGGAGCGTATGTCGTGAGGAAGAGCAAGTACACAGACGAGCAGATCGCCGATGCGCTGAAACGCGTACGGCAAGGCACACCGGTAGCCGACGTGTGCCGCGAAATGGGCATCAGCGGAGCGACTTTCTACAACTGGCGCACCAAGTTCAGCGGCCTGACGCCGACGAAGGTGAATCACGTCAAGCAGTTGGAGAAGGAGAACGCGAAGCTCAAGCGGCTCGTCGCGAATCTCTCGCTCGACAAGGCGATTTTGCAGGAGGTCCTGTCAAAAAAAGCCTGAAGCCTTCCCGGCTGCGCGAGCTCGCCGTCGACTTGATGCAACGCTTCGACGCGAGCCAGCGCCAGGTGTGCGCGGCGCTCAACCTTTCGCGTTCGGTCTTCAGCTATCGGCCGGCCGCCCCCGATTCGAGCAAGCCGGCGGCACGCCTCGGCGAAATCGCACAGACAAGCAGACGCCACGGCTATCGCCGTGTGCACATGCCGCGCCGGGAAGGCGGGCGCGACAATCACACGCGCATCCACCGCCTCCATTGCGAGCAGGGCTCATCGCAGGCGGACAGGAAGCCGCGATCCGACGAGACCGAGCAATCCGGGGATCCGAAGGACTCTTGAACGCGTTCGTCGCTGTTGCGGCCCGGTCCGGGCACCGTTCGCGTCGGCCCGCGCGCCGGCATACATGGTCTTTTTCGTCGTGTCCGGATGCGGCGTGCTCCGGCCTCGTGACGATCGCAGCGAGGCCGATCCGGGCGATTGCATGTCGTGTCCGGCGTGCGGCGGCATCGATCCGTCCGGGCATCGACGTCAACGGTCCGCATCAATTCCGTGCCTGCCGGCGCGGCCGCAAGGTCGTCGCGCTGCCGGATTGCCGTCGTCGTGCCGGTGCGACGCGTCGCGTACTTCGCGTGCGTCATGTACAGCACGTCGAACGTCGTGCATCACGCGCCGACCACCGGAACGTTCGACCGCTCGACATACCGCGGCTCGTGCCGCCACCGCGCCGCCTGCTCGAACGCGTAGCCGAGCGCGAGCAGCCGCGCCTCGCTCCACGGCGCGCCGACGAACGACACGCCGACCGGCAAGCCGCGCACGAGCCCGGCCGGCACCGTCAGATGCGGGAAGCCCGCGACCGCCGCGGGCGTCGAAAAGCCGTCGCTGCCGCTGTCGCCGTTGATCAGATCGATCAGCCACGCAGTGCCTTCCGTCGGCGCAACGAGCGCATCGAGCCGCTGCTCGCGCAGCACGCGCGCCAGCCCCTCGTCGCGCGCACGGCGGCCGCAGCGGTCGAGCGCGTCGCGATAGGCCGCTGCATCGAGCCCGCCCGCCTCCTGCGCGCGCAACAACAGTTCCTGGCCGAAATACGGCATCTCCCGCGCATGCTGCGCTTCGTTGAACGCGATCACGTCGGCGAGCGTGCGCACGCGCGCGTGCGGCGCGAACGTGCGCAGCCACAGCGGCAAGCCGTGCTTGAACTCGTGCAGCAGCACGGTCTTCTCGTCGTCCTCGTAGTCGGGCTTCGGCAGATCGACCGGATCGATCACGACCGCGCCGAGCCGCTTCATCTCCGCAATCGCACGCTCGATCTGTGCATCGACTTCGTCATGCCCGGTGAAGTACGCGCGCGCGATGCCGATCCGCGCGCCGCGCAGCGCGTTCGCGTCGAGCGCGCCGACGTAGTCGGCGGGCGCAGGCGCGTCCGCCGTCGCGGAATCGTTCGCGTCGCCGCCCGCGAGCGCGGCGAGCAGCCGCGCCGCGTCGCGGACCGTGCGCGTGATCGGCCCCGCCGTATCCTGCGTCTGCGACAGCGGCACGATCCCGTCGCGGCTCACGCGCCCGACCGTCGGCTTCAGCCCGACGCAGCCGTTGATCGCGGCGGGCGACACGATCGAGCCGTCGGTCTCGGTGCCCACCGCCATCGCGACGAGCCCTGCCGCAACCGCCACCGCCGAGCCGGAGCTCGAGCCGCTCGTCGTCCGGTCGAGCGCGTACGGATTGCGCGACAGCCCGCCGCGCGCGCTCCAGCCGCTCGTCGAGCGCGTCGAGCGGAAGTTCGCCCACTCGCTGAGATTGGTCTTCGCGACGACCACCGCGCCCGCGCGCCGCAGCCGCGCGACGAGATGCGCATCGCGCGTCGCGTGCACGCCGTCGAGCGCGAGCGAGCCGGCCGTCGTCGCCATCCGGTCGCCCGTCGCGATGTTGTCCTTCAGCGCGACGGTCACGCCGTGCAGCGGACCGCGCACGGCGCCCGCGCCCCGTTCGGCGTCGAGCGCGCGCGCGATCGCTTCGGCGTCCGGATTCAATTCGATGATCGCGTTCAGGCGCGGGCCGTCGCGATCGATGCGCGCGATGCGATCGAACGTCTCGCGCACCGCCTGCGACGCGCTCGGCGCCTCGTGCAAGAACATCGGCGCCGATTCGCCGCCGCGATCGCCGGAAGCCTGCGCGGCCGATGCATGCGTATCCGCAAGAACGGATTGCGCCGAACCGAGCGCGCCGAGCGTATGAAGGAATTGACGTCGTTTCATTCGAGCACGTCCTGTCGTCGTTATGCGGTCGCGCGGCGGAAGCGATCGGCGCGATCGGCGCAAGCCGTCGAGCGCCTGCGCCGGTGGAGTGTATGCGAACGGCGATCGACGCGCACGCAACGATCGACCGCCGAGCGAAGCGACGCCGCCGTCTCGCCCCGCCGCTCGCAGTGAACTTCCGCGACGAATCGCGATCCCTGTATCTCACGCCGTCGCCGCGCGACGGCGCATGCGCGTGGGCCGCGCGCGGCCGGCCGGCTTCGGCGACGATGCCGGCCGCGTCCGCCCGCGGCCCGCGCCTGACCATCGAAGCCATTGTTTTTAGAAGGACTCCATGAAGAAGATTCTCGCTGTCATCGCTTTTCTCGCCGTCGTCGGCTGGCTCGCCGCGACGACGACCATCCTGCTCGCCCCGACCGCGCAACCGTGCACCGATGCCTGGTTCGACGCGATCGACAAGCAATTCAACATCACCGACGACGGAGGGCACGGCCCCGATCCGGGCAGCAGCGAATGGCTCAGCGCGGTCGAGCGCAACGCGAAGCTGCCCGAAAACGATCATCTGACCGAGCAGCAGCGCTGCGAGGCGATCCAGCGCGAGCTCGCGCATCGCACGTACATCGTGAACCGGCGTCTCGGCCTGAAGTTCGTGCTCTGACCACGCCGCGTGCGCGCGCAGCATCCGCGCGCGCACGCCCGCGCCGGCCATCTCATTCGTTCGCCGCGACGCCGTGCTCGCTCGGCTCGCGGCCGCGCTCGACAGCCCGTCGTCCGCGCCGCCCGAGCGATGCGACCACCTGGAACGCGATCGGCGCGAACACGAGCCCGAACAGCGTCGCGGCCAGCACGCCGCCGAACGCGCCCGTGCCGATCGAGCGGCGGCTCTCGGCGCCCGCGCCCGTCGCGGTCACGAGCGGCACGACGCCGAGCACGAACGCCATCGACGTCATCACGATCGGCCGGAAGCGCGCCGACGCCGCGTCGATCACCGCCTGGCGCAGCGCAGCGCCGCGTGCGTGCAGATCGCGCGCGAACTGCACGATCAGGATCGCGTTCTTCGCCGACAGCCCGATCACCGTAATCATCCCGACCTTGAAATACACGTCGTTCGGCATCCCGCGCAACTGCACGGCCGCGACCGCGCCGATCACGCCGAGCGGCACGACCGTCAGCACCGACAGCGGAATCGTCCAGCTCTCGTACAGCGCGGCGAGCGCCATGAACACCGCGAGCACCGACAGCCCGATCAGAAGCGGCGTCTGCTTCGCAGCGACGGTTTCCTCGCGCGCCGCGTCGACCCAGTCATAGCCGATGCCCGTCGGCAGGCTCGCGGCGAGCCGCTCCATTTCGGCCATCGCCGCGCCGAGGCTGTGCCCGCCCGCCGGACGCCCGTTGACGTCGAGCGACGGATAGCCGTCGTAGCGGTTCAGCGCGACGGGGCCGACGCTCCAGCGCCGCGACGCGATCGCCGACAGCGGCACCATGTCCCCCGTCTTGTTCGGCACGGTCAGCGTCATCAGTTGATCATCGGTGCTGCGCGCGCCGGCGTCGGCTTCGACGATCACCCGGCGCATCCGCCCCGCCGCCGGAAAATCGTCGACGTAGTTCGAGCCGAACAGCCCGCCGAGCAGGCCCGCGATCCGCTCGAACGGCACGCCGAACGCATACGCCTTCGCACGATCGATGTCGAGCTCGATGCGCGGCGCGTCGGGCAGATCCTCCGTGCGCACGGAGGCGAGCGCCGGATCGGCCTTCGCCGCGTCGGCCAGGCGCTCACGCGCCGCCTTCAGCGCCGCGATGCCGACGCCGCCGCGATCCTCGAGCCGGAACGTGAAGCCGTCCGAATGGCCGATGCCCGGCACCGCCGGCGGCAGCGACGCATCGACGTCGCCGTCGCGGATGCGCGCGAACGCGCCGTTCAGGCGGTCGCGCAGCGCGGCCGCGTCGACGCCGCGCTTCGCCCAGTCCTTCAGCTCGACGAACGCCATCGCGACGTTCTGCCCGCTGCCGGCGAAGCTCCAGCCGATCACGCTCGTGACGTTCGCGACGGCCGGCTGCCCGTGCAGGATCGCCTCGACCCGCTCGACGACCGCCATCGTGCGCGCCTGCGTCGCGCCCGCCGGAAGCTGGATCATCACCTGCAATTGGCCCTGATCCTCGGTCGGCAGGAAGCCGTCCGGCATCGCCCAGTACATCAGCGCGCCGAAGGCGAGCAGCACCGCGTAGATCGCGAGCATCGGGCCGATCCGCGCGGCGGTGCGCGCGGTGAGCGAGCGATAGCCCGTCGACGCGCGCGCGAAGCCCGCCGCGAAGCGGTCCGCCGCCCACGCGCCGAGCCCGCGCACGCCGCGCCGCCCGATCCGCGCCGGCGCGCCGCCGGGCGGCAGGGGCTTCAGCAGATTCGCGCACAGCGCGGGCGTCAGCGACAGCGCCATGAACGACGACACGAGCATCGACGCGATCATCGCGACCGCGAACTGCCGGTAGATGCCGCCGACGCCGCCCGGAAAGAACGCCATCGGCACGAACACGGCGGTCAGCACCGCCGTCACGCCGACGATCGCGCCGACGATCCGCTTCATCGCGCGCCGCGTCGCCTCGCGCGGCGACACGCGCTCCTCCTCCATCACGCGATGCACGCTCTCGACGACGACGATCGCATCGTCGACCAGGATGCCGATCGCAAGCACGAGGCCGAACATCGTGAACACGTTGATCGACAGCCCGAACGCCCACATCGCGACGAACGCACCCATCAGCGTGACGGGAATCACGATCGTCGGCACGAGCGTGCAGCGCAGATCGCGCAGGAACAGCCACATCACGCCGAACACGAGGACGATCGCCTCGACGAGCGTCAGCACGACCTCGTCGATCGCGATCCGGACGAAATGCGCGCCGTCGAACGGGATGTCGACCGCGACGCCGGGCGGCAGCCGCTTCGACAGCTCGGCCAGGCGCGCGCGGATCGCGTTCGACGTCTCGAGCGCGTTGCCGCGCGGGCCGAGCTGGATGCCGACCGTCGCGGCCGCCTGGCCGTTCAGCCGCGACGAGAACGAATAGTCGTCGCGGCCGAGCTCGACGCGCGCGACGTCCGCGAGCCGCACGACGGAGCCGTCCGGCTTCGACTTCAGCACGATCTGGCCGAACTCGGCGGGCGACGCGAGCTGGCCCTTCACGATCACCGACGCGCTCAGCTGCTGGCCGGCGGCGAACGGCGCATCGCCGATCGCGCCCGCCGTCACCGCCGCGTTCTGCGCGGCGACGGCCGCGATCACGTCGTCGGCGCCGAGCCCGTACTCGCGCAGCTTCATCGGATCGAGCCAGATCCGCAGCGCCTCGTCGGCGTCCCACAGCTGCGCGGAGCCGACGCCCGGCGCGCGCTTCAGCTCGCGCAGCACGTAGCGGCTCAGGTAATCGCTCAATTGCGCGGAATCGCGCGTGCCGTCGGTCGACGTGAGCGCGACGAGCATCAGGAACGTATTCGTCGCCTTGAACACGCCGATCCCCTGCTGGACGACCTGCTGCGGCAGGCGCGGCTCGATCTGCTTCAGCCGGTTCTGCACGTCGACGAGCGCGAGGTCCGGGTCGGCGCCGGTCGCGAACGTGACGTCGATTTCGAGGTTGCCGTGGCCGTCGCTGCTGGTTTCGTAATAGAGCAGGCCGTCCGCGCCGTCGAGGCTTTCTTCGATGATGCTGCCGACGTCGCCGTCGACCGTCTCCGTCGACGCGCCCGGATAGGTCGCGCTGATCACGATCCGCGGCGGCGCGAGACGCGGATACTGCGCGACCGGCAGCTGCGGGATCGCGAGCATGCCGGCGACGACGATCGCGAGCGCGACGATCCACGCGAACACGGGGCGATCGATGAAGAACGAGGGCATCCGCTTCGCCTCGTCAGCTTGACGCGTTCAGTTCGGCGCGCACGATCTCGACGAACGCGCGGCGATCGGCGGCCGGGCTCGCGTCGAGGCGCTCGAAGCCGGCGCCGCGATGCAGATCCGCGAAGCGCCGTTGCGGATCGTCGTCAAAATTCGGGAACGACTCCGCACGCCGGTCAAGGACGCCGCGCGACCGTTCGTTCCGAGCGGGCAGATTGCGGAGCTCGCTCGGCAGATTTTCGAGCTTGTCGAGCGCCGCTGCGTCGGCGTGCTTCATCGATGTCTCCGGGTTCGTGCAATCGTCGTTCGAATTTCGCCGCGTCGGCATCCGCTCGCGCCTTCAGCGCGACGCGAACGGCGGCGCGCCGGCGAGCCGCGCCATGTGCAGCACGCCGGCCCGCTCGCCGTCATGGATCGCGCTACAGCGTCAGCTCGAACGACCGCGCGAGCAGCCCCGGCAACTTCGCGCCGCCCGTCGCGCGCTCGCCCCACGACTGATCGTTCAGCAGCAGTTCCGGCGCGGCGCCGAGCTGCTCGAGCTCGTCGCCGAGCAGCCGGTACAGGCTGTCGTCGAAGCGCATCGCGTCGACGGGCGCGACGATCCTGCCGCCTTCGACCCAGAACGTCGCGAAGCGCGTCATGCCGGTCATCCGGCAATTCATCTTGTCCGAGAAATTCAGATACCAGAGATTGCCGACGTACAGACCGGTGTCGAGCGCCGCGAGCACGTCGGCGTCGGCGAGCGTGCCGCCCGCGATCGACAGCGTCTCCGGCACTTCATATGCGGTCGCGCCGTTCGGATTCAGGCCGTGCTCGCGCGCGGTGCGCGCGCTGACGAGCTGCCCGGCGCTGCGCCCCGCGACGACGAGCGGCACGCTGTCGCGCCGATAGCCGTCCGCGTTGAACGCCGGAGCGACGCCGAGCGAGAAGTCCTCGGCGATCGTCACGCGCGGATCGAGCGCCGCTTCGCCCGCGTGCAGCCGATGCAGGCTGCTGCGCGCGCTCGCGTTCGCGCGCGCGGAAAAGCCGTCCCAGCCGAGCAGGCTCACGATCTCCTGCACCGCGGCGGGCGCGAGATACGCGCGATAGCGCCCGGGCGCGAGCGCCTTCGGCGCGCGGCCGAGCACCGGCAGCCGCGCGGCGGCCTCTTCGATCTTGTGCGCGAGCACCGCGTCGCTCCAGGCGTCGCCCGCATAGACGGTCTTGATCGCGCGGCCGCTCGGGTCGTACAGCGACCAGCTGAAGTCGAAGTTCTCGACCTCGTGCCAGCCGCGGCTGCCCGTCGACGACGCGAAGCCGCGCACGAGCGCGCCGCCCGCGTGGAAGCCGACGAAATCGAGCCCGCGCGCGGCGTCCGCGACGATTCGCGCGAGCGCGTCCGGATCCGGCAGGCGGCCGGTGCGGCGGCTCGACTGCTGCCACGACGATGTGTCGAACAACAGATGCGGATCGTCCGGCGCGTCGCGCAGGCTGTCGCGCAGCGTCGCGAGCGCTTCCGCGAGCTCGGGCAGATCCGCGGCCGGATCGCCGCACACGGTGTGCGTGACGGACGCCTGCCGCGCGCCGCCGACGAGCCGCACGCCGAGCTTGCCCTGCAGCACGCGCCCCGTCTGGCGGATCCTGCCCGCGTTGAAACGGATGAAATCGGACGTCTCGCCGGCGAACCACAGCAGCACCGTCTCGCCCGGCCGCTTCAGCCGCTCGGCTTCGTCCGCGAGCCGCGCGAAATGCGCGTGCCAATCGATCGGGGCGGCGTGCCCCGGCTTCGTGAAATCGGCCATCACGCGCCTCCGAACACGTCGACGTCGGCGAACACGCATGCGGGCGACGCGTGGCCGACGCGGATGATCTGCGCGGGCTCGCCCTTGCCGCAGTAAGGCGTGCCGTACACGCCGAACGTGCTCGCGTCGCCGACCGCGCGCAGGCTGCGCCAGAAGCTCGCGGAGATGCCGCGATAGTTCGGCCGCTTGACGACCTGTGTCAGCTTGCCGTTCTCGATCAGTTGCCCGAACTCGCAGCCGAACTGGAATTTGTTGCGATGATCGTCGATCGACCACGACGTGTTCGTGCGCATCAGGATGCCGCGCTCGATGCCGGCGACGAGCTCGCCGAACGATTGCGAGCCGGGCTCGACGTTCAGGTTCGCCATCCGGTCGATCGGCGGCCGGTTCCAGCTCGACGCGCGCGCGTTCGCGACGCCCGGCAAGCCCGCGCGCGCCTGCGACAGCGCGCCGCCGAGCGGCCGCTCGAGCACGCCGTCGCGGATCAGGTACGCCTTGCACGCGGCGCTGCCGTCGTCGTCGAACGCGTACGACGCCGCCTCGCCGTGCAGCGCGGGATCGAACGTCACGTTCAAGAGCGGCGAGCCGTACTGATACGAGCCGAACATCTCCGGCTTCACGAAGCTCCAGCCGGCGAAGTTGCGCTCGTCGCCGAGAATCCGGTCGAGTTCGAGCGGATGGCCGATCGATTCGTGGATCTGCAGCATCATCTGGTCCGGCATCAGCAGCAGGTCGCGGCGGCCGGACGGGCAGTTTGGCGCGGCGAGCAATTGCAGCGCCTCGTCCGCGACCCGCGCGCCCGCGCCGTCGAAGCCGTAGCGCGCGAGCACGTCGAGGCCGCCCTGCGCGAGCGTGCCGGCGTTGCCGAGCGTGCGCACCTGCGTGTCGCCGTCCGCATGCGCGACGACGCTCAACTGCGGCATCACGTGGCGAAAGCGCTGGTCGATCCGCACGCCGTCGCTCGTCACGTAGAGCTGATCGGTGTGCACGAGCATCACGCCCGCGGTGCGCTCGACGATACGCGCATCGACGGCCGCCGCCGCGCATTCGTGCGCGAGGCGCTCGATCCATTCGGCGCGGGCCGGCAGCGCGTCGTCCGCGTGCGGCGACACGTAGCCGCCGCTCGCGTCCGGCCGCGCGACCGCGCGATGGTCGATCAGCGACAGCGCGGCGCTCGCCTTCGCGCGCGCGGCGGCCGCATCGAGCGCCGCCTGCAGGCCGGCGACCGACAGATCGGCCGTTGCCGCGTAGCCCGCGCCCGCGCCGGACCACGCGATCAGCATCGCGCCGCGATCGCGCACGCTCGAGAGCGGCTGCGCGACGTCGTTGCGCACCTCGTGTTCGTCGATCCGTTCGTCGACGACGCGCAGCGACCAGAACCCGGCGTCGCTGCGCAATTGTCGGGCGGCCTGCGCCCAGCGTTCGTCAATCATCTGCCCTCTCTCGCAGACTGCGCCGCGGCGTCAGCATCGACGACGCCAGCAGCGATTGCGTATACGGGTGCGACGGCGCGTCCAGCACGTCCAGCGTGTCGCCCGCCTCGACCACGCGCCCTTCCTTCATCACGATCACCCGATGGGCCATCGCCCGCATCACCGCCAGGTCGTGCGTGATGAACAAGTAGCTGAGTTTGTACTTTTTTTGCAGATTCGTCAGCAGCTTCAGCACCTGCTTCTGGATCGACACGTCGAGCGCGCTCGTCGGCTCGTCGAGCACGAGCAGCTCGGGCTCGACCGCGAGCGCGCGCGCGATCGCGATCCGCTGCCGCTGGCCGCCGGAAAACTCGTGCGGATAGCGCAGCATCGCCTCGGCCGGCAGGCCGACTTCCTGCAGGAGCCCGGCGACGCGGGCGCGCTTCGCGTCGCCGACGATCTCCGGCCGATGCACGACGAGCCCCTCGCCGACGATCTGCTCGACCGTCATTCGCGGCGACAGCGAGCCGAACGGATCCTGGAACACGACCTGCATCCGCCGGTACAGGTCGCGACGGCCGCGCGACGACCGCGACGAATCGAGCGGCAGCCCGTCGATCTCGATCCCGCCCGCCGCCGGCCGCTGCAGCCCGAGCACGGCGGATGCGAGCGTCGACTTTCCCGACCCCGATTCGCCGACGACGCCGATCGTCTCGCCGCGGCGCAGCGTGAACTGCGCGTCGTGCACCGCGCGAAACGCCGTCTTGCCGAACAGCGCTCGCCAGCCTTTCGGCGCGATCCGGTAATCGACCGAGAGCGACTTGACATCGAGGATCGTCCGCGCAGACGGCGCGACCGCCTCGATCGCGCGCTGCGGCTCGCTGTCGAGCAGGCGCTGCGTGTACGGATGCTGCGGATTCGCGAACAGCGCGTCGGTGCCGCCCGTCTCGACGAGCACGCCGTGCTCCATCACCGCGACGCGCTGCGCGAAGCGCCGCACGAGATTCAGGTCGTGCGTGATCAGCAGCACCGCCATCCCGCGCTCGGCCGCTTCCTGCTCCTGCAGCTCGATCAGCAGATCGACGATCTGCTCGCGCACCGTTACGTCGAGCGCGGTCGTCGGCTCGTCGGCGAGCAACAGGCGCGGCCGGCACGCGAGCGCCATCGCGATCATCGCGCGCTGCCGCTGGCCGCCCGACAGCTGATGCGGAAAGCTGTCGATCCTTCGTTCGGGCTCCGGAATGCCGGTGCGCCGCAGCAGCTCGATTCCGCGCATCCGCGCTTCGCCCGGCCGCAATCCTTCGTGCAGCCGCAGGCTCTCGGCGATCTGCTTGCCGATCGTGTAGAGCGGATTGAGCGCCGTCATCGGCTCCTGGAACACCATCGCGATGTCCGCGCCGCGGATGCCGCGCATCTGCCGCTCGGTCTTCGCCAGCAGGTCTTCGCCGTCGAACAGCATCCGGCCGGACAGCGTCGCGTGCTGGACGAGCCGCAGGATCGACAGCGCTGTGACGCTCTTGCCCGAGCCGGATTCGCCGACGAGCGCGACGCGCTCGCCGCGCGCGACCGACAGGCTCAGTTCGCACACCGCGATCCTGTCGCCGAACGCCGCGGAGAAGCGGTCGATTTCGAGCAGCGGCCGGGTCATCGCGGACCTCCGCCGAACGCCGAGCCGCGCGTGCGCGTGTCGAGCGCGTTGCGCAGCGCGTCGCCCATGAACGTCAGCAGCAGCAGCGTGACGACGAGCGCCGCGAACGCCGACATCGAGATCCACCACGCGTCGAGATTGTTCTTGCCTTCCTGCAGCAGCTCGCCGAGGCTCGGCGTCGGCGGCGGCACGCCGAGGCCGAGGAAATCGAGACTCGTCAGCGACAGGATCGCCGCGCTCATCCGGAACGGCAGGAACGTGATGACGGGCGTGAGGCTGTTCGGCAGCACGTGCCGCCAGATGATCTGCCGGTTCGTGAGCCCCATCGTGCGCGCGGCCCTCACGTAATCGAGCGCGCGGTTGCGCAGGAACTCGGCGCGCACGTAGTCGGACAGCACGAGCCAGCCGAACATCGACAGCAGGATGAACAGGAGCCACAGCGACGGCTCGAAGATCGCGGCGAAGATGATCAGCAGATACAGGTCGGGCAACGCGCTCCAGATCTCGATCAGACGCTGTCCGATCAGATCGGCGCGGCCGCCGTAGAAGCCCTGCAGCGCGCCCGTCAGCACGCCGATCGCGACGCCCGACACCATCAGCGCGACCGCCATCAGCACCGACAGCCGGAAGCCGTACAGCAGCCGCGAAAGCACGTCGCGGCCGAACTGGTCGGTGCCGAGCCAGTTGCTCGCCGACGGCGGCGCCGGATACGGGCGCGACGCGAAGTAGTCGATCGTGTCGTAGCGGTAGCGGTTCGGCGGATAGATCGCGAAATTGCCGCTCGACTCGATCTTCGAGCGGATGTACGGATCGAGGTAGTTCGCCTTCGCCGGAAAATCGCCGCCGAACCGCGTCTCGGGGTAATCCTTCACGATCGGGAAGTAGTAGTGCCCTTCGTAGCGGACGACGAGCGGCCGGTCGTTGGACAGCACGTCGGCGAACAGGCTGATCGCGAACAGCACGGCGAAGATCACGAGGCTCCAGTAGCCGAGCCGCTGGCCGCGAAAGCGCAGCCACGTGCGCCGCCACGGCGACGGCGACGCCGCGCACGCGACGCACGCGGGATCAGTGGTCCACGCGGTGGAATTGGATGCGGGGGTCGACGAGGACATAGCAGACGTCAGCGAAGAGTTTGGTCACGAGACCGATCAGCGTGAACAGGAACAGCGAGCCGAGCACGACCGGATAGTCGCGGCGGATCACCGAGTCGTACGACAGTTGCCCCATGCCGTCGAGCGAGAACAGCGTCTCGATCAGCAGGTTGCCGTTCAGGAACGCGCCGACGAACGCGGCGGGCAGGCCGGTGACGAGCGGAATCGCCGCGTTGCGCAGCACGTGCTTCCACAGCACGTCGCGCTCCGGCGCGCCCTTCGCGCGCGCGGTCAGCACGTATTGCCGGCCGATCTCTTCGAGGAACGTGTTCTTCGTCAGGATCGTGACGATCGCGAAATTGCCGACGACCGACGCGGTGACGGGCAGCACGACGTGCCACAGATAATCGAGCACCTTGCCGAGCGCGGACAGCTCGTCGAAGTTGTCCGACGTGAGGCCGCGCATCGGGAACACCTGCCAGAACGTGCCGCCGCCGAACAGCATCAGCAGCAGCACGCCGAGCACGAAGCCGGGAATCGCGTAGCCGGCGAGCACGAGCACGCTCGTCACGGTGTCGAAGCGCGAGCCGTTGCGAACCGCCTTCGCGATGCCGAGCGGCACCGAGATCAGGTAGGTGAGGATCACCGTCCAAAGCCCAAGCGTGATCGATACCGGCAGCTTCGCGCGGATCACGCTCCACACGCTCGCATGCGCGTAGTACGACTGACCGAGATCGAACGTCGCGTAGCTCTTCAGCATCATCACGTAGCGCGTGAGCGGCGGCTTGTCGAAGCCGAACTGCTTCTTGATCTGCTCGATCTGCTGCGGATCGACGCCCTGGCTGCCGTGATAGCCGCCCCCGCCGCCGCCCGCCTCGCCGCCGCGCGCGGTGCCGTGGCGCAGTTGCGTGAGCACCTGCTCGACCGGGCCGCCCGGCACGAATTGCGTGACGACGAACGTGATCGTCACGACGCCGACGAGCGTCGGCACCATCAGCAGCAATCGTCTGAGAATGTATGCAAGCATCGTCGCTCCCCGCTACGCGGCCGGGCCCGGGTTCGACGCCGGCGCCTGCGCCGGGCCGGCCGCCGGCTTCTTCCGGTACCAGTAGTCGATGATCCAGTCCTCGTATTGATAGGACGCCGGAATGACCGACGGATGCCCGTACGTCGTCTTGTAGGCGATCCGCGCGTTCGGCAGGTAGTACTGCGGCACGAGGATGTACAGGTTGATCAGCACGCGGTCGAGCGCGTGCGTCGCCGTTTGCAGATCGTCGAGCGTGTCCGCCGCGAGCGCCGCGCGGATCAGCGCGTCGACCGCCTTCGAACGCACGCCCGGATAGTTCTCCGAACCGACCTCCGACGCCGCCGCGCTGCCGAAGCGGCGCACGAGCTCCGCGCCGGGAATCGTGACGGGCGGATAGATCAGCGTCGTCATGTCGTACTGGAAGTTGTCGAGGCGCTTCTGGTACAGCGCGCTGTCGATCTCGTGCATGTGCGCCTGGATGCCCAGCATCCCGAGCGCCTGGATGTACGGCAGGATCAATCGATCCATGCCGGGCTCGTCGTCCATGATCTCGATCGTCATCGGCACGCCGCTCGCGTCGCGCAGCGCGCCGTCGCGATAATGCCAGCCGGCCTGCGCGAGCAGGTCGCGCGCCTGCTTCAGGTTCTCGCGCAGCGAGCCGGGCGGCAGCGTCGTCGGCTGCTTGACCATCGGGCCGAACACTTCGGGCGGCAGCTCCGCACGATACGGATCGAGCAGCGCGAGTTCCTTCCCGCTCGGCATCCCGGACGCGCCGAACGGGCTCGCCTCCCAGAAACTGTTCGTGCGCCGGTACTGACCGTAGAACATCATCCGGTTCATCCAGTCGTAATCGAACGCGAGCGCCAGCGCGTGGCGCACGCGCACGTCCCGGAATTTCGGCTCGCGCATGTTGATGAGGAAGCCCTGCATCTGCGCGGGACCGTCCGGGAACTCGCCCTTCTTCAGCATGCCGTTGCGGAAGTTCTTGCCGACGTAGCGGCGCGCCCACTGCGTCGAGCTGTATTCCATCCGCACGTCGACGTCGCCCGCCTTGAACGCTTCGAGCATCGTGTATTGATCGAGATACAGCTTGAACGACACGCGCGCGAACCGGAACATCCCGCGCCGCGCCGGCAGATCGGCCGCCCAGTAATGCGGATTGCGCGCGTAGACGATCTGCTTGTCGTTCTTGCGCTGCTCGATCAGGTACGCGCCGCTCGCGATCGGCGGGTCGCTCACGATCTGGTCGAACGGCGGCCGCGTGCCGTCCGCCCGCCTCCCCCATTTCGGCGAGAACACCGGCAGATCGCCCGCAATCAGCGGCGCGGCGCGCTCGGGGCGCTTGAAGTCGAAGCGGATCGTCAGCCGGTCGACGACCGTCGCGCGCTTGACGATCGCGAACTGCGCGTTGACGAGCGGCGACGCCTGCGGACTCATCAGCATATCGAACGAATACTTGACGTCGGCCGCGGTGATCGGATCGCCGTTCGAAAAGCGTGCGGCCGGATTGATATGGAACGTCGCCGAGCCGCGGTCCGGCGCGACATCGACGCCGTCCGCGATCAGCGGGTATTCGGACGCGAGCTCGTCCCAGCTGCGCTGCATCAGCGTGTCGAACATCAGGTTCTGGATGTCCGGCGCGGGCGAGCCGCGCACGAGGAACGGATTCAGCGAATCGTAGCTCTGCGCCTCGTTGTAGTTCTCGAAATTCAGCGCGCCGTCGTTCGGCGCGCCGGGGCTCGCATAGTCGAAATGCGTGAAGGCGGGCGGATACTTCGGTTCGCCGTATTGCGCGAGCGCCGCGGCGGCGTGCGCGCTCGACGGCGCGGCGGCGCACACGACGAATGTCCCGCACGCGACGGCCGCGATCCGCACGGCGGCCCATGCGCGCCTCGCGAAGCACGCCGCGGACGGCAAACGCAACGTCATTGGTCTCATCGTCACCTGCGTACGATCATATCGGCGTCACGCCGATGAAAAATCAATTCGAACGTGACGGATTGGCGTGGACGATTCGCGTCCAGCGCCGCACATCCGGTCCCGTCTCGCCGCTGTTTCGCTGCTGCTTCGTCTCTCGGCATCGGGCAAAAAAGAGGCCGCTCCAAAGGGGTGGTTAGGGAAGCGGAGCGGCCCGCCGAATGTCGATGGACGATGCGGAACGGCGTCAGAACTTGTACGTCGCGCCGACCTGGATCACACGGCCGTAGTACATGTACAGCGACTGGTCGTAGCCGTTCTGGTTGAGCGCGTTCTGCCAGACCGGATCGAACGGCGGCGCACGGTCGAAGATGTTGTTGATCCCGCCGTACAGCGTCCAGTTCTTGAAGCCGGTGTAGCTCGCATACAGGTTGAACTGGCTGTACGACCCGACGTGGTCCGCCGCCTGCGTCGGCGCGGAAACGCCGAGCGCCTGCGCGTACGGCCCCGTGAACTCCCAGCTCAGCGTCGCGTTCCACTTGCGATACGCCCAGTTCAGCGACGTATTGCCCTTCCAGCGCGGGATGCTCGCGCCGAACGGCTGCGTGATCGCGAAGTTGTTGCCCGCCGAATCGACGGTCGCCGCGCCCGGGAAGCCGATGTTGAAGTGATGCACGTACGCCCAGTCGGCCGACAGCGTGAACGTGCCGTACTTCGTCGGCAGCGCCTGACGGAACGTCATCTCGAAGCCGTCGGTCTCGAGCGTGCCGAGGTTCTGATACGGCAGCACGACGTACGTGATCTGCCCCGTCACCGGATCGCGCACGACCTGGGACGGATTGTTGCCCGCGATCACCGAGTTCAGGCTCGCCTGACCGATCACGTTGTCGATGAAGATCTTGTAGAAGTCGAAGCCGAAGTCCGTGTAGCGCGTCGGCGAAGCCTGGAAGCCGATGTTGATGTTGCGCGTGCGCTCGGGCTGCAGGCTCGTGTTGCCGGTCTGCAGCGTGTTGACGAGCGAGTTGCCGAACGTTTGCAGGCCGATGTTCTGCGACGGCGTGTTCTCGACGAACGTCGGCGCGCGGAAGCCGCGATTGTACGAACCGTACATCGTGAATTCCTTGATCGGCTGATAGCGCAGCGCGAAGCGGGGCGAGAACGCGCCGCCGAAGTCGCTGTAATGGTCGTAGCGTCCCGACTGGCTGAACGTCAGATTCTTGATGATCGGGATGTCGAACTGATAGTAGACCGCCGCGACGTTGCGCGAGCCGTTCACCGATTGGGTGAGCGGATTCAGGACCTGTCCGCTCAGCGCCTCGGAACCCTGGCCGATGAACTCGCTTTCGTGCAGGAACTGCGCGCCGAGGCCGAAGCCGACGTCGCCCGTGGGCAGCTTGAACAGGTTCGGCGTCGACAGCGTCGCGTCGAGCGCATCGAGCTTCGATATGCCCAGGTTGCTCGTCTTCATGTACAGGCCGTTGAACGCGTTCGGCGTCGCCGACGGATTCGCGAAGTTGAGCGTGCCGTTCTGGTAGATGTCGTTGACGACGGATGCGTTCAGCACGTTGTTGAACGTGTTGGACACGACGCTCTGCGAGTGCGTGTACGCGGCCGACCAGTCCCAGTCGCCGTACGGCAGCGCGAACGAGCCCTTGACGCCCGTCGCGGCGCGCCAGAAGTTCGAGCTCGTCCGGTCGGACGCCGCTGCCGGGAACGTGTACGCGAGCGGCGTGTCGACGCCGAACGGGTTGTACGGATTGCTCGCGGGGACGACCGAATTGAACTGGCTCAGCTTGCCGGTCGCCGGATTGAGGACGAGGCTCGGCGTCGTCGGACTGCCCACCGTCAGCACGCCGTTGTTCTGCACCGTCGTATTGTTGCTTTCCCACAGATCGGCGAACGCGGTCGTCTTGTCGTCGATCTTGAAGTCCGCATGCACCTTCGCGCTCAGGCGCTCGGTCCACGGCGCGATCGACGTCGACTCCGCCGAGTTGAAGCCGCACACGGTGCCGCCCATGCCGGCGCCCGCGCTCAGATAGTTGCTCGCGGCGGGGCGCACAGCGCCGCCGAACGGGCAGTTGCTGAGCGCCTGCGCGGTCGCGCCGCCGTTGGTCTGCCAGAACGACGGCGCGAGCAGCGACAGCCCACCCGACCGGTTCGTGAAGTCCTGGTTCTTCGTCGTGTCGCGATCGGCGATCGTGAAGCCGTTCGATTTGTAGTAGCTCGCGGCCGCCGTGATGTTGAAGCGGTCGGCGTTCAGATCGCCGAAGCCGCCGAGAATGCTGAACTTCGTCGTGCCGTCGCCGCCTTGCGTCGCGCCGGAGTAGCTGCCGTCGAGCTGCAGCCCCTGGTAATTGTGCTTCGTGATGATGTTGACGACGCCCGCGATCGCATCCGAGCCGTACTGCGACACGGCGCCTGACTTCACGATCTCGATGCGGTCGATGATGTTGAGGGGCAGCGTGTTCAGGTCGAAGAACGTATCGGTGCCGTTCGACGCGAACGCGTAAGGCGCGACGCGCTGGCCGTCGACCATCACGAGCGAGTACTTCTCGCTCAGGCCGCGCAGCGCGATGCCCGCGCCGCCCGCGGCAAAGCCGTTCGTCTGGCCTTCGCTCCAGCTGCTTGCGGAGTTCGCCGACACGCCGCGCAGGAAGTCCGCGACGTTCGTGTAGCCGCTGTCCTGGATGTCCTTCGCGGTGACGGTCTGGACTTGCTGAAAGCCTACCTTGTCGGCGCTGCGGATCAGCGAGCCCGTCACTTCGAAGCGCTTGATCTGCGCGACGCCGCTCTTTGCGGCAGGTGCGGCAGGTGCCGCGCCCGTCGCCTCCGCGGCGCCGGAAGCGGGCGCGGGCGCCGAAACGGCGCCCGTCGCGCTCGCTGCCGCATCCGCCTGCGCGACCGCGATGCTCGGGTTCTGCGCCGACGCCGCGGCGGCGCCGGGTGCCGGCTGGTTCTGTGCGAACGCCGGCGCCGCCAGCGTGGCCGTCAACGCCAACTCGGCCCAGACGATCCGCTTGATCGCCAACGCCAATGCTCTTTGCTTCATCTTTCCCCTCTCACTCGTCAGTAAGACCCCACCCGTTGCGCGCGGCAATCTTTTGAACTCCGCGCCCGACTCGCGGCACTCGCGTACCGCCCCCGCTGCTGCCCGACTGCCCGCCGGACGCCGCCTAACCATCGACGCATTTGCGCTGTCACGATCTTTCGCTTCTTTTCAATTTATTAGGTTGACGAAATTTCAACGGAGCGACGTCCCGCTGTTTCATTTCTTCTCGTTCCGGCTGTCGCGGCGTATCGCCGCCCCATGACATCAGGAATCCTTACATTTGCCTTCATGAATCGCCACGCGCCGCGCAACCTGCTCAGAACAACCTGGTCGTCCCCACCCAGACGATCAGCGCCTCGCTGTCGCCGCCGTTGCGCCACGCATGCGGCGTCGTCGATTCGTAGTGCGCGGTGTCGCCCGCCGCCAGCGTGAACGTCACGTCCTCCAGCGTCAGCTCGACCCGGCCGCTCATCACATATAGAAACTCCTCGCCCGCGTGCGTCGTGACTTCCGACAGCGGCTGCGCCGCCGGCATCCGGACGAGGATCGCGTCCAGCTGCCGGCCGTCGACGACGTTCGTCAGGCGCGCGAACGCGTTCGTCGAATTCGCGAGGCTGAAGTACTGAAGTGCTTCGCTGCGGCATACCGAACGCGCTTCAGTCGGCGCGTCGACGAAGTACTGCATCGTCACGCCGAGCGCCCGCGCGATTCCGACGAGCGACGTGATCGACGGCGTCGCGCGTCCGCGCTCGACCTGTGACAGAAACGGCTTCGATATGCCGGCCGCCGCGGCCGCTTCGTCGAGCGTGAGCTTGAGTCGCTGACGCAGCGCCCGTATCTTGATTCCGATCGAGGCTGCGACTACCGCCGATTCGTCGAGTGGCAAAACCATGACAACACACAATCCCGCGATCAAGAATCGTTTGTGATGAGGAAGCCGGCTCCGCTGCGCGCACATCGCACGCGTAGCCGGTCCGCGAGCCGGCGCGCGCGACGCAGGCCGCGCGGGCCGCGCGGACGTCGTGCGCAAGCGGCCCGCGAACGCCCCGGGCACGGATGCGCGGCGCAACACGACATCGTTCGTTTCACCGATCAGCAAAGCCGCTCCTTTCCCGTGTTTCGCCGATAACCGCCGTTTTTCGCGCTTCCCGCACGAGTAGCCGCGCAACGCTGCACCGTCGACGCGAGAGCCTGCCGCGACGCACGCCGAACCGCGTCCCGCATCCCGTATCGTTACTTCGCCGCGACAAGCGCCCACAGACGCGCAAGATCCGCCGAGCCGTCGCCGCCCTGCACGCCGCGGAACGTCTGCACGGCGCGCGCCTTGTCGCCCGCAACGTAATACGCTTCGCCGAGCCGCAGCCGCGCTTCGTCGACATGCTCGACGCCGCCCTTCGCGAGCGCCGCCTCCATCGCCGCAATGCCCTGCTTCGCCTGCCCGGCGAACACGAGGTTCATACCGGCGTCGATCGGCGCGACGGGATTCGCGTTGCCGGCCGGCGACTGCGCACGCTTCGCCGCAAGCGCCTGCAGTCGCTTCTCGCGGTCCGCGCCTGCGTCGCGGCCGAGCACGCCGGATGCGAAGCCCTGGTCGATCACTTGCTTCGCTTCCGCGGCGGTACCGGCGACGAGCGCGAGCTGCGTCATCTCCATGTACGCGTCGGCGCCGTTCAGCGCCCCCGTCGCGCGCCGCAGCCGATACATGTCGAGATCGAGCGACGACAGATAACCGGGCTTGTCGCGAATCGAACGGAACAGTTCGTCCCAATACGCGGAATTCGGGTGATACGCGACGAGCTTCTCGAGCGACGCCCGATAAGTCGCGCCGTCCTTCATCTTCTGCGCGCACGTGCCGAGCATCTGCAATTGCGCCTCGTCAGGCGCATATCCCGCGCGCACCTGCGCATCGACGCTCGGCTTGAGCTGGCCCATCACCGCCGCGCAATCGTTCGACAGGTAGTACGACTGAACCAGCAGCGTGCGCATGTCGGGATCGCCGCCGCCCGACTTCAGATAGCGCTGCGCGATCCTGATCGCCTGCGGATAGTTCCGCTGCTGGAAATAGACGCCGGCGAGCGCCGCGGTCGCGCGCTGCTCGTCGTCCTTCGACAGCCGCCCGGAGCCCAGCACCGCCTCGTACGCCTGGATCGCCGCGCCGGTATCGCCCGCCGCCATCGCCACCGCGCCCCGCATCTCTTCGACCATGTAGGTCTCGTACGGCGTCTTGTTCGGCACCGCCGCGGCCTGCGCGATCTTGCCGAGCGCATCGCGATACTTGTGCACGCGATACAGATCCTGCGCGGCGCCGAGCGGCCGCGCGACGTCCGGGCGCAGCGCTTCGGCGGCGGACGCGGCGCCGGACGGCACTGCGAGCGCGCAGCAGCCTCCGAGCGCGGCCGCCAATACGGCGCACTTCAACCATCGTTGCATCATGGGATCGCTCGCTTCGTTATTGCATGTACTGCTCGTTACCGATCAACCCGATCTTCGTCGCGCCGATGCGCTGCGCGGACGCGAGCACCGCGGCGACGTCCTTGTACGGCACGAGCTTGTTCGGCCGCAAATGGATTTCCGCCTGTACCGGCTCGGCCGCGACCTGCGCGAGCTTTGCTTCGAGCGCCGCGCGGTTCGGGACGGGCGCGCCGTTCCACGTCGTCGTGCCGTCGAAATCGATGTCGATCTGCACGATCTCGGGCTGCGTCGCCGGCGGCGGCGGATTGCCGATCGGCAGGTTCATCTTGATCGAGTGCATCTGGATCGGAATCGTGATGATCAGCATGATCAGCAGCACCAGCATCACGTCGATGAGCGGCGTCGTGTTGATATCGACCATCACGTCCGGCTCGCCACCGCCGCTTGAAGATACGTTCATTCCCATCGTCGCCTCCTAGCCGCCGCGCGCGGGCGGTTCCGTAATGAACGAGACTTTCGCGATGCCGGCCCGCTCGCATGCGGTGATCACGCGGCCGATGAACTCGTAGCGCGTGTTCTGGTCGCCGCGCACGTGCACGTCCGGCTGCGGATTCATCGCCGATACCGCCTTCAGCTTCGAGAGCAGCGTCGACGCATCGACCAGGGTCTCGTTCCAGAAGACGTCGCCGTCGCGATTGACCGCGATTTCGACGCTCTTCGGCGTCGTCTGCAGCGGCTGGATCGTTTCCTTCGGCAACTGCAGCTGGATCGTGTGCGTGACGACCGGAATCGTGATCAGGAAGATGATCAGCAGCACCAGCATCACGTCGACGAGCGGCGTCGTGTTGATGTTGGAGATCACCTCGTCGTTATCGTCCTGCCCGACGCTCATGGCCATGGCGCACCTCGCTTCAGCGGACGAGCGACGCGGTCTGCACGTTCGCCCGCGGCACGCGCTTGCCGCCCGCGAGC
Organism: Burkholderia oklahomensis C6786; assembly: GCF_000959365.1. NCBI lineage: Bacteria > Pseudomonadati > Pseudomonadota > Betaproteobacteria > Burkholderiales > Burkholderiaceae > Burkholderia > Burkholderia oklahomensis. The sequence continues at coordinate 472,399 of NZ_CP009556.1, forward strand.
AGCACCGTGTGAAGCTGTGCGCCGAAGTTGCGCACGCGCTCCATCACCGACTTGTTGCGACGCACGAGGAAGTTGTAGCCGAGCACCGCGGGCACCGCGACCGCGAGGCCGATCGCGGTCATGATCAGCGCCTCGCCGACCGGGCCCGCAACCTTGTCGATCGACGCCTGGCCCGCGATGCCGATCGCCGTCAGCGCGTGATAGATGCCCCACACGGTGCCGAACAGGCCGACGAACGGCGCCGTCGAGCCGACCGTGCCGAGGAAGGCGAGCCCGTCTTGCAGGCGATTCGACACGTTCGTGATCGCGCGCTCGACCGACACGTCGATCCATGTATTGCGGTCGACCGCTTCGAGCAGCGCGTTGTCGTGATGCTCGCCCGCCTCGATCGCCGTTTCGGCGATGAAGCGAAACGGCGACGCCTCGTCGAGCCGCTTCGCGCCTTCGGCGAGCGACGGCGCGCTCCACAACTGCTCGTCGGCGACCTTCGCGCGGCGGTTCGCGCGCAGCTGCTCGAGGAACTTGGCGATCATGATGTACCAGCTTCCCATCGACATCACGACGAGCAGCAGCAGCACGAAGCGTGCGACGAAGTCGCCGTTTTTCCACAACGCGCCGAGGCCGTACGGATTCTCGACCGCTTCCGTCGCGGCGGGCGCGGGCGGCGGCGCCGGCGCCGCCGCGGTGTTCGCCGTCTGTGGCGCGGTCGCCGCGGACACCGCGACGGCCGCGTCGCTCGCCTGAGCGAAAGCCTGCTGCGGCGCGACAAGCGCATCAACCGCCGCGACGGAGATCAACATGCTTGCCGCCAGAGCGGCCAGTGAACGCTTCGTCATACCCACTCCAAATTTTTTCGTTGAACTTAATAACAAGGTTCGGCCCCGATCCTGTCCGGCCCGCATACGGGCTCAGTTCAGGTTGAACGAGAACGGAACCTGCACGCGCACCGACTGCCCCTGCGCAACGCACTTGAACTGCTTGACCGCATTGAACGCCGCACGATCGAGCGCCGAATCCGCCGACTGCGCGACGCGCTCGTTCGTGACATGTCCTTCGGCATCGACGACGAATTCGATCGTCACATCGCCCGTGATGTTGTTCTCCTGGGCTTCCTTCGGATACTGCATCGAGGCGCGGATCTGGTCCGAATTCGGGCACACGACGCCCACTTCGTGACTGACGGCCTTGGCCGGCGCGGGTGCGGCGGCCACCGGCGCCTGCACGGCGGGCGCGGACGGCACGGGCGCTGCCTGATGCGTGATCGTCGGCTGCGGCGGCGCCTGCACCGGTACTTCCGGCGGCGGGACGAATGGCGGGGGCGGCGGCGCGAATTTCGGCGGCGGAAGCTTGACCGTCGGCATCGGCGGCGGAGGCGGCGGCTTCACCGGTTCGATGATGCGCGTCTCGATCGGATGCTGGATGACTTGGACGACTTTCGTCGCGAGGCCGTTGAGGAGCGCATAGACCAGCACGATGTGCAGCGCGAGCACAATCGCGAGGCCGCCGAAGCGCCGAGCCGGGTTCTGCTGCCTTTTGCCGAATTCGCGCGGACGACCGAGCCGCGCGAGTCCGTCGTTTGAAACAGCCAAGCCTTCGTCGACTTTCATACCCACTTTCACCCCCAAGCATGATTCGTCCAGCCATTCAGTTGCGGCGCGATGTACGAGATCCGTCATTCGCCCATTTTATCTCAAGCTTTCAATTTGTTTTGGAATACAAATTATTGGCTTCGTTACTCGATGCGCATTCAGCCGATGCAACGCTATTGATTTAGCCCCGCAGGCTCATTGGCCGGTTTTCTGTTGCAGCAACGCTTATCAGACAGGTTTTCGTCAGGTAGAGGCTCGCGTCGCAATCATCAGACGAAATGCGCGTTCTTTACTTTCTTCAAGCGGCCTGTCTATAAGGCATGTCTTGGGTGCAGAAGATAGCAAGGAAAAAATTTTGCCGTCAAACTTTATTTGATGTGCCCACACAAAATTTGGAGCATTTATTCGAAAAACGATTTAGTAAGCGTTTTGAATTGAATTCGTCGAAAAAGTAATTGATTTGTATGGATCGTCAATTCGATTATCTGCCAAGCAGCCTGATTATCTTATTTGGTGCACTGCAATTTCGAAATTACGTTTTCAGTGCATCCTCGCATTTTCAGCATTTCATCGAGCGCTCGCATCTTCTTAGGCGGTTTCGCTTCGATCAATCAGTTTGCATCTCTAATTAATTTCGCGAGGATCGACGTCGTCGACGAACGCCGATCGCACACGGCGTCGTTGCGAGCATGATGTCGCGTGTTCGAATCGGTATCTCGGCGACATCGCCGAAACGCGGGATCGCTCGTCACGTCGCGGACGGTAGTTCGCGATCGCCGCCGGCATGGCGGGAACATCGCGGCGTCACGCAACATCACTCGTCACATCATCCGTATCCCGATCGTCTCACGCTTGAAGCGCGAGCCGGTGTGCTCGCCGAATGCGCATCTCGACGCATCATCCGCACGAGCGAAGCACATCGAACAGCGACACCGTTTCGGACATGCCCGCCGGACATTCGCCGTGCGCGAGCCGCGTGCCGTCAAGTCGACCCGGCGATTCTTCCGCTAGAATGCGCTCGGCGGAACGAGCAGCGCCGAACGACAACCACAAGCTGCCCGCCGGCATGAGCCAATCCCCGCGATGGAACCCAGATGAGACTCGCGCGCGACATCATTGAAGGCGGCGCGCCGCCGACCGGACAGACAATCGACGACGCGTCACCGCGTACGGCTCGCCGTGCGCGCGCGGCGCACGCACCCATGCGCGGATACCCGTCGCGATGAAACTGAAATTCAAGATCTTCCTGCTCGCGATCGTGCCCTTCCTCGTGACGATCGCGGCGATCGGCCTCGGCGTGCGCCAGCAGGCGACCGTGCTCGCGCGCACGCAGCACGCGACGATCGAGGCCGCGTATCTGTCGAGCAAGGAAATCGAGCTCAAGCATTACGTCGACCTCGCGACGAGCGCGGTCGCGCCGCTGTACCAGGCGGGCCGCGACAACGCGCGCGACGACGCGCTGCTGCGCCAGCAGGCGCTCGCGATGCTGCAAAAGATGGAGTTCGGCCCCGACGGCTACTTCTTCGTCTATGACCTGCACGGCAATTCGCTGATGCATCCGCGCGAGCCCGAACGGGTCGGACACAATTATTGGACGCTGCGCGATCCGCAAGGCTCGCTGACGATTCAGCAGCTGATTGCGGCCGCGTCGCGCGGCGGCGGTTACGTGCGCTACGTGTGGCAGCGTCCGTCGACGGGCAGGCTCGCGCCGAAGCTCGGCTACGTCGTTTCGCTGCCGCGCTGGGGCTGGATGGTCGGCACCGGCATCTATCTCGACGATGTCGACACCGCGCTTGCGCGGATCGACGAACGCGCATCGGCGAACATCGAACGCACGATGACTTGGCTCAGCACGATCGCGCTTGCGGGCGCCGCGGTGATCGCGCTGTGTGCGCTCGTGCTGAACGTCAGCGAGTCGCGCAGTGCGGACGCGAAGCTCAAGCGCCTCGCGCAGCAGGTCGTCGAATCGCAGGAGCAGGAGCGCGCGCGCCTCGCGCGCGAGCTGCACGACGGCATCAGCCAGATGATGGTGTCGGCGAAGCTGATGTTCGAATCGGCGCTCGAGCGCTTCACGCGCTTGCCGGCGCGCGAGAACGCGGCGGAAGCCGCGCTGTCGAAAGGCATCGCGCGGCTCGGCGACACGCTGCGCGAAGTGCGCCGCATCTCGCACGCGCTGCGCCCGACGATGCTCGACGACCTCGGACTCGCGGCCGCGCTCGAGCAACTGGTGCGCGAGCTCGGCGCGGAGACGGGCGTCGAGCTCGGCTTCACGCAGATCGATCACGGGGGCGCGCCGCCGCTGCCCGCCCCCGTGAAAACCGCGCTCTTCCGCATCGCGCAGGAAGCACTGACGAACATCCTGCGCCACGCGCACGCGACGCGTGCCGCCGTCGCGCTCGAAATGTCGTCGCGCGAAGTCGTGCTGACGATCGCCGACAACGGCCGCGGCTTCGACGCCGTGCGCGCGCAGGCGGACGCGCGCGGCGGCGTCGGCCTGCGCAACATGCGCGAGCGGCTCGACGCACTCGGCGGCACGCTCGCGATCAGCTCGCAAGTCGGACACACGGTCGTCGCCGCGCGCGTGCCGTTGTCCGGCGCCGCCTCCACAGGAACCACGCGATGACCCCTGCCTCTTCCACGCCGCGCACCGCGCGCCTCTTGCTCGTCGACGACCATCCGCTCGTGCGCGACGGCCTCAAGATGCGCCTCGAAGCGGCGCCCGGCCTCGCCGTCGTCGGCGAAGCGGGCAATGCCGACGAAGCGCTCGCGCTCGCCGAATCGCTCGAACCCGATCTCGCGCTGATGGACATCGGCATGCAGGGGATGAACGGGATCGCGCTCGCGGGCGTCTTTCACGAACGCTTTCCGGCGATCCGCGTGCTGATGCTGTCGATGCACGACAACGTCGAATACGTGACGCAGGCCGTGCGCGCGGGCGCGAGCGGCTATCTGCTGAAGGATTCGCCCGCGACCGAGATCGTTCGCGCGATCGGCGCGGTGCTCGCCGGGCAGACGTTTTTCAGCGAGGGCCTTGCCGCGCGGATGATTCATGCAAGCGCGGAAGCGTCGCCGCTCGATCGGCTGACGCCGCGCGAGCGCGACATCCTCGATGCGCTCGCACAAGGGCTGTCGAGCAAGCAGATCGCGCAGCAGAACGGCCTGTCGGTGCGCACGGTCGAGACGCATCGGCTGAACCTGAAACGCAAGCTCGATATCGAGGGGCAGGCTGAGCTGATCAAGTTCGCGGTCGAGCATCGCCGGCGCTGAGCGTCAGGCGCCGTGTGCAAGCAAGCGCGAGCAACGCAACAAAAAAGGGCGCCGCGCGGCACCCTTTTGCATGACGAATGCCGGACCGGCCAGCGCGCTCAGTTCGTGCGCGCGTTGTGCTTCGTCAGGAATGCGATCAGACCGTCGATGCCGCCCTGCGCGAGCTGTGCCTTGAACTGGCCCTGGTAGACCTGGATCAGCCACGCGCCCGACATGTCGATGTCGTAGATCTTCCAGTCGTTGCCGATCTTGCCGAGCCGGTAGCCGACCGACTGGCTGTCGCCCGGCGTCGTCACCGTCGAGCGCACGAGCGCGTCGGCGCCGCCCGCACCCGCTGCCTTGAACGAGAACTTCGCGTCCTGACTGCCGAGCTGCGCGAGCGATGCCGCGTACGTGCGCGTCATCAGGATCCGGAACTGCTTGTACAGCTCTTGCTGTTGCTGCGGCGTCGCCTGCTTCCACGCGTCGCCGACGGCGATGCGCGTCGTGCGCTCGAAGTTCGTCGCGGGCAGGAAGCGCGCTTCGACGATCTGCGTGATCTTCGCCATGTCGCCGCCGCGCGCGGCGGGGTCCGCCTTCATCGCGCCGACGGTGCCCTCGACGGCGTCCTTGACCACCTCGACGGGCGCGGTTTGAGCGAATGCCGAAACGGACACGACGGCCGCGGCCACAAAAGCAAACAGATGACGTTTCATGCGTGTATCGAACCTGGAAGAGAAGAAGCCGGACGCGGCACGGCGCCGGCGCAGACGAGACAGTATACCGAGCTTGGCGCGCTCGCGCGGCGCCGTGACGGTCTGTTACCGAATAGGCGAAATACTTACGATGCGGCTCGATGCGGCTGGCGGCGCGGCGCATGCCGCCGTCGCCGACGCGCGCGAACGTGCGTGCGCGGCCGATCGACGCATGCCGTCGCGATCCGCCCGCGACGCGCGCTCGCCTCGCCGTCGCCGGCCGGGCTTTCCGACGCCCGCCGCCTAGCGACGACGCGCGGCGCTCACGCGTCGAGGCAGCAGGAGAGGCTCATCTCGAAGTAACGGAAGCTGCGCTCGATGCCGGCCGCGACGTCGCGCACCTGCTCGGTGCTCGGCGATTGGCCGAGGATCGTCGCGACGATGTCGAGCGCTTCCCACGGATGCTTGTCGTCGTAGCTCGAATGCAGCTTCAGCCAGCGCATCGCACGGCCGCGCACCGCCTCGGCGAAGCCGCGCTCGTAGACGTCCGAGCGGCACAGGTCCGCGCTCCATTCGCCCGTCACGCCCTCGATCGCATAGTTGGTCGCCGCGATGCTCGCCGCGAGCGAATCCGCACTGCTGCTCTTCCAGCACCAATGGCTGAGCGCGAGCGCGGGAGGCGGGCTGTCGCCGTCGATCAGCTGCCGGCGCGGCACGCCGCTCGCTTCCGCCCAGTTGACCCAATGCTCGACGTGGTTCAGCTCGACGCGAATGTTGCGGATCAGGTAGCGGCGCGCCTTCTCTTCGCCCGACGAGTTCGGGCCGTTCGCCTTCAGCAGGTTCATCGACATGTACTTCGGGAACTGCTCGACGACGGGCCAGCCGTTCACGAAGAACCCGGCCAGTTGCCGCGGCGCGAGACGGCCGTCGCGCATCAATGAGAAGACTTCGTGGAAGCGTACCCGATCGCGCGCTTCCCGCACCGTGCCGACCACGTCCTGTAGCCAGTGTGGATAGCTCCCGATATCCATCAAATCGCCGTCGCGTTCAAAAGGGATATGCAATTTCCTCTCCTTAGATAAAGTCATCGAACCACGTCAATAGCCGCCTTCACGCCAAGGCGAAGGCTTGGCAAAGAAATATCCCTGGCAGAAATCGATGCCGAGCTCGCGCAGCATGCCGAGCTCGACATCGGATTCGACATGCTCGGCGACGGTGTTGCAACGCATCGAGTGCGCGACTTCGTTGATCGCGCTGACGACGCCGTAGCTCACCCGGTCCGACATCATGTTCGACACGAACTCGCCGTCGATCTTCAGGTAATCGATCGGCAAGTTGCGCAGATAGCGGAACGACGACATGCCCGCGCCGAAATCGTCCAGCGCGAAGCGACAACCGATCGTGCGCAGCTCGCTCATGAAGCGCGATGCGAGCTCGAGATTCTTCACGGCGATCGTTTCGGTGATCTCGAAGCAGATCACCGAAGGCTCGAGACCGGAGCTCAGCAGCTCGGCGATCACGAATTCGACAAAGCGCTCGTCGGAGATCGACGCCCCCGACAGATTCACGTTGTACTCGTGGTACTCGCGCGTCCGCAGCGCGCTCAGCTTGCGGAACACCGTGCGGATCACCCAGCGGTCGATGAGGCCCATCAGCCCGTAGCGCTCGGCGGCCGGCAGGAACGCGGCGGGCGAAATGTCGCGGCCCGCGCCGTCCGTCATCCGCAGCAGCACTTCCGCGCGCTCGGGAATCCGCGAGTCGGGGCGCGTGTGGACGATCGGCTGCACGAACAGGCGGAAGCCGTCGGTTTCGAGCGCGGTCTTGATGCGCCGGCTCCACTGCACGTCGCCGACGTGGCGCGCCTGCTGCAGATCGCTCGGATCCGCGAGCTGGATGCGATTGCGGCCGCGCTCCTTCGCGATGTAGCACGCGATGTCGGCGAGCTTGACGGCCATCTCGAGATTGCGCGGCGCCTTGCAGAGCTCGAGCACGCCGATGCTGACGCTGACCGTGAAGCGCTCGCCTTCCCACAGGAACACGAAATCCTCGAGACTGCGGCGCAGCCGCTCGGCCTTGTTCTTCGACGGCCACGAGCCCGCGCCGTGCGGCAGCAGCACGCCGAACTCGTCGCCGCCGAGCCGCGCGAGCACATCCTCGTCGTCGAGGCAGTTCTGGAAGCGCTGCGTGACTTCGCGCAGCATCGCGTCGCCGGCCGCGTGGCCGCACGTGTCGTTGATCTCCTTGAAGCGGTCGAGATCGAGCATCAGCAGCATCGAATCCGCGCGATCCTTGCCGGACGTCGCGTCGGCGAGCGCGATTTCGAGACGGCGCTCGAACTCGACGCGGTTCACGAGCCCCGTCAGCACGTCGTGCGTCGCCTGCCAGGCAAGGCTCTCGAGGAACTGCTGCTCGCGCGTCATGTTGCGCAGGATCAGCACGTAGCCGATGTGGCCGTGCACGCGGTCGCCCATTTCCGAGATGGTTGTCTGCACAACGATCTTCGAATGATCGCGGCGCAGCAGATGCACCTCGCGCTTGATCGGCGTGCGCACGTCGCGCGCCCAGAATTCGTCGACGATGTCGACCGCGAGCCCCGTCTCCTTGTCGAGCAGCATCAGTACGCTCGACACCGGCGCGCCGACGCACGCGGCCGCCGAATAGCCGAGCAGCTGCTCGGCCGCGTTGTTGATGAAGTCGACGTTCTTCGCGAGCCCGACGGTGATCACCGCCTCCGCGACCGAACTCAGCGCGGCCTCGGCGAACGCCTCGCTGCGATCGAGCGCGTACTGGATCGACAGCCGTTGCAGCGCGGCCTTGCGCGCCCAGACGAGCGCGAGATACATCAGGAACAGCGACGCGGCGAAATAGCAGACGAGCAGCAGTGCGACGCTCGAGCGGAACTCGTCGCTGAACGCCTTCGAGAAGCGATCGGGCAGCCCGGACACACGCTCGTTGATGTCCCACGCGCGATGCTCGAGCTCCTTCACGCGCGGATCGTCGCGATGACCGCTGCTGACGAGCGCGTGCAGCTGGCTCGCGACATTGCGGAATTCCGCCAGCTCGACGTCCGCCTGCATCCAGCACTGCAGCGCATAGTTGATCTTCGCGACCCAGCTGAGCGCGGGCAGCAGCCATGCGGCCGCCGTCGCGTCGGTCGGATCGATGCCGCTCGCGATGATCGCCTCGCGCGCGGTCGCGCGATCGGGCGGCTTGCGCTGCAGCGCGGTGCGCGCGAGGCTCAGGCGATACGGCTTGTCGATCGCGGCCTCGTAGAGCTGGTACGCATGCTCGTCGCCCGTCTCCGCGTAGCGGATCAGATAGATGACCGCGTCCTTCTGCGACTTCGACCACGTGCTCTCGCCGCCGATGTAGACCCGCAGGAAGGACACCACCGTGAGACTCACGATCACGACGCATACGAGCACCGACACCATCAGCAGGATCGGCCATACGTCGAGCGCCGGCCTCAGCTCGGCCGCCTGGCCACTCCCGTCATTCAAGCCGAGCGCCTGTTCGCGCATGCTGGAAGTCCCGTTCATCATCCACCTTGCCTCAGCCCCGCCGCCGCGCCGCTTCGTCGCGGCGGTCACGTATTCCCCCGGCGCGCGCAAACGCCGGAAACAAACCGGCGGCGACCCGTTGCCGGTCCGCCGCCAGATGCTCGATGCGTGGCCTGTCCCGCTGTTCCTCGCGGAGGTCTTGCGTAAACTGGCCGTCTTGCGCACATTCGTCTGCTCGTCGCGTTACATATGAAGCGTTTGCATGAATGCACGCGCGCGGCCGCCCGCGCAAGCGGCCGCGCAATCGTCGGATAATCATACGACGCGCGGCGTGCCACCGCTCGACCTTCTTTCAAACACCCTGCATTTTCAAACGGTTCGCATGCGTGCGCAGCACCGCGACCGGATCGGCCGCGTACGCGCCGCGGATGCCGAGCAACTGGTTGATCGCGTCGAAGTGGTTCCACTTGTAGCCGGTCGAAATCACGGTTCCGTACAGCGAACTGCAGGTCGACGTGAAGCCGTCGTTCGGCCCCGCCTGCTTGAGCGCCATGATGTTGCCGGCCGTCAGGAACACGAGCGTCGACGGATCGAGCACGTTCGCCGGATCGACGACCGGGATCGTGCTCTTGTCGACGGCGCCCGTCGTGAGGCCGAACACCGTGATCGGCTGGTACGCGCTGCCGCTCCACGAATACAGCAAGTGCACGTTGCCGCCGACCGTCTCGCTCGGCGCGCCCGGCGCGCATGCGCCCGGCGCGCCCAGGCCAGCGCTCGGGAACTGGTCGTTGAACTGCGACGCATACGGCGTGCTGAGCGCGTTCAGCGCGGCGATCGCGTCCTGATTCGTGTTGTGCGTGTGGCTCGTCAGGACCCCGAAAATGTTCAGCAACTCGCCGAAGATCGGCGTCGACAGACCGGTCGGATCGAGCTTCAGCGCGCCGAGCACGAAGTCGGCGAACGGCGAGCCGCGATGCGGCGTCGCGATCGTCGTCACCGACGCGACGAGATCCGGCGCGACCGCCGCGACGTAGCGCGACGACAGTCCGCCCTGGCTGTGGCCGATCAGGTTGACCTTCTGCGCGCCGGTGACGGCGAGCACTTGCTTCACGTACGCGAGCAGTTGCTCGCCGCGCCCGTTCGGGCCGATATCGCTCTGGAATCCCGATAGATCGGCGACGAACACGGTCGCGCCGTGCCGCCGCAGATCGGACTGCATGCCATACCAGTACGGCAGGATCCCGAAATAATCGTCGGTGCCCGTGAGGCCATGGACGAGAATGATCGGATTGCGCGTCGCCGCGTAGTCGTCGACCGCGCCCGCCGCGGTATCCGCATGCGCGGCCGGCGCGGCGAGCGCGCAAAACGCGGCGACGATCCCGGCCGCCCATGCGCTCCCCAGTTTTTTCCTCGCGACGCGCGCCGCCGCGGCGGCGCATTCGAACATCGATTTCATCGTTGATATCCCCTGTTTCAAGCCACATTCGAACGATGCCGCACGCCCGTTCGCCGCAGTCGCAGCGCCGGGCGGCGGCTCACCACCCCAAACAGAATCCGTGCACGTCGGCGCCGCGATCCTCCATCGCGACTGCCGCGCGCCATGCCGCGCCGAGCGCGACGTCGGCGATCGCCCAGCGCACGCCGTCGCTCGCGCATTCGTCCCGCGCGGCGGGCAGCGCGGGCCACGGCATCTCCAGCTCGCGCGGATCGCGCCGCAGGCCCGTGCCGCGCGCCTTCAGCAGCGCTTCCTTGCGCGTCCAAAGCTGCAGCAGCAGCCGTTGGCGCGCGCAGGCCGGCGTTCGCGAGAACAGATCGCGCTCGCGTTCGCCGAGACTGGCGGCCGCGAGCGCATCGACGTCGATCTTTCGGTCGAGCGATTCGAGATCGCAACCGACCCGCTTCTTCGCGATCGCCACCAGCACCGCGCCGCTCCCGTGGCTCACGCTGAATTCGAGATCGCGGCCGAACAGCACCGGCTTGCCGCCCGGCTCGACGTCGAACACGAGCCGCGCCGGATCGACGCTCAGGTATTCGCCGAGCACGACCCGCAACATCGCGCGCGCGAACACGAACAGCTCGCGATGCGCGCCATACTTGAGCCGCGCGGCGCGCTCGTGCTCGCTGAGCGACAGGCAATCGCGCTTCAGGTACGACCCTGCCTCGTCGGCGCGTGCGCGCCACACGTGCACCTCGCCTCGCGCCAACCGCTCCGTCAGCGCAGCCGACGGCCTCGCGACGCCGAACCGCAGCGCCGCCGTGTCGTCGTGCGATCTCGCGTGCGGCAATCCTTCCGCCATCATTTGTCAGTCAACCTAAGTGTTTCAAACGCGCGCCGGCCGGACCGGCCGCGCTTCCTGCTCCGTCTCGTCCGTCAGTCCGCCGTCGCCGCGACGCGGCTCTGCCACCAGACGAACAGCGGCGCGCCGACGATCTCGAGTACGGTAAAGCCGATGAACGGCGGGAACGGTGCGCCGAGCGACACGAGCGAGATCAGCCGGCCGATTCCGCCGACGAAGATCATCGTCCACAGCGCGCGGAACAGCACGCCGTTGCGCTCGATGTTCGGGATCGTGTAGAACGCGCCGAGCCCGAGCCCGAACCAGACGCCCGCGTAGAAGCGCAGATTGCTGTCGAGCGTCGCATCGGCGGGCAGTGCGACGCCGAGCGACGCGTACAGCGGATCGTGGATGCCCATCATGCCGAGCGCGCCGGTGACGACCGGCACGGCCGCGAGAATCGCGGTGGCGATTTGCAGAATGCGTTTGCTCATCGTATGGTGGCCCTTGTTATTGGACGATTGACGACGTCTTATTGATAAAAAATGCCCAGCACCTGAACGCTGCTCGCTTCCGGCATCGCGCCGAAGCGGCTCCACGACGGTCCCGTCTGCCGCAGGAACTGCACGGCGACGTCGAACTTGTCGAAGCGCCGCCGCAGCTCCACCCAGTACTGCCGCCCCGCGCCGAGATCGAGCTGTGCGAAGCCCGTCAGGTCGAGGCGGCGCACGAACACGTTGCGCCACGCGGCCATCAGGAACAGCCCGTGCCGCGACGGCAGTTCCTGCGCGGCGATCGACGTGCGCACCGCGCGGCCCCATGCATACGGATCGCGCGCCTGCAGCGCGCGCCACTGCGATGCGGTCGCGCCGCCGCTGTTGCTCTGCAGTTCCGCCGTCAACGACAGGTCGACCGGCAGCGTCCACGTGAAGCCGACCGCCGAGCGCGTGCGAAACGCACGATCCCGGTTGCCGCCGCCCGTCGCGGCGCCGATCAGCGACGGCCGCCAGCCGCCCGTCCATTCCGCGTATGCGACGACCGCATTGCCGAGCAACACGCTCAGATTCTGCCCGAACTGCGGCGACTGCCCGCTCTCGCCGTACAGCACCCACTGCGGCTGGATCGCCGGCGTGATCCGCTGACTGCCGACGAGCATCCAGCGATCGACGCCGTTGGTGCGCTGCAGGTCCGACGACGCGAACGGATCGCCCGGCACGCTGCGGCTCGCGAGCCGCGGCGACAGCATCAGCGCGATCGAGCCCGAGTCCCACACGCGCTGTGCACGCACGCCGACGCTGCCGAGCCGGTTCGTGTGGCGGCTGTCCGGATCGGGCGGCACGTCGAGGCTCACCGCGCCCGCCTTGAAGAAATCGGTCGGGTTGTAGCCGATCGCCGCACCGATGCGCTCGTTGATCCGACCCGCATCGATCGCCAGCAGCGGCGAAGGCTTCCAGCTCGCATACGCCTCCTTCACGAGCATCACGTCGCGGTGCGACGCCGCGCCGGACGACAGCGGATCGAAACGGTCGAACCGCATCGCGAAGTTCATGTTCAGCGTCGGCGTCAATGCATGCTCGAACTGGAATTCGAGCGATAGCTGATTACGCCACGATGAAGCGGCATCGCGATCGTCGCTCCAGCGCACTGCATCCTGCACGCTGAACTTCCACGGCCGCGCCGTTTCCGGCGCGGCAACAGGCGTCGCGTCCGCGAGATCGAGCGCGGCATTCGTCGCGTCGTTCGCCGCCTCCTTCGCGGCGTCCGCGTCGCCGGCATCGGCGGCGCGCGACGGCATCGCCGCCGATGCCGCCGCCGCGACCGCGCAAATCAGGATCGCCAACGATCTGCGCGTCATTGCACCTGAAAGCGGGGCAGATAATCGCGTTGCAACCACGCGTCCGGAATGTCGCGCCATGCGTATCCGGAAAAGCGCATCACCGTCACCCAGCTCGGATCGAGGCCGTCGATGATCACGGTCTCGGTCGGACGCTCGACGCCGAGCTCCATCGTATAGCGCCGGTAGAACGCGCTCTTCAGCAGCCGATCGCTTTCCGAATAGAACTTCGCCTTGACCGGCCGGCTGTTCGACGCGTCGAGCCACATCTCGATCCGGTGGTACGTGAGACCCTGGGCCTTGCCCGTCAGCGACAGCTTGTAGCAATGCCGCGTCTGCCGATCGCCGTCCATCACGTCTTCGGCGCCTTTCAGCTCCGCCTGATAGTCGTGCGCGAGATTGACGGTGACGACGTCGCCGTTCGCCGCCTGCCCGAGCAGACGCTGGTCCGGCGATATGCGGATGCTCGCCTGGTTCGCCGGATCGTAGAACCACAGGTCGTTGCCGTTCTTCAGCATCAGCTTGCCCGCGTCGCGCGCGGGCGCGACGAAGCGCACCAGCGTGCGGAACGCGCCGCCCGGCGCGTCGGGCTTCGAATAGATCGACAGCGTGTTGCCGTCGATCTGCTTGCCGGACCGGTATTCGGTCAGCGTCGCGGTCAGCACGAACGCCTTCGTCGGTGTCCGGATCGCGTCGCTTTGCGCAAGCAGCTTCTGCGGATCGGGCGGCGTCTGCGCGTGCGCGAGCACAGCCGCGCCGAGACTCAAGCCGATCCACCATGTACGAAACAAGCGACGCACGCTCCACCTCCCGATCGATTCGATCTTTCGTTGTTCAAACTGAAAATTGCCGCCGCTCATACGTAGCGCAGCGCGTCGACGATCGACAGCCGCGCCGCATGGCGCGCGGGCAGCCACGCGGACAACCCGGCGACGAACGCGAGCCCGACGAACGTCAGCGCGATCAGCCGCCATTCGCCCCACACGCGCACCGTCAGCGCGACCGAGTCGATCCGCGCGGGCGGCGTCCACGCGAGTCCGCTGCGATTGACCGCGAACGCGAGCCCGAGCGCGACGAGCACGCCGATCGACGCGCCGACGACGCCGAGCAGCGCGCCTTCGCAGACGAACAGCGCCTGGATGCCGCTGCGGCGCACGCCCATCGAGCGCAGCGTGCCGATCTCGACGGTCCGCTCGAGGATCGCGGTGCTCATCGTGTTGCTGACGACGAACAGCACGATCGCGCCGATCAGCACGAACACGAAGCCGAAGATCATCGAGAACATCCGGTTCGTCTGGTCGTAGAACGGATTCAGCGCGGCGAAGTCGAGCACGTCGAGCGGCTGGCCTTCGAAGCGGCCGCCGAACAACTGGTCGATCCTCGCGCGCGCGGCGGGCAGTTGCGCGGTGTGCGCGAGCTGAATCTCGATCGCCGTCACGCGCGGCGCGTCGCCGCCGTAGACGAGCCGCTGCGCGCGCGGCAGGTGCATCGCGAGATAGACGTCGTCGAGCTCCTTCACGCCTTGCTGCTCGGCCTTGACGACCGTGAAGCCGCCGACGTTCGGCGCGCCGTACGCGTTCGCCGCGAGCACCTCGATGTGCGTCGCGCCGGCGCGCTCGCCGTTGCGCTCGCGCTGTTGCGCGTCCGCTTCGGCCGCCGCGAGCGCGAGCACGTCCGCGGGCGCGTCGGCTGCGGATGCGCCGGACGCCGCGCGCGCCGCCTTCTGCGCGTTATCGCCATCGCCGCAATCGGGCACCTGCAGCGGCGCGCACAGATGCAGCACGCGCGCGACGCCGTGCCCGACGATCGCCGCATCGGGCACGGTGCCGACGAGCGGATACGGCTTCGGCGTCAGCGGGAAGCCGTAGTCGTTCCATTGCTGCATCCGGTTCTGCTCGTCGGCGATCGCGCCCTGCGCGAGCACCGTGCGCGATACGCCCGCTTCGAAGTTGCCGGCGATCCCGCCGAACTGCAGCGTCGGCGTGATCACCGCGATCATCGGCGCGAGCACCGGATCGTCGCGCAGCTGCGCGATCAGCCGCTCGTAGCCACCGATCCCGTACGCGACCGGATTGCCGCTCCCGTACTGATAATAGCCGTGCCGCTGAATCTGCAAGTGCCCGCTGCGCCGCACGAAATCGGTCTGCAATCCGAACGTGATGTCCTTGCTGAAGCCGCCGAACAGCAGGACCGCGCAGACGCCGACGATCATCGCGAGCAGCGTCGTGATCGAGCGCCGCCGGTTCCGCTGCAGGTTGCGCAGCGCCAACATGAAGGTATGCATCAGCTTTGCGCCTCCTGCGCGATGCGGCGGCGATCGACGATGCGGCCGTCGCGGATCTGCACGACATCGTCGGCCGCGTCCAGCACTTGGCGGTCGTGTGACGACACGATGAACGACACGCCGCTCTCGCGCTGCATCCGGTGCATCAGCGCGATGATCGCCTGGCCCGTGACGCTGTCGAGGTTCGCGGTCGGCTCGTCGGCGAGCACGAGCGACGGCTCCGCCGCGAGCGCGCGCGCGATCGCGACGCGCTGCCGCTGGCCGCCCGACAACTGGCTCGGCCGGTGCGCGCCCTTGCCGGTCAGGCCGACCGCGTCGAGCAGGTACGCGACGCGCTCCGCGCGCTCGCGCGCGGGCGCGCGCGCCATCAGCAGCGGATATTCGACGTTCTCGTACGCGGACAGCACGGGCAGCAGGTTGAACGACTGGAACACGTGGCCGACCTGCCGCGCGCGGAAGTCGGACAGCGCGTCGTCGGTCAACGTCGCGGTGTCCTGCCCGGCGACGACGACGCGCCCCGCGTCGGGCCGATCGATGCAGCCGATCATGTTGAGCAGCGTCGTCTTGCCGCTGCCGGACGGGCCGCTCAGCACGGTGAAGCGGTTCGCGTCGATGTCGACCGACACGCCGGCCAGGCCGGTCACTTTCACGCTGTCGAGCAGATAGGTCTTGCTGATGTTCTCGACGGAGACGATCGTCATCATGCGTCTCCCGTCTGCACGCGCACGGCGGCGGGCGCGGCAGCGGCGGCGGGCGCCGGCGCTTGCGCCGCGGTCGCGACGGCCACCGGCCGCCGCGACCGCGGCGCCGCGCGCGAATCGGGCAGCGCGCGAATCAGCCGCTTCAGTTGCAGCCGGTAAGCGAAATGCTCGACTTCGATCACGTGCCGCTGCGTGTCGCTGAAGTGAATCCCGCCGTTCCAGTTCGAGCGGTCGCGCCGGATCAGCCGGTCGATCCGCGCGGCCTTGCGCGGCGCCGCGTCGCGCGCGCGCAGATAGCGCGCGACGAGCTGCGCCTGATAATCCATCAGCGGCCAGTTGCCGGTCGACGTCTGGAACAGGCCGATGAAGAACAGGTTCGGATGCGCCTGGTCGAAGATGTTCAGATACAGGCGCGGCTGCATCTTTTCCCATAGCAGATACGACGGATCGAGAAACGGAAAGCTGAGCTGGAAGCCCGTCGCGTAGACGATCGCGTCGATCTGCTCTTCGCTGCCGTCCGAGAACGCGACGCGGTCGCCCTTCAGCTCGACGACGTCCGGCTTCGCGACGAGATCGCCGTGCCCGAGGTGATAGAACAGCGTCGAGTTGATGATGAAATGCGCTTCGAACAGCTTGTGGTCCGGCTTCGGCAGGCCGTAGTCCTCCGGCTGGCCGGCCGTCGTCAGGCGCAGAAGCCGCACGCCGAAAAAGCGCCGCGCCCATAGCGGCAGGCGCAGCTTCAACGGCCACTCGGCCCAGCGATCGGCAGGAATCCCGAACAGGAATTTCGGCCAGTAGTAGTAGCCGCGCCGCGTGCTATGGAACACCGCGCGCGCATGATGGGCCGCCTCGACCGCGATGTCGCAGCCCGAGTTGCCCGCGCCGACGACGAGCACCCGCTTGTCCTTCAGCACGTCGGGCGTCTTGTACAGCGCCGAATGCAGTTGCAGCCCGTCGAAGCGGCCCGGATAGTCGGGCACCTGCGGCTTCGACAGATGGCCGTTGCAGACGAACACGCCCTTGTAGTGGCGCACCTCGTGGCCGTCGAGTTCGACGCGCCACCGCCCGCCGTCCGCGAGCGGCGCGACTTCGAGCACGGTCCGGTTGAACTCCGCGTGCTCGTAGACGCCGAAGCGGCGCGCGTAGTCGCGCAGGTATGCGAGCGCCTGATCGCCGCGCGCGTAGGTCGGGTAATCGGCGGGCATCGGGTAGTCCGTGTATTCGGAGAACTCGCGCGAGCTGATCATGTGCACCGACTTGTAGATCGCGCTGCACGGCTTGCCGTAGTACCACGTGCCGCCGATGTCGTCTTCGCGTTCGATCAGATCGAACTCGATGCCGTGCTCGCGCAGGTTCTTCGCGGTTGCGATGCCGGCCGCGCCGCCGCCGATGATGCAATAGCGGTTGCTGCGGTCCCGGTTCGTCGACGTTGCCGCCGCTGCCGCCGCCGTCGTTTTCGTCGTCGTTTTCGTCGTTGTCATCGTTGTGGTTCCTCCACTGGTACGGTCGCGCGTCATGCCGTCATCGAATCGGCAAGCGCGCCCGCTTCGGGCTGCATCGTGCGCGCGGCGTCGACGCGCGTGTCGTCGAGGCGCAGCAGCACGTAGCCGCGCGCATCGACCACCGCGAAGCGGCCGGTCGCGTACTCGACGACGCCGTCGGCCGACGACGCCGGCAGCCGCGCGAGCTTCGCGCTGCCGATCCGCCAGACGGCCGGCGCGTCGGATTGCGCCGCGCCCCATTCGGCGAGCAGTACGCGCAGCACGTGCTCGACGTGATTGACGGGCAGGCGCAGCTCGAGCGGAAACGGCAGCGTCCACAGGCTCAGCACCGCGGCGGGCGGCACGCGGCCGATCCGCACGATGCCGGCCGACGCGTCGTCGGGCACGCTCCAGTCGCCCGCCGGCAGCAGATCGCCGTTCCACGCGGCGTGAGGCGCGCTCGTCAGCCGCGGCGGTTCGGGCGTCGCGCCGGGCGGCCGCGCATATGCGGCGCCGATCTGCTCCGGCTCCGGCCGGTAGACGAGCGTCATGCTGAGCAGCTCGGTTTGCGTGCGCGCGTCGCTGCAGCGCACGTCGACGCACCAGACGTCGCCGATCATGTAGCCGGCCGCCTCGCTGCCGATCTCGACGGGCGCGCCGCCGTTCGGCACGTCGGGCAGCGCGTCGAGGCGCAGCACGACGTTCGTCATCTCGCTCAGGTCGCGCGGCTCGCCCGTCGGCGGCATCACCCAGTCGCCGACCGCGCACGCGTGCTCGAGCACGAGCGATGCGGGCAGCACCGCGCGGCCGTTGAAGCGAAACGCGTACGCGTATGGCGCGACCGCCGGATCGATCGCATAGCGGCCTTCGAAGCGCTTGAACGGCCGGAAGCGCAGCGGCTCGCCGACGTGATGCCGGCGCGTGACGAGCTCGCCGATGTTCGGCAGCTCGCGGATCGGCTGGAAACCCTTGATCTGCACGGGCGTCGGCGCGCGGCCGACCGCGCCCATGAACATCACTTCGCCGCTGCCCGGCGACGCGAGCTCGCGCAGCCAATGCCGCACGCCCTCGTCGACGTTCATCGGCGTGATGTAGCGCTGCGTGACCGAGAAGTTCGTGATCATTCCGACGCCTTCCCACGTCGGCCACACGAGCGTCTTCACGCCGCACGCGGGCGGAAGCACATGCTTGGCCGCCCAGAGGCCGAGGCGCGCGAGCGCTTCGTTCGCGGCCGCGTAGTCGGTCTCGCCCGTCATCCCGCCCCAGCGGCCCGTCAGCGAGCCGACGTTGCAGAACTGCACGAGCCGCGGTCGCGCGCGGACCGCATCGCACAGATTCGCGAAGCCGAGCACTTTCGTGCGGACCGTGCGCGCGAAGTCGTCGGCGCCCTTCTGGATCAGGCGCACCGGCTGGTCGACGCCCGCGTTGTGGATCACCATTCGCAGCGAATCGCCGAGCTCGTCGCACAGCGCGCGCACGGCCGCGCGGTCGGTCACGTCGCAGACCCGATAACGGACCGGCAGATCGAGCGCGGCCATCTCGTCGAGCGCGGCCTTCAGCTCGCGCCGCCGCTTGAGCCGCTGCAACGTCGCGCGGATCGCCTTCGGCGGGTTGTCGGGCGTCGCCGCGCGCAGCTGTTCGAGGCTGTATCGCTTGAAGCCTGCGTCGTCGAGCGCCATCCACGGCTCGCTGCCGTCGGGCGGCGCCTCGCGTCCCGTGACGATCACCGCGCAGCCGTGACGCTCGGCGAGCGCGCGCGCGCACAACAGGCCGATTCCGCGCGCGCCGCCCGAGAACAGCACGGTGTCGCCCGCTGTGAGCGTCGTGCGCGCATCCACGGCAAGCGGCGGCAGTTCATTGCGCCGCGCGTGCAGCGTGTAGCGCACGCCCCGCCGGTAGCCGACTTCGAAGAGGCCCCAGCGATAGAGCTCGTTGACGACGAGCCGGTCGACGCGGCCCGTCTCGTCGGGCGAGATGTCGAGCACGCGCACGTTGCAGTTCGGCAGCTCCTGCGGCAGCGTCTTCGCGAGTCCCGCCCACAGTCCGCCGAGCGGCTGCGCGCCCGCGGCGGCATCGCCGTAGCCCATCATTCCGTCCATCCACGTGAGCGCGACGTAGAAGAGCCGCGACGTGTCGTCCTCCGCCGCCCAGTCGCCGTAGCACGCCTTCAGCAGCTCGACCGTGCGTCGCATCGGCGCTTCCCACGCGCTCGCATCGTCGAGCGCGAACGGCGCTTCGAGCCCGAGATCGACGATGCCGTCGAGCGGGCCCGCTTCGTTGACGAACGTCCGCGCAGCCTCCGCATCATCGGCGTTCGCGGCGGGCGCGAACACCGACACCTTCGCGCACGTCCGCGCGAGCGCGGCCGCGATGCGCTCGACCGTGCCGCCGCGCCCGTTGACGAGCGCGATCCGCTTGCCGCTCAACGCGGGCGACGGCGCATCGGGCACCGGATCGACGGGCGCCGGCCGCCACGTGAAGCGCCATGCGGGCACGCCGCGGGCGCTCGCGTCGGCGGCGGCATCGCTCGGCGTCGCGAGCGACAGCCTCGCGGCGTCGGCGTGTTGCCGGGCCGCCGCACGCTCGTCGGCGACGGCGGCGCCGCTCGCGTGCGCGACATCGAGCGCTTGCGCCGATTCCGCCGCAGCGTCCGCCCCCGCCGCAGCGTCCGCCCCCGCCGCAGCGCTCGCGCCCGCCGCCGCCATCGGACACGCGGCGCCCGTCGGCTCGATCGTGTCGCCGAGCGGCCGCAGCGCGCGCGCGGCCTCGTGCTCGCGCACGCGCGCGAGATGACTCTGCTGACGCTCGCGCGGCTTCACGATCAGACGGATGCCGTGCATCGGCCGCAGCGAGATCGTCGCGCCGAGCTCGATCGGATGGCCGGGCAGCACGTTCAGATCGAAATGCTGCGCGATCACCGCAACGAGCACGCGCATCTGCAGCAGCGCGGTCTGGAAGCCGATGCACTTGCGCATCCCGCCGCCGAACGGGAAATAGACGAAGCGATGGCGGGCCGCCGCATCGCTCGCGAAGTTCTCCGGATCGAACGCGTCCGGATTGCGCCAGAACGCCGGATGACGATGCGTGACGTAAGGCGACATGAACACCGATGAGCGCGCCGGAATCCGGTAGCCGCCGATCTCGTCGTCTTCGACGA
Source organism: Burkholderia oklahomensis C6786 (assembly GCF_000959365.1). NCBI lineage: Bacteria > Pseudomonadati > Pseudomonadota > Betaproteobacteria > Burkholderiales > Burkholderiaceae > Burkholderia > Burkholderia oklahomensis. Next base: position 493,162 of record NZ_CP009556.1, read on the forward strand.
GATCGCGCGTGAAGCCCCAGATCGGCGGATAGACGCGCAGCACTTCGTCGACGACCTGCGACAGATACGGCAATTGTTCGAAGTCCTGCACGGTCGGCGCGCGCCCGCCGAGGCGCGCGTCGAGCTCATCGCGCAGCTGGCGCAGCACCGCCGGATGCTGCGCGAGCGCATACAGCGCCCACGCGAGGCCCGCGCCCGTCGTCTCGTGGCCCGCGAGAAACACGGTCATCACTTCGTCATGCACTTCCTGCTGCGTCATCGGCGCGCCGGTGTCGGGATCGCGCGCGTTCAGCAGCAGCGAGATCACGTCGCTCGGCTCGCAGCGTTCGTCGCGGTGATCGGCGATGATCTTCGCGATGATCGTGTCGATCGCGCGGCGCGCGTGCGCGATCCGGCGATTGAAGCGCGTCGGCGCCCAGCGCGGGATGAAGTCGTTCATGTTGCCCTGCGGCATCATCGCTTCGATCCCGAAGCGCACCGCCGGCCCCACCGCTTCCGCATGCGTCGACACGTCGGTGTTGAACACCATCAGCCCGAGCATCCGCAGGCTCAGGTGCATCATCTCCTCGACGACGTCCACCGCCTTGCCTGGCGGAAGCGCACTCCAGCGATGCGCGAGCGCGAGCGCCGCGTCGCCGACCGCGGCCGTGTGCGCGTCGACCTGCTTCTTGTGAAAGAGCGGCTGCACCGCGCGCCGATGCCGGCGCCAGAATTCGCCGTCGGTCGTCAGCAGGCCGTCGCCGAAGAACATCTTGAAGTTGTCGTAGAAACGCCCGCGCACGTAGTTGCGATGGTTCTCCTGCAGCACGTACTGGACGTGGTCCGGATGCGCGAGCGCATGCGTGATGAACGGGCCGAGCCGGTTGCGCGCGACGTCGCCGTATTGCTGGTGCAGGCGCAGCAGCATCGTGATCGGATTGCGCTTGTATGCGGCGAGATTGCCCATCACGAGGCTGCCGCGCGGCCCCGGCGCCTGACGGTGCTTGCTCATGCCGTCTCCCGATCGGTTGCGAGGCGCGCGGCGCGCGCGTCGACCTCGGCCTTCGTCGCGTACGCGCCCGTCGTCCGGTGCACGTAGCCGATCACGACGCCCGACACGTCGCTCATCTCCATCAGCATGCGGCCGTCGGGCCGCACCGCGGCGAAGCGGTTGCCATTGTGCGCGCCTTCGAGCGCGAACTCGCGGGGCGTCGCGTACAGGTCGATCCGGCGGTAGCGGCGTGCGAGTTCGCAGTCGTTGCCGCCTTCGTACAAATCGATCCGGCCGATCGACACCGGCGCGGCGAGCGGAATGTAATCGCCCGCGACATAGTTCAGCACCGCGACGCGCGCGAGGCCGTCGAGCATGATGCTCGGGACGACGAAACGCGAAAACACCGGATCGTCTGGGGCGACGCTCAGCTGATAGCGCGCGACCTTGCCCGACGCGGTGACGCCCGTATCGGCCGTCGACACGAACATGCCCGTCAGGCGCACGGGCGCCGATTCGAAATGGTATGGATCGGCGACCGGCGTGCGCGGCTCGTCCGGCCGCATCGGCCAGACGGGCGCGCTCGCGTAGCGCGGCGCGACGAGCGCCTTGATCTCGAAGTGCAGCTTGTCCTGCACGAGCACCTGCCCGTTCGGCGCGAGCACGTCGCCCGTGATCCGCACCTGCACGACCGCCGCATCGCCTTCGCGGCCGACGACCTGCGCGTGGATGCGCTTCGTGCTCGGCCGCTGCGCGTCGTACACGCGCAGGAAGTGGCGGAACGCGGCGTCGCGGAAGCCGACGACGCGCAGTCCCGGCAGCAGCTTCATCGCCGCTTCGGCCGCGAGCTCCGGCACGAACGTGCCGGGCAGCGTCGCGAAGCGATTCACGACGTGGTGCTGCAGGTAAGCATCGGTACGCAGGTCGAAGACGCGCTCGAACGTCACGCTGTCGCTCGTGCGGCGCACTTCGCGGCCAAGATAGAAATCGTGGCTCGGCGGCGGCGCGATGCGCTCGCGCGGCGGCGCCGGATGCGATCGCTGCGCCGGCTGCCCGGCGTGCGCGCCCGGCGCGGCCTGTACGTTCGGCGCGTAGCCCGGCGGTTGCACGGACCGTTCCGTCCGCGCGGCCGGCGCGGACTCGGGCGTCTCGAAGAACGTCGGCAGATGCGCTTCGATCGCGCGCCGCTCGGCCGCGCCGAGATGCACGGAACTCGCCGCGCGCTCGGTCAGATTGATCTCGCGCAGGAAGTGATGAATGCCCTCGTTGGTTCGCATGCTCGTGAAGAGCCCGCTCTTCTCGAGGAACGCGCGCGTGACGGGATTCGCGCCGAGGCCGACCGAGCGCCACAGCGTCCAGCCGATCGTGAACTCGTCGCGCGCGAGCGCCGCGCGATGATGGGCGGCCTGCGTGTTGAGGAAATCGTTGCCCGACGCGTAGTCGGTCTCGCCCGCCTGCCCGGTCAGGCCGATGAACGAGCCGAAGTTGCACCACGCGCGCGGCTGCGCGGCGCCGAACGCGTCGCGCACGTTCCAGTAGCCGCGAATCTTGATGTCGCGCACCGCGACGAAATCGTCGAACGACTTCACGTTGATCGACGCGGAGCGGTTCAGGCCCGCCGCGTTGACGACGAGATCGATCGGCTGGCCGGCCGCGACGATCTTGTCGACCGCCGCGCGCACGCTGCCCGCGTCGAGCACGTCGGCGCGCAGATAGAACACCTTGTTCGGGCCGCAGTACGACTTCATCACGTCGATGTTGCGGCGCGCGGCGCGCGCGTCGGCCTGGCGCTCGAACGCCTTGATGATCGCGGGCAACGGCAGATGCGGATTGAGCGCCTTCTGCTCGCGGATGTAGTCGGGACGACCTCGGGCGAACGCTTCGTCGCTGCCCGCGAACACATCGGGGCCGTACGTGTCGAGCCCGCTGCTGCCGATCAGATAGATCGTCGGCTGGAAGTGCTCGGCGACCGCCTTCATCAGCTCGGCCGTGATCCCGCGCGCGCCGCCGAATGCGACGACGACCGAATCGGGATCGAGCCGCGCGAAGCCGTCGGCGGGCAGCTCGCCCGCGTCGCGCGTCACGCGCGGCGTCAGACGCCGGCCGCCGCACAGCGCGACGACGGGCAGCAGATGCTGCGCGCCGCTCTCGCGCTCGGCCTGCGCGACGCCTTGCCGGATGTCCGCGTCGTCCGTCAGCACGACGAGCGAGCGCGCATGCGGCAGCTCGATCGCGAGCGCCTTCACGAGGCCCGTGAACATCCCCGCATCCGGATGCAGCACGTCGTCCTTCACCGCGTCGAGCAGCAGCGCGATGAACGAGCCCTGCTGCGCGACGCCGTCGTAGCACTGCTTGAGCGCGAGGAACGCGAGGTCGTGCAGCTTCAGCAGCCCGGGCGACGGCGCGGACAAACGATCCGGCTCGAGCGCGCTCGTGTGCAGCGACGTCAGCAGCCGCAGGTGACGCGCGCCCGCTGGAATCAATCCTTGCAGCGCGGCTTCGCCGAGCGTGTCGACGACGGCGAGCCGCGCGCGCGAGAACGTCGTCGCGCGAGTGGACAGCACGAGCAGATCGGCGGGCAGCATGCCGATGCCGTCGAGCAGCTCGGGCGCGTCGGTCACGACGACGCTGCCCGCGGGCAGATACGCGATCGCGCCCGCGCCGGCATGCCACGGCGTTTCCTGCAGATCGATCCGATATCGGGCGACGCCGAGCGGCTCGCCGTCGGCGGCGACGTCGGTCGCCTTCAGCGTGGCGGGGATCGGCACGCGCTTCTCGGTCGACGCGCCGGCGGCGGACGGCACGACAGGCGCCGGCGTTTCCGCCCGGACATCCGTCGCGATCGGCGCAACGGGCTGCGATGACGATGCGGATACCGAAGCAAATGCCGGCGGCGATGCCGAAAGGTGAGAAGAAACGGGAGCCGACGAAGACGGCGCCGAAGCCGCCGCCGACGTGCCGGGCGCATCCGGAACGGCATGCGTGCGCGTGCTTTCGCCGCTTGCCGGCGGCGCGTTGCGATCGATGCGCAAGCCGAAGCGCACCCGATCGCGATCGTTGCCGAACGCGACCGACGCGGCGTCCTCGCCGCCGACGAGCGCGCGCAGCACCGCGAGCGCGCCGTCGGCGCCGGCGTACGTGACTTCGCGGCCGTCGGCATCGCGCAGCGCGCGTTGCGGCGCGCAAGCGTCCGCGAACGCGCGGCCGCTCTCGACCCACGCGAGCACCGGCAGCCCGGCCGCGTCGGCCTGCGCTTTGGTCGTCACCGCGAACAGCACGATTCCTTCGGCGAGCAGCCGGTCGAACGCAGGCTGCACTTCGTCGGCCGAGTTGCCGTTGATGCCGCCGACGATCACCATGTCGAGCTCGCCGCTTCTCAGGAAGCGCGACGCGACTTCGAACGCGGCGAGCGTCGACGCGTGCCCGGCGTCGACCGTCATGTTCATCCCGTGCAGATCGTGATAGTTCGCGACGCGCGCGGGAATCACGTTCGGCATCATGCCGGGAAACGAGTTTTCGGTCGTCGGCGGCACGAGGCGCTTCGTCTTTTCGGCGACGCGCGCGAGCGCATCGTCTAGCGCCGGACGCGACGCGTCGTCGACGCTCGCGCGCACGGCGGTCGCGATGTCGTCGAGATAGCAGCGGCTCGCGTACAGCGCGGCGTTGCGCGTCGGCCCCATGTGGCCCATCACGACGCCGATCGCGTTCGCATGCGCGCCCCAGTAGTCGCGCAACTGCTCGCGCATGTCGTGCGCGGCGTCGAGCGCCATCAACTGGCAGCGGTCGAGCGCGCGCAGCACCGCGGGCGGCATCCGCACGCGATCGAAGCTCGGCAGCGGATACGTGAGGCCGAAGCTCGCGCCGGGCGCGGCGCCCGCGCCGTTCAGCCACGCGGCGATCGCGTCGCGGCCGCCGAGCCCGGGAAATTTCGCGGACCAGCCGACGATCGCGAGAGGCTCGCGATTGACGCGCGCGGCAGGCTTCGACGCGCGCAGGTCCGGCCGATGCTCGCCGACGATCAGATGGCCGTTCGTGCCGCCGAAGCCGAAGCCCGACACCGCGGCGACGCGCGCCGCATCGGTCTTGCGCGGCCAGTCGACGGCTTGCGTCGGAATCGTGAAGCCGCTCGCGCCGATGTCGAATTCTTGCGGCGGCTCGGAGAAACGATGCTGCGGCGGAATGCGGCCGTGCTCGAGCGCGAGCAGCACCTGGATCAGCGACACGACGCCCGCCGCCCAGCCGGTATGGCCGACGAGCGACTTGTTCGACGTCACGTACACCGGCCGGTCGCGCTTCGGCATGTCGCGCAGGCTCTGGAATTCGGCGAGATCGCCCGCGGGCGTGCCCGTCGCGTGCGCGACGACCCAGTCGACCGCGTCCTTCGGCACGTCGGTCTGCCGGTACGCGCGATCGATCGCGATGCTCTGGCCGGCCGAGTTCGGCGCGTAGATCGCCTTGCCCTTGCCGTCCGACGACGAGCCGAACGCCTTCAGCACGCCGAGCACGCGGTCGCCGTCGGCGAGCGCGCGCTTCAGGCGCTTCAGGATCACGACGCCCGCGCCGTCGGCGAACAGCACGCCGTCGCACGCCTTGTCGAGCGGCCGCACTTCGCCGCTCTTCGACAGCCCGTGCAGCTTCGAGAACAGGATCGAGCCGCGCGGCGCGAGCGCGAACGCGCCGCCGCACGCGACGACGTCGTGCTTGCCGGCGAGCAGGCTCTTGATGCCGAGGTCGACCGAATAGAGCGACGACGAGCACGCGGTGTCGACCATCATGTATTCGGCGTCGTCGGGCAGCACGCCGCGCATCGCATTCAGGCCGACGCGATGCGGGAAGAACTCGGACAGCTCGCCCGTGCCGCGTGCGTAACGCGCGCGCAGCACGGCGTCGATCTGCGCGATGCGGCGCTCGCGCTCGTCGGGCGGCGCGCCGGCTTCGCCGAGCGCGTCGCGCAGCCGCGCGCGCATCGCCGCGAGCACCATCCCTTCTTCGAGGTGCTGACTGCCGTCCGCCGTGTAGCCGACGAGAAACGACGTGCGGTCGCCCGCACGAACGCGCACGCCGTCGAGCGCCTGGCGCAACGAATGGCGCAGCCAGAGCGTCGTCAGCTCGTCGGGCGCGGCGGCCGCTTCGATCTCGGCGCGCAGGCGGGCCTCGGGCTCGAAGCGTTCGATGAACACCGAGCGCGACTGATAGCTCTTGTCCTCCGCCGACGGATCCGGCGAATAGAACGATCGGTAATCCCAACGATCGGGCGGCACGTTGCCGAACAGCTCGGGGCCGTTCAGCAGCGCCTGCCAGAACGCTTCCGGATCGCTCGCGCCGGGCAGCGCGACGCCCATGCCGACGACGGCGATTTCGTCGGCGTCGTCTTCGAGCGCGCCTTCGGCGCCGGGCGCGCCGGTTGCGTCGGCCGACACCGCGGGGCGTGCGCCGCGCGCGTTCGATGCGTTCGCATTCGCGTTCTCGTTCGCGAGCGCCGCCGCGACGGAGGAAGAAGGCAACGATGCGGCGATGCTCGCATCCGCCCGGGCCGAAGCGGCTGACGGCGCCGGGTAAGCCGCGTGCGCGCCGGATGCCGATGCGGCCGGCGCATGCGCCGCGGCTGAATCGGTCGACGGCGCGGGCACATGCGCGCTCATGGCATTTTGCGCGACCGCTGATGCGGCCACGGTTCCGGCAACGTCGGCACCGTGCTTCGCCGCGTGCGCGCCGAAGCCCGCATCATGCGGCGCGGCCGACGTAGCCGGCACAGCCGCGACGCCAGCGCTCGCCCGGCTCGAAAACGCGGTCGACAACGGCGCGGCATCGCCATTCGGCGCGGAGGAATCCGCCGCCGCGCGCCACTCGCGCCGCGGCGACAACGCCTCGCTGCACAGCGACAGTCCGCCGTCCGCGACGATCACCTGCCCGGTGATCCAGCGCGCCGCGTCCGACGCGAGGAACAGCACGACATCCGCGAGATCCTCGGCGGTCGCGAGGCGGCCGAGCGGCGTCGCCGCGATGCTCGAGCGCTTCGTGTTGTCGGGATCGGGAAACTGCGCGGCGACGTCGCCGTCGATCAGCGTCGACGACGCGCCGTTCACGCGAATCCCGAGGCTCGCGTACTCGACGGCCAGATAGCGCGTCAGCGATTCGAGCGCGGCCTTCGCGGTGCCGACGACGAGATAGTTCGCCGGTACGAGCGTCGAGCCGACCGACGACACGTTGACGATCGCGCCGCCGCCCGCGCGCGCCATCAGCCGCGCGGCGCGGCGCGCGCACCAGAACGCGCCTTTCAGATTGGTGTCGAGCGCGCGGTCGAAATGCGCGGCCTCGATGTCGTCGACGGGCAGCAGCGCACCCGACGCCGCGTTGTTGACGAGGATGTCGAGCTTGCCGTACTTCGCTTCGATTTCGTCGAACATCCGCTCGACCTGCGCCGGCTGCGCGACCGACGCGCGCACGACATCGACCGTCGCGCCGAGCGCACGCAACTCGGCCGCGGTCTCTTTCGACGCGTCGAGCGAATGAAAGAAATTGACGATGACATGCGCGCCTTGTTCGGCAAAGCGGCGGCAGATCGCCTTGCCGACATTCTTTGCCCCGCCCGTCACCAGAACCCGTTTCCCCTTCAGATAGGAATTCGACATAAATCGCAGTGGTCAGGATTACCAAACATTCGGACGAGACTTTCCGTCTGATCCGGCCCTCTCCTCTCGTTTTTCTCGTGGCGCGCGGTGCGTGCGCGGCGCTCAGCTCATGACGAGCGCCGCCGCCTTGCCCTGGTGCTCATGGACGAAGTCGACGATCTGCCCCATCGCCTTGAAGTCGCCGGCGCGGAAGTTCGCCGGCAGCGGCGGCAGCCCGTAGCGGGCGCTGATCCGCTGGATGATCTCGGTCTGCTTGACCGAGTCGATCCCGAGCTCCGCTTCGAGCTCGACCGTCTCGGTGAACACTTCGACCGGATACTCCATCGCCTCCGCGTAGATCGCGACGAGCTCGGTGAAGAGCCGGTCGCGCGGCACGGGCGCGGTCGGAGCCGCGGCGGGTGCGGCGGCCGCGACGGGCACGGCCGGTGCTTGTGCGGCGGGCGCGACGGGCGCGGCCGGTGCCTGCGCGACAGGCGCGGCCGGCGCGAAACCGGCCGCGCCGCCGCGTTCGGTCACGATTTGCGGCGCGGGCGTCGCCTGCAGCCCCCGCGCGTCGAAGTAACGCTTGAGCTCGCCCTTGATCTTGTCGACGATCCCCGGACCACTGTTGCGCCAGAACTCGTCGAAATCGAGTTGCAGATGGCTTGCGCGAATGTCGTCGTTCATGACACTACCCCCATTGAAATATGCGAGAACGTTCTCCAGGCCGCCGAGTTCGCCTCCCACGCTCGACACGCCCGAAAAGGTCTTGATGGCGCCGGGCCCCAGCGCGCGCACCGCGATCTTGCTGAGCGCGTTCAGCGCACCGCACTCGACGAGCGCGCCGATGCCGGCCGCTTTCAGTCTTGCGACCCCATCTCCGAACCGGACCGGCAGCACGAGATGGCGCGCGAGACACGCGCCGAGATCGTCGGCCGCCGCGTAATAGCGATTCAATATCGGTGAATAAACCGGATATTCGAGCGCTTTGTTTTTATAAGCTTTCAGACGTCGCCCGAATTCGATCCGCGCATTTTCCAGATCGTCGTGATGAAATGCGTAAGGCGAATTCAATATTTGCGCGGAGATATTATTCCGAGCGCAATAGGCCGAGAATTCATCGACGCATTCTTGCGCACCCGATACGACGGTCTGCGACGCATGATTTTCGACCGCGATCCGCACGCGCCCCTTGCGTTCTTCGGGCGCGCCGCTAAAGCACGCGGCGAGATGCGCGCGCACCGCGTCGGGCGACGCGGACACGGCCGCCATCCGGCCGTCGGCGGGCGCGGCCGCGCGCAACGCGTCGATCCGGTCGCAGACGATGTCGGCGCCTTCCTCGATCGAGAACGCACCGCCGCACACGAGCGCGGCGATCTCGCCGAAGCTGTGTCCGACGAGCACGTCGGGCCGCACCGCGTGCGCGCGCAGCGCCTCGAAGTACGAGACGGACGTCGCATAGATCGCGAGCTGCAGCAGGTCCGGCGCGTATTGCAGGAGGTCCTCGACGCCGATGTGCTCGTCCCGCAGCGTCGCGAGCAGCGGACGGCGCAGCCGCCGGACGGACACGGCATCGATGGCCTGCATCGCCTGCTGCACCACGGGATACGCGCCGCTCAACGCCCGCGTCGCGCCCGCATAGAATGCGCCTTGCCCGGGAAACAGAAATGCAACTTGCACCATGTGATTGCCTTTACCCACCACCAACGCCGAACGGCCCGATGTCGATCGGTCGAGAATTCGTCTCCTCAGCCTCCTGCTGAATATTTATTCGATTACGCATCGCGCCGGCGATATGCAATCCTTAAATCCAATAATGCATTGACGTAAAGTAACACGCGTGCTTACACACCTATGTTCGCCAAACTACATATCTTCTGAGCGCATTTACGCATCGAATAGGCATGACATCGCGCCGCGCCGATCCGAATCGAAAGTCAATTTCGCGGCACTGTTTGTTAAAAATGTTGAATTAAACGACTGAAAATCGATATTCACGCGCGGCGCCGCCGATTGGCGGCCGTCGCGATCGAATCGGCGCGCGCCGGCAGGCGTCCGCGTGCGCGATGCTCCCGCACGCGCCGCCGCGCCGCTCCACGAGCCCTGCGCCCGCCTTCGTGCCGCCTCCCCGCCGCATTCCGCGACATTCGAACCCTATTTCGCAACAATCCGGCGAAATTCACACGCGCCGGAACCTTGCCGACTCTGAAACCCGCGCGCCGGTATACTTGGATACTTTGCCTTTCCGCAGCCCCCCAACCCGCCGCCTCATGCTGACTTCCGTCCTCGTTCGACTCGTCGCCTGGTCGGTGCGGCGCCCTATCTGGGTCGTCGTGCTGTCGCTCGTCGTCGCCGCGCTCAGCAGCGTCTATGTCGCACACCATTTCAAGATCAACACCGACATCAGCAAGCTCGTCGAGAACGACCCGCAATGGGCCGCGCTCGGCAACGCGATCGACGGCGCGTTCCCGCAGCGCAGCCAGACGATCCTCGCCGTCGTCGAGGCGCCCGCGCCCGAATTCGCGACCGCCGCCGCCGATGCGCTCGCCGACGGCCTGCGCCGCGAAACCGAAGCGGGCCGCATCGGCCAGGTGTCCGAGCCCGGCGGCGGCCCGCTCTTCGAGCACAACGGCCTGCTGTTCCTGCCCGAACAGGACGTCGCGACGACGACCGCGCAGCTCGCGAGCGCGCGGCCGCTCATCAACGTGCTCGCGAAGGATCCGAGCATCACCGGCCTCGCGACGACGCTGTCGACGACGCTCGGCGTGCCGCTGCAGTCGGGCCAGGTCAAGCTGTCCGGGATGGCGAAGCTGCTCGCGCGCAGCGCGGCGACCGTCGACGACGTGCTGGCCGGCAAGCCGGCCGCGTTCTCGTGGCGCGCGCTCGTCGACGCCGACGCGGCCCGCGAGCCCGCGCGCGCGTTCGTGACCGTGCAGCCCGTCGTCAACTACGGCGCGCTGAAGGCGGGCGAGCAGACCTCCCGGACGATCCGCGCGACCGCGCAGGCGCTGCAGCTCGACAAGCGCTTCGGCGCCGTCGTGCGGCTGACGGGCGAGCAGCCGCTCGCCGACGAGGAGTTCGCATCGGTCGAAGACGGCGCGGCCGTCAACGGCATCGCGACGCTCGCGATCGTGCTCGTGATCCTGTGGGTCGCGCTGCGCTCGAAGCGGATGATCGCGTCGGTGTTCGTCACGCTGTTCGTCGGCCTCGTCGTCACGGCCGCGCTCGGGCTGATGATGGTGGGCTCGCTGAACATGATCTCGGTCGCGTTCATGGTGCTGTTCGTCGGCCTCGGCGTCGACTTCGCGATCCAGTACGGCGTGAAGTATCGCGAGGAGCGCAACCGCGATCCGAATCTCGAGCACGCGCTCGTCGGCGCCGCGCATGCGATGGGCATGCCGCTCACGCTCGCGACGGCGGCCGTCGCCGCGAGCTTCTTCTCGTTCCTGCCGACCGCGTACCGCGGCGTGTCGGAGCTCGGCCTGATCGCGGGCGTCGGGATGTTCGTCGCGCTCTTCACGACGATGACGCTGTTGCCCGCGCTCATCAGGCTGTTCGCGCCGCCCGGCGAGCGCAAGCCGCCCGGCTTTCCGCGCCTCGCGCCCGTCGACGACTATCTCGACCATCATCGCAAGCCGATCCTGATCGGCACGCTCGCCGTCGTGATCGGCGCGCTGCCGCTCCTCGCGCACCTGCGCTTCGACTTCAGCCCGCTGCATCTGAAGGACCCGGGCAGCGAATCGATGGCGACGCTGCTCGCGCTGAAGGATTCGCCGGAAGCGTCGATCAACGACGTGTCGATGCTCGCGCCGTCGCTCGCGGCCGCCGACGCCGCCGCGAAGCGTCTCGAAGCGCTGCCGGAAGTCGGCCGCACGACGACGCTGTCGACGTTCATCCCCGACGCGCAGCCGCCGAAGCTCGCGACGATCGCCGCGACCGCGCGCGAGCTGCTGCCCGCGCTCACGCAGCCGGCCGCGGCGCCCGTGCCCGACGCGCAGCGCGTCGCGGCATTGAAGCGCGCGTCGAACCTGCTCGAATACGCGTCCGAAGACTATCCGGGCCCGGGCGCGGCGGCCGCGAAGCATCTGTCCGAATCGCTCGCGAAGCTCGCCGCCGCCGACGGCGCGACGCGCGACCGCGCGGAACACGCGTTCTCCGCGCCGCTGAAGATCGCGCTGAACCAGCTCGCGATGCTGCTGCAGCCGTCGGAGATCACGCGCGAGAACCTGCCGCCGCAGATCGTGCGCGACTGGATCGCGCCGGACGGCCGCGCGCTCGTGCAGATTTCGCCGAAGGTGCCGAAGGGCGTCGATCCCGGCGACGACGCGATGCTGCGCCGCTTCGCGCAGGCCGTGAAGGCGGCGGAGCCGGGCGCGATCGGCGGCCCGATCTCGATCCTGCACTCGGCCGACACGATCATCCACGCGTTCCTGCAGGCGGCCGCGCTGTCGGTCGTGTCGATCACGGTGCTGCTGTGGATCACGCTGCGCCGCTTCGGCGACGTGCTGCGCACGCTCGTGCCGCTCCTCGTGTCGGGCGTCGTGACGCTCGAGCTGTGCGTGCTGTTCGGAATGCCGCTCAACTTCGCGAACATCATCGCGCTGCCGCTGATGCTCGGCGTCGGCGTCGCGTTCAAGGTGTATTTCGTGATGGCATGGCGCGCGGGCCAGACGGGCCTGCTGCAGTCGAGCCTCACGCACGCGGTGCTGTTCAGCGCCGCAACGACGGCCACCGCGTTCGGCAGCCTGTGGCTGTCGCATCATCCGGGCACGGCGAGCATGGGGCGCCTCCTCGCGCTCGCGCTGTCGTGCACGCTGATCGGCGCCGTCGTGTTCCAGCCCGTGCTGATGGGCAAGCCGCGCACGAAGCGCGTGACGAATCAATCGCAAGGAATCGATGAATAAGATGCGAATTACCGCGTCGGCGCTCGCCGCCTGCCTGCTCGCGAGCGGCTGCGCGACCGGCCCCAATCGCCACCCCGGCGACCCGCTCGAACCGATGAACCGCGCGGTCTTCAAGTTCAACGACGCGGTCGATTCGACGATCGCCGTGCCGATCGCGAAGGGCTATCAGAAGGTGACGCCGACGCCGCTGCGCACGGCGATCAGCAATTTCTTCTCGAACCTCGGCGATCTCGGCAACATCGCGAACAACCTGTTGCAGCTCCGGATCACCGACGCGACGCAGGACGTGATGCGCGTCGCGATGAACTCGGTGTTCGGCGTCGCCGGGCTGATCGACGTCGCGACGCTCGCCGGGCTGCCGAAGCACCACCAGGATTTCGGGCTCACGCTCGCACGCTGGGGCGTGCCGGCGGGCCCGTATCTGGTGCTGCCGGTCTTCGGGCCGAGCTCGTTCCGCGACGGCGTCGGCCGCGCGGTCGACGTCCGCTTCAATCTGCTGAACTACATCGAGCCCGCCGCGCGCAATCCGATGTATATCGCGCAATTCATCAGCGCGCGCTCGGATCTGCTCGCCGCAACCGACCTGCTGCAGCAGGCCGCGCTCGACAAGTACTCGTTCGTCCGTGACGCGTACGTGCAGCAGCGCCGCTCGCTCACGTATCACGGCAGGAGCGACGAGGAATCGCTGCCGAACTACAACGAACCCGGCGGCGAGCCGGCGGACGGCAAGGGAGGCAGCGCGCCGGGCGGCTTGCCGCAGTATGAGGATCCGGGCGACGGCGCAAGCGGGATGCCGTCGGGCGGCGCGCAAGGCGGCGGGCGTGAGCCGGCCGGGCTGCCGCAGTATCGGGATCCCGGCGATGCCCACGCGAGCGGCGGCGCGGCGGAGCCGGCGGCGGCGTCCGCTCCCGCGTCTGCTTCGGCGGCCGCGCCCGCATCGGCGGCTTCTTCCGCAGCGCCGGCATCCGCGCCGGACGCGAAGTCTCCGTCGACGACGAACTGACGCACGCCCCGCCCATCGACACAGCGGCCGTCTCGAATCCGAAACGGCCGCCGTTGTCTTGCCCGGATGCGACGAACGCGCGCCGCCTGTCGCATCGTTCCTTCGTTTTTCCTCCGGCTATTCGGTGAACGGCAGCGTCGTCTGCCCGTCGGCGCGCATCTCGAACACGTTCAACGTCATCGCGACGAGCGCGTAATAGCCGAGCAACGCGACGAGATTCACGATCACCGGGTGGCCGAAACGCGCGACCGACGCGTCGTACGTCGCGTCGGCTACGCGCTTCGTCTCGTACAGCTCGGTCGCGAAGCGGAAGATCAGCGCATCGTCGGCGTCGTCGAACGCCGGGGCCGTGCCGGTTCGGATCGCTTCGGCGACCTCGGCGGGCACGCCCGCATCGAGCGCGATCGGATGATGGATGTGCCATTCCGCCTGCGAGCGCCAACGCGCCGCCGTCACGAGGATCGCGAGCTCCGACAGCCGTAACGGCAGCCCGGTGCGATACCGGCAGAACGCGCCGAGCCGCTGCGCGTGCTGCGCGAGCTCGGGACTCGCGATCCAGCCGAGAAACGGCCCGTTCAGATTGCCGCGCGGCCCGCTCAGGATCTCGTCGAGCACCGCCTTCTGCTCATCGGTCGCGGTCTCGCGCTGGAATTCAGGAAGCCTCATCTTTGTTTTCGTCATGTCGGTTCACCGGAGCAAAAGATGCGCACGTGCGGCCGCACGTCAACGCACGGCTGCCGCGCCGATCGATGCGAGCGCCGCCTCGATCGCGCCCGCGAGCCGCTCGACGATCGTGCCGATCTGCTGCGCGGTGCAGATGAACGGCGGCGCGAGCAGGATATGATCGCCCGAATTGCCGTCGACGGTGCCGCCCATCGGATACACCATCAGCCCGCGCTGCATCGCTTCGCGCTTGACGATCGCGTGGAGCTTCTGCTGCGGCTCGAACGGCGCCTTCGTGTCGCGCTCGCGCACGAGCTCGACGCCGACGAACAGCCCGCGGCCGCGCACGTCGCCGACGTGCGGATGACCGGCGTAGCGCTCGCGCAACAGCGCACGCAGTTGCTCGCCGCGCGCCTTCACGTTGTCGAGCAGCCGATCCTCGGCGATCACGCGCTGCACTTCGAGCGCGGCCGCGCATGCGCTCGCGTGGCCGATATACGTGTGGCCGTGCTGAAAGAAGCCCGAACCGCCGACGATGGTCCGGTAGATCTCGTCGCTGACGAGCGTTGCGCCGATCGGCTGATAGCCGGCGCCGAGCCCTTTCGCGATCGTCAGGATATCGGGCGCGACGCCGTCCTCTTCGCACGCGAACAGATAGCCGGTGCGTCCCATTCCCGACATGATCTCGTCAAGAATCAACAGGACACCGTACTTGTCGCACACCGCGCGGATCTTGCGGAAATACTCGCGCACGGGCGGCACCGCACCCGCCGTCGCGCCGACGACCGTCTCCGCGACGAACGCCGCGACCGTGCCCGGCCCGAGCTCGAGAATCTTGTCTTCGAGCTCGTCGGCAAGGCGCTGCGCGAACGCCTCTTCGCTTTCGTCCGCGCGCTGCTCGCGATACGCGTAGCACGGGCTCACGTGATGCGCTTCGATCAGAAGCGGCAGGAACGGCGCGCGCCGCCACGCGTTGCCGCCGATCGCGAGCGCGCCGAGCGTGTTGCCGTGATAGCTCTGCCGGCGCGCGATGAAATGCCGGCGCGCGGGCTCGTCCTTTTCGACGAAGTACTGACGCGCGAGCTTCAGCGCGGCTTCGATCGCTTCCGATCCGCCCGACACGAAGTACACGTGCTCGAGCCCCGCCGGCGCGGCGGCGACGAGCCGGTCCGCGAGTTCCTCGGCCGGCTGCGTCGTGAAGAACGACGTGTGCGCGTACGGCAGTTGCTGCGCCTGCCGCTTGATCGCGTCGATCACGCGCTGATTGCTGTGCCCGAGGCACGACACGGCCGCGCCGCCGCACGCGTCGATGTAGCGCTTGCCCGTCGAATCGACGATCTCGATGCCGTCGCCCGCGACCGCGACCGGCAGGTTCGCGCGCGGCGCGCGATGAAATACGGTGGTCATGCGTGTCCTTCTTCGTGTCGAAGCGCCGACGGACGCTGCGCGTCCCGCGGCACGAATTGCTGAAAGCACACCGAGCCCTGCTCGCGCACCTCGAACGCGACGCCGTCGTCGCCGATCGAGAACAGCGCGGTCGCAAGCGTGTTTTCGTCGTCGGGATCGTTCGGATCGTCGCGGTAGATCGGCAGGCCGTCGCCCGCGCGGTCGGCGAGCACGCGCCACAGCGCGGATGCGTCGGCTGCGCCGTCGAGCGGCGGCAGAAGCTGCGCGAGCCGCGCTTGCCGATCGGCGGACGACGCGGTGACGATCTGCGCTTCGGCGTCGCAGCCCGGATGAACCAGATGGTTCGCATGGCCGGACACGCCGTCGACGTCGAGCACCGACGTGCGCGCGACGCTCGCCTCGACGCTGACGACGCGCCGCTCGCCCGCGCAGCCGAGCGTGTGATGGAAGCCGCTCGCGCGCGGCGTGTCGCACAGCATGCGCAGCGCGTCGTCGAGCGACAACGCGTCGAGCACCGCGCGCGCGAGGATCATCCGCGGCACACCCGCGGCCGGACGGCCGATGCGGACATTGTTGATCGCCTGCACGAGCCCCGCGCGATTCACCGCAAACGTATGGCCCGGCAGCGAGCCCGGATAGTAGAAACTGACGAAGCCCGGCTTGCCGTCGGGCCGCACGTCGACGAGCATGCACTTGCCGCGCAGATGCGGATCGCCGTCCTCGTTGTGCGCGATCATCCGTTCGCGCGGCGTGCGCACCGCGAGCGTCGTGCAGCCGTCCGGCGCGTTGTGGATCAACTCGCCGCGGCAGTTCCAGACGAACACGTCTTCCGCATGCCAGCCGAGGCCGGCCGCGAGCCCGTCAAGCTCGGCGACGAGCGTCGGAAACGCCGTCTCGGCCGCGCGGCGCAGCTCGGCGACGAACGGATGGCCGCGCCAGCGCGCGACCGCGCGCCATGCGCTGCTCTGCGCGAAGTACGCATCCATCGCCGGCCGGGCGAGCTCGCCGAGCTGCCTGCCGATGTCATGCGGCGAACCCGCCACGACGACGGGCTTGAGAAACTTCATCGGTTGTCCTGATCACGAAACGTGTTTGAGAAAATCCTTCAGGCGCGGCGTCGGCGGATGATCGATCAGCGTCCTCGGATCGCCGTCCTCGGCGATGCCGCCCTGATCCATGAACAAGAGCCGCGTGCCGACCTGCTTCGCAAAGCCGATCTCATGCGTGACGACGATCATCGTCATCCCTTCGTTCGCGAGATCGCGCATCACCTTCAGCACTTCGTGGCGCAGCTCGGGATCGAGCGCCGACGTGGGCTCGTCGAACAGCATCAGCTTCGGCTTGATCGCGAGTGCGCGCGCGATCGCGACGCGCTGCTGCTGGCCGCCCGACAGCTCGGACGGATAGTGGTTCGCGCGTGCTTCGAGGCCCACTTTCACGAGCAGCGCCATCGCCTGATCGCGCGCCTGCGCACGCGACGCGCCGCGCACCTGGGTCGGCCCGAACATCACGTTCTCGAGCGCGGTCATCTGCGGAAACAGATTGAACTGCTGGAACACCATCCCGGCTTCGAGCCGGATGTTGTGGACCACCGCGGCCTTGCCTTTCACGCTCTGCCCGTCGACGAGCAGATCGCCGCCGGTGATCTTCTCGAGCACGTTGATGCAGCGAAGCATCGTCGACTTGCCCGAGCCCGACGGCCCGACGACGACCACGACCTCGCCCGCGTCGATGCACAGGCTGATGTCCTTCAGCACCGGCACGTGACCGAAGCTCTTCGACACATTGCGGAATTCGACCATGCTCATAGGATGCGCATCCTTCTTTCGACGAAGCGAAGCGTGAGCGTCATCACGCCGGTGAGTACGAGATAGATCGCGGCGACCGCGCTCCAGATCTCGACCGCCTGAAAGTTGCCGGCGATGATCTCCTGCCCCTTGCGCGTCAGCTCGCCGACGCCAATCACGATGAACAGCGATGTGTCCTTCAGACTGACGATGCATTGGTTGCCGAGCGGCGGAATCAGCCGACGAAATGCGAGCGGCCCGACGATCTTCACGAGCACGCGCGGCATCGACAGCCCCATCGCAAGCCCCGCTTCCGTCAATCCCTTGGGAATGGAAAGCAATGCGCCGCGCACGACCTCGGCGAGATACGCGCCCGAGTTCAGCGTGATCGCGACGATTGCGGCCGTCAGGCCGTCGATCCGGATATGCGCGAGCAGCGGCAGCGCGAAATAGAGAAACATCACCTGCACGACGATCGGCGTGCCGCGGATCAGTTCGATGTAAACCTGCGCGAGCACGTTCAGCGCGGCAGGGCCGTACGCGCGAAACATGCCGGCGACCATGCCGACGAGAAAACCGCCCGCCAGCCCGAAAAATGCGATGAAAACCGTGAGCTTCACGCCGTCCATCAAGTCCGGCAATGCAGCCCATATCGCTGACCAGTCGAATTGCACATCCAGCTCCCGATTGAGTTTCGATCGACGCGGCGAAACACGCCGCGCCGGCCTGCTTCGCCGCTTACGACTTCGGCGGCTCGGAGCCGAACCACTTCTTGTAGATCTTCGCGTAGCGGCCGTCGGCCTTCATCTTCGCGAGCTCGGCGTTGACCTTCGCGACGAGCGGGCTGCCCTTCGGGAAGCCGATCCCGTACTTGTCGCCGCTCACCGGCGTGCCCGCGACCTTCACGCGGCCCTTGCCTTCGTTGTTCACGAAGAACAGCACGTTCGGCGTGTCGTGCATCGCGGCATCGACGCGGCCGGCTTCGAGCGCGAGATACGCCTGATCGATGTTCGGGAACTGGCGGATCTCCTTCGGCTTCAGGTGCGCCTTGATCCAGTCGATCGTCGCGGTGCCCGTCTTCGCGGCGATCACCTTGCCGTTCAGGTCGTCGATCGACTTGATCGTCGCGTTGTTCGTCTGGACCATCGCGGCGAGACCGCTGTCGTAGTACGGATCGGAGAAGTCGATCGCCTTCTTGCGCTCCTCCTTGATCGTCATTCCGGACAGCGCGACGTCGATGTTCTGCGTCTGCAGCGCCGGAATCAGGCCGGCGAAGTCCATCGGCTGGATCTTGTAGGTCCAGCCCGCGTCTTTCGCGATCTCGGCCCACAGGTCGAGATCGAAGCCGACGTATTTGTCGCCTTGCTTGAACTCGAACGGCATGAACGAGGTGTCGGTGCCGACGACGAGCTCCTTCGCCTGCGCGCTGGCGAGGCTCGCGCCGACGAGCGCGACCGCGACGACTGTCTTGATGAACGAACGGCGTCCCATGATTTATCTTCTCCGCAGTGAGTGGCGATGCCCCGATCTGGCCGGGGAACGGCGACGAACACCAGCCGCACCGCAACACGCGATGTCGTTATTGTAATTCGTGCAACATGTGTTGTCACGACGGATGCTACGCCGCCAAAAAAGAAAGCAACAGGAATTTGCGTCGCAAAAAACCCCTAGGCGTGGGGCTTCGTCTGGCAATGGGAAGGGTGCGGGATTGCCGGGCGCGCCGGCTGAGGCGGGTGCGCAGTGGAAACTTCCGCCGGGGTCCGACCGAATCGAACCGGAGCCTGCGGCATGCGTGAACCGCGGAGCTTGGGGAGCGGCGCGCGCGGCGCGAGACGGCGACCGGCGCGAATGACGATGATGATCGGGACTGCGAATCGCTGGCTTCGGCTTCGGACTGGGAGGGGAGAAGAAGAGCGGCAGGCGGAAGAAAGGGAAGCGGGAAGCATCCGCTTACATCCCGCATCGCCGAGCCAAGCAAAGACATACGCGAAAACGATTCATCGCAATCGCTTCGAACGACGAACCAACTCGCGCCGCGCTGCAGCGCGAAATGCGGCCGCATCGCCCGCCCCGCGCCAACGCAACCGAAGCAACAGCCCGCAAACCGCGCTCAGCCGATCCGCCACGCCCCCGTGCGTTCGAACGCTTGCCGCGCCTGCACGAGCGTCGAGCGCGCCGCGCGCGCGTCGCCCGCGACCTGCAGCAGCGCGCCGAGCTGCGACGGCTGCTTCGCAAGCTCGCGCAGGATCGGCAGGATCGCCGTGCTGCCGTCTTCGCGCAGTCCGGCCGTCGCCGCTTTCGGCAGCGTGCGCCACGCCGGATCGACGATCGCGCGGCACACCGCGAACGGCACGCCGCGCGCCGCCGCGAACGCGCCGGCGATATGCGATTCCATGTCGACCGCGAGCGCGCCGCTCCTCCGATGCAGCGATTCCTTCTCGCGCGCGTCGACGACAGGCGCGCCGACCGCCGCAAGCGTGCCGCGCCGCGTGCGCGCCGCGATCGGCGTGCCGGCGAGCGCGGCGACGAGGCGCGCGCTCCAGGCGGAATCGGTATTGAGCACGCCGAACGGCCCATCGACCGCATCGGCGACGATCAGCACGCCCGGCGCGAGATCGGGTGCGAGGCCGCCCGCCGTGCCGAAACTGACGACGCCCGCGCAGCCGTGCGCATCGGCCGCTTCGGCGAGCGCGCGCTCGAGCCGGTCCGCGCGCGCCGCGTAAACCGCTTCGACGCCCGCGCCGCGCGCGATCCGCGCCTCGAACGCCATCCCGGCGACGGCGATCACGGGCGCGGCCGAATGGCCGGAACCAGCCATCGCCCGTTACATCCCGACCGTCACGCGCGTCGTGTTCGCGCGCTTCAGGTTGCGATAGCGGGCGAGCGCCCACAGCGGGAAGAACTTGCGGTAGCCGTGATAACGCAGATAGAACACGCGCGGGAAGCCCGTCGCGGTGAAGCGCGTCTCGTCCCACAGGCCGTGCTCGCACTGCGCGCCGAGCAGATAGTCGATCCCGCGCGCGACGACCGGATTGTCGACTTCGCCCGCCGCCATCAGGCCGAGCAGCGCCCATGCCGTCTGTGACGACGAGCTCGGCGCACGCTCGTAGCCGCGGTAATCGAGCTTGTAGCTTTCGCCGTCCTCGCCCCAGCCGCCGTCCTGATTCTGAATCGACAAGAGCCATTGCGCGGCCCGCTTCACGCGCGGATCGTCGTGGCCGAGGCCGGCCGCGTTCAGCGCGCACAGCGCGGTCCACGTGCCGTAGATGTAGTTCATCCCCCAGCGGCCGTACCAGCTGCCGTCCGGCTCCTGCTCTTTCAGCATGTAGTCGAATGCACGCCGTGCGGGCTCGCTCGACGCGTTCGTCTCGCCGAGCTGCGCGAGCATCGAAAGGCAGCGGCCCGACACGTCGGCCGTCGGCGGATCGAGCAGCGCGCCGTGATCCGAGAACGGAATGTTGTTCAGGTAGTACTGCGTGTTCTCCGGCTCGAACGCCCCCCAGCCGCCGTCGCTGCTCTGCATGCCGACGACCCACTCGCGCGCGCGCGCGATCTGCTCGCGATACGCATCCGACTGATCGAGCTTCGCGACGCGGTCCATCGCCATCACGACGACCGCCGTGTCGTCGACGTCCGGATAGTGCGGGTTCGCGTACTGGAACGCCCAGCCGCCCGGACGCACGTGCGGACGGCGCGAGATCCAGTCGCCGCGCACGTCGAGGATCTGCCGCGGAATCAGCCAGTCGAGGCCGCGCACGGCCGCGTCGCGCGCGCGCTCGTCGCCCGTCTCGAGCAGCGCGTGCGCGGCGAGCGACGTGTCCCAGACAGGCGACAGGCACGGCTGGCAATACGCCTCTTCTTCGCCGACGACGAGCAGCTTCTCGATCGACTGGCGCGCGATCGCGCGGTTCGGATGATCTTCAGGATAGCCAAGCGCCGCATACATCATCACCGCGTTCGCCATCGCCGGGTAGATCGCGCCGAGGCCGTCCTCGCCGTTCAGGCGCTCGTCGACGAACGCGACCGCCTGCCGGATCGCACGCTCGCGCGTGTAGCGGGGGAACAGGCCGTCGACGAGGCGCAGCACGCCGTCGACCGCGCGGAAGAACGCGAACCAGCCGGTGCTCTGGTGCGGCTGCTTCGGCAGCAGGCCCGTGTTGACGGGCGCGCTCTTGAACAGCTCGTCGATGCGCACGCCGCGCGGATTCTTCGCGACCGGCCGCTTCGCGTTCAGCACGAGGAGCGGCACGATCACGGTGCGCGCCCAATACGACACCTTCGACAGATGGAACGGGAACCATTGCGGCAGCAGCATCACTTCGACCGGCATCATCGGCACCGCGTACCACGGCACGACGCCGTACAGCGCGAGCTGAATCCGCGTGAACACGTTCGACGTCTCCGCGCCGCCCATCGCGTGGATCGCGCGACGCGCGCGCTGCATGTGCTCGGCGTTCTCGTCGTCGCCGATCACCTTCAGCGCGAAGTACGCCTTCACGCTCGCGCTGACGTTCGGCGCGCCGTCGGTGAAGAGCGGCCAGCCGCCGTCCGGCTGCTGGATGCGGCGCAGATAGCGCGCGATCTTCTGCTCGAGCTCGGCGTTCGGCTCCTCGCCGAGATAGTGGACGAGCAGCACGTATTCGGCCGGGATCGTCGAATCGGCCTCGAGTTCGTAGACCCAGTGGCCGTCCGCGTTCTGCGCGGCGAGGAGCGCGTCGGTCGCGCGCGCGACGGCGGCGTCGAGGCCGGCGGTCACGGCGGGCGCATCGGCGGCCGGCGCGGCGGCTGCGTCGAGCGTGTGCATTTCGGTCATGTCGTTCATCGGTCCCTCTCTTATTGCCGGCGCGCGCGTCGGGCGATCTCGCCTGGACGAAGCGCGCGCCTGTTCGTCGCGGGCCGGCCTGCGGCCGTCCAAGCGCCCGCGGACACCTGGTTCGACACGCGCGTGCGCGTGCCGGGACGTTGCATGCGCCGCGCGGGTGCCGCGCGACAAGCCATCGGCGCGACGCAGACGCCGGTTCCGATCGTCATGCGTCGCGTGCGATCGGATCGGCGCCGCCCGCGCGCGGCGGCGGGTTGCGATGCGGTGCGCAGTGCGCGCCGCCGTTCGAACGTCGCGGCGCGGCCGGACAAGCGCGCGCCGCCCGCGCCGACGGTCTCCCGCATCGAATCAGAACAGCGCGTAACGCGCCACGAGCAGCAGCATCCGCGCGCGCGGCTTGCGCAGCGGCGTGCGCGGCGGTGCGAAGCCGCGTGCGACCGCGGCTTCGAGAATCAGGCGATATGCGCCCGACATGATGCGCGGCGCGCGAACTTGCGTGCGCGGCGACGCGTCCATCACCGCATCGGCCTGCGCGAAATGCCGCTGTGCGCGCTCGACGAGCGTCGCGCAGACGCGCGGCAGCTTCGGATCGCGCGCAATCGTCTGCGGATCGGTGATCGCGATCCCTTCGCGTGCGAGCAGCTCGCGCGGCAGGTAGCAGCGGTTGATCGCCGCGTCGTCGTCGATGTCGCGCAGGATGTTCGTCAATTGCAGCGCGCGGCCGAGGTGGTGCGACAGCACGCGGCCGGACTCGTCCGGCATCCCGAAAATCCTCACCGATAGCCGGCCGGCGGAGCTCGCGACGCGGTCGCAGTACAGGTCGAGCGTCGCTTCGTCGGGCGCGCAGATGTCCTCGGCGGCGTCCATCGCCATCCCGTCGATCATCGCGTGGAAGTCTTCGCGATGCAGTCCGAACTTTCCGATCTCGCGCACGAGCGGCACGAGCGACGCGCGCGGCTTGCCCGCGTAGCAGTCGTCGATGTCCGCGCGCCAGCGGTCGAGCTGCGCCGCGCGCTCGGCGCGCGGGCCGCCTTCGTCGGCGATGTCGTCGACCGCGCGGCAGAACGCGTAGACCTGGAACATCGCGTCGCGCTGCTCCGCGGGCAGGATGCGCATCGCGAGATAGAAAGAGCTGCCCGATGTGACGGCAGCGGCGTCGGTTTCGTTATCGTCCACGACGGGATTGGAAACGGCCAAGACGAGCTCCGCTAAGGCGCCCTCGCGGGGCGATTGAAGAAGCCATGCCCGGCTGGGGATGGTAAATGCGTGCGAGATGCGCGAACGATGGGCGCAGACAGGCACAAATTACCGGCGGGAAACCGGAATTGGGCGAGAGTATAGCAATCTTTAAAGGTCGCTGCCGCCCGGTTCGGCTGCCGAATTACAGACGGAGGGCACGGTGTGGTGCGTTCTCGTGGGCAGTGCGGACGAGTGGTTCGATTTTGCGGGCGGTGCGGGCGTGAACGTCGTCGTGAATAGGGGACGAAGCGCGACGGAGATTGGAGGTCTGCGGGGATTACAGCTCTCAAAAGTCTCAATTCGTCGGCTTGGATGTGGATTGATGATCGGTCGAATTCAATCGACGTGTTGCCAGACTTTGTTCTGCCCTCATCATGCGCTCAAGCGAAATCCGCGCCTGTCGCCTGTCGCCTGTCGCCTGTCGCCTGTCGCCTGTCGCCTGTCGCCTGTCGCCTGTCGCCTGTCGCCGTCGGGCGGGCATTGGGTACTTGGCGCTCGGCAATCAGTGTTCGGCGTTTGGCGGCCGGCATTCGCCATGGAACAACCCGGCACACGACAAAATACGCCCTTGGGGCGCCATCGACCGCCACGCCACGCCGATTCCTCACTAAGATGGCGCAAGCCTGCAATCGACCACTCGAACCATAATCACAGGAGACAAACTTGCCGACCGAACCGCGCGACACCATCGCCGACCGCCGCGACCCCGCGGGAACGTCCCCGCTGCCTTTCGTGCTGGTGCACGGCGCCTGGCACGGCGCGTGGGCCTACGAGCGGGTGATCCCCGCGCTCGCCGTGCACGGCCACGCGGCCGTCGCGCGCGACCTGCCCGCGCACGGCATCAACGCCCGCTTCCCCGCGTCGTTTTTCAAGCGCCCGCTCGACGCCGCCGCGTTCGCGAGCGAGCCGTCGCCCGTCGCGGGCACGACGCTCGACGATTACGTCGACCACGTGCTGCACACCATCGACCAGGTTCGCGCGCTCGGTCATGAGCGAGTCGTGCTCGTCGGCCACAGCATGGGCGGCATCGCGATCACAATGGCCGCGGAGCGCGCACCGGAGAAGATCGCGAAGCTCGTCTATCTGGCCGCGTTCATGCCGACCGCCGGCGCGACCGGGCTCGACTACGTGCGCGCGCCGGAGAACCAGGGCGAAATGCTGGCGCCGCTGATGATGGCGAGCCCGAAGGCGACGGGCGCGCTGCGGATGGATCCGCGCAGCGAAGATCCGGCGTACCGCGCAGCCGCGAAGCGCGCGCTCTGCGACGACGCGAACGACGCCGACCACACGGCGGTCGGCCATCTGCTCAGTTGCGACGTGCCGGCGGCGCCGTTCGCGACGCGCATCGACACGACGGCCGCGCGCTGGGGCGCGATCGAGCGTCATTACATCAAGTGCCTGCGCGATCGGGTGCTGCTGCCTGCGCTGCAGCAGCGCTTCATCGACGAGGCCGACGCGCTCGCCCCCGGCAACCGCACGCACGTGCACACGCTCGACAGCAGCCACTCGCCGTTCATCGCGCAGCCGGACGCAGTCGCCGATACGCTGGCCGCGATCGCGCGCGGCTGACGCCGTTCACGCGACGCAGCGACGCAGCGGACGCGGTGCGCCGGCTGCGTCGCCTCGTGCGCGGTGTCGCGGTCGCCGAAGGTGCGCGAGTTGTCCGAGCGAACGGGTGAACGAACAGTCGAGCGCTCCGGCACTCCGGCACCCAAGCGATCGAATGATCGAATCCCGCAACGATCGAACCCGCCGCCTCACCCAAACGCAACCGAACAATTCCGCCCCTGCCGCTTCGCACGATAAAGCGCGGCGTCGGCTTCGTTGACGAGCGTCTCGTGCGTGAGCGCGCCGGCGTGCGCGGCCGCGCCGCCGACGCTCGCCGTCACCGGCACCCGCACGCCTTCCGCTTCGATCGGCGTGTTGCCGATCGTCTGCCGGATCTTCTCGGCGACGTGCATCGCCTCGTCGAGCGACGTGCACGGCAGCAGCAACGCGAATTCCTCGCCGCCGAAGCGGCCGAACGTATCCTGCAATCGCACGACGTCCGCGACGCGGCGCGCCATTACACGCAACACGTTGTCCCCGACGACGTGGCCAAAGCGGTCGTTGATCGCCTTGAAGTGGTCGAGATCGAACAACAGCACCGACAGATTGCCGCCGTAGCGCTGCCAACGCTCGAATTCGTCGCGCAGCCGCGCCTCGAAAAAGCGCCGGTTCGCGATGCCCGTCAGCCCGTCGCGGTTCGCGTATTCCTGCAGCTTCGCGACGGCTTCTTCGCGCTCGCGCTGCATCACGCTCACGTGCGTGACGTCGGAGATCGTCACGCAGACGGCCTCGACTTCGCGTCCGCGCGCGATCGGCACGAACGTGCAATCCTGCTGCATGAAGTCGACGCCGCCCGTGATCGGCCGGTCGTGATCGAAGCGAAACAGATACGGCCGCTGCTCCCACGAGCTGAACGCGAAGCTGCCGAGCTGGAACACGCTCTCGATCTTGCGCGACAGCCACGCGCGCGGCAGCTCCGGAAAACTGTCGAACAGATTGCGGCCGATCACGTCGGCGGCGGCGACGCCGCTGTGATCCTGCATGAACCGGTTCCACATGAGTACCTTCATCTCGCGGTCGAGCACGAAAATACCGAAGCTGACCCGTTCGATGACGAGATCGCTCAGCGAAGAAAGAAGGTTCATAAGCTGGACAGCAACGTATCGAGGGCGTCGCTCATATGACGAATCGAGTCTTCCGCGAGCAGCATCACGAAATGCGTGCGGGCGCCGTCGTCCGCGACGCCGAAGTTCACTTCGAGAAGGAGCGTCTCGCTCCATGCGAGCACGTCGGGCTGAAATGCGTCGTCGAGCGCGATGTCTTCGCCGAGCAGCCCCGGCGGCGAAAACACCGGTGTGCGCCCGAGCTCGTCGAGAATCGACGACACGCACGCGCCCATCAGCACGTTCGCCATGTCGAACACGAGCTCGGCCTGCGTGACGGTTCCGAATCCGTCGTCCGCGTACGCGTCGTCGACGAGCGACACGAGCTGGCCGACGCCCGCGCTGCGGCACAGCATCAGCGCCTCGCCCTTGATGTCGGAGCGAAAGCCCTGGCGCACGGCGGTCACGTTGTCGTGAATGCCCGTCATGTCGCGCAGCACGCGGCCGACGTCGGCCGCGCGCACGACGCGCACGCGCGGCACCGACAGCTCGATGAAGGTGCCGAGGAGAAGCGCGAGACGCGCCGCCGCGCGTCCCATCGCGAGGTTGGCGATCTCCTGCAGGGCGTCGCGTTGCTCCGCCGTCAACACCATCTCAGACATACAACCCATACTCCTTGAGAATGGGCAGCAATGCTTCCGAGGTGACGGGCTTGGCGACGAAAGCCGCCGCGCCCAGCTCGCGCACGCGTGCCTGCGCCATCGGTTGGATATCGGCGGACACGACGATCACGAACGTGTTCAGATCCTCGCCGCGCAATGTCTCGAGCACTTCGTAGCCGCTCATGTCCGGCATCGTCAGATCGAGAAACATCACCGATGCCTTGCCGTCGCGATACAGCGTCAGCGCCTCGCGACCGTTCGACGCATAGTTCACTTCGACGTCCCAGCCCACCGGCAGCGCCTTCGTCAGCAGCTTGCGAGCAAGCAAGGAATCGTCGGCGATCACAATCGGCAGAGGCATGGCTGTCGTAGCGGTAAACGGAGTCGTGTGTCTCGCGTTAACGACGGTTCGCCGCGCTTCTTTAGGCAAGGTGCAACTGGCGATACGAGGGACGGACCACGCGCGCACCGCCCGGCTCGCAAGAACCGGCTCGACGCGCCGGACGCGCCCGCTCGCGGATGGACCTCGTCGAGGCTGCGCCCGTGCATCGCGGGCATGTTCCGCATAGGAAAGCGATGCGGGATTCTGGGAGTAAACCCGGGGCGTTGCAACTCGCCATTTTTCCCCGTTCGAACAGAATTGATTAGCTCGGTTTCGAATCCGGGAATAGCTCGAATAGTTTTTGCGATAAGCACGCAAATTATTCTTTTGCTTACGTTTGCGCTTTTGAATTCGTCGCTGTTTGCGCGAAGCCGCCGGAAACGCCGGAAATCCGGGCTTGCGCAATGCCCGCGCCGCATGCGGGCGCGCATGCGCGACTCGTTTATGATGCCGATCAATCCTCCAGCATTCGCTCGCCAGCCATGACGCCCGATCGGCCCGACGCCTCACGCTCGACACCGCCCGACAACGATTGGGAAGACGACGCATCGTTCGCGGCCGGCGCGCCGGAACATGACTTCGCGGTGCGGCGCGTGACGCTCATCGTGATGCTCGTCGCCGCGATCGTGCTGCCGTGCGTGTACGTCGCGGTGATGGCTTACAACGACATGCGCAC
Organism: Burkholderia oklahomensis C6786; assembly: GCF_000959365.1. Lineage (NCBI taxonomy): Bacteria > Pseudomonadati > Pseudomonadota > Betaproteobacteria > Burkholderiales > Burkholderiaceae > Burkholderia > Burkholderia oklahomensis. Next base: position 520,939 of record NZ_CP009556.1, read on the forward strand.
GCGCGAAGCCACCGCGCGCGACGTGACGATGCGCACGGTGCGCGTCGCCGAAGAGCACGCGCTGAAGGTGTTCGATCTGTCGGAGACGCTGGATGCGCGCATCGTCGATCTCGTCCAGGATCTCGACGACGCCGCGGTCCGCAACGCCGAAGCCGACATCCACGACGCGCTCAACACGATCGGCGGCGGCTATCCGCAGGTCGCGTCGGTGTCGATCTTCGGCGCGAGCGGGATGCTGCTCGCGAACAGCCTCTATTACCCGGCGCCGTATGCGTCGATCGCGAATCGCGACGATTTCGTCGGCATCCGCGACGGCAAGGTGATCGAGCACATCTCGCGCGTGATGCCGGGCCCGCTCAAGGCGGCGAATCCGGGTCCCGTGTTCAACACGGGCGTCGCGCGGCGCCACAGCGATGGGACGTTTGCGGGGATGGTGTCGATCGCGCTGAAGTCGTCGTATTTCAACGCGTTCTATCGCGACCTGCTTGGCGGCGCGAATGCGCCGATGTCGATGGCGCTCACGCGCAGCGACGGCGCCGTGCTCGCGTCGTATCCGCCCGCGCCGCACGGCGCGTCGGACGACGCCGCCGCGCAAGCCGACAGCGCGACGCCGCTCGGCGGCGCACAGGGCGAGCAGCGCGCGGGCGTCGTGCGCGTGAAGCGCGACGGCGACAGCGAGATCGTCGCGTACCGGCAGGTCGGCAGCTATCCGGTGTTCGTGTCGTGCGCGTACCGCACGTCCGCGATCCGCCGCGCGTGGTACGAGCACCTGAGCGTTCTGTTCATCTCGATGTTCGCGCCGTCCGCCGCGCTGTGGGGCGTGATCTGGCTGTCGCTCAAGCGGCTGCGCGCCGAAGAGGAGGCGTGGGAGCGCTGGCAGGCGGAGGCGTCGATGCGGCGCTCGATCGAATCGGCATACCGGCAGTCGCGCAAGATGGAGGCGCTCGGCAATCTCGTCGGCAGCGTCGCGCACGACTTCAACAACCTGCTGATGATCATCTCGAGCAACGTGCAGATCGTGCGGCGGCGCGGCGTCCAGCATCTCGACACCGAGCTCGCGGCGATCGAGCGCGCGCTGAAGAACGGCCAGTCGCTGACGCGCCAGCTGCTCGGCGTCGCGCGCAAGCAGCCGCTGCGCAGCGAGACGATCGACGTCGCGCAGTGGCTCGCGTCATGCCGCGAATTGCTGAAGACATCGCTCGGCTCGAAGTCGACGCTCGCCGTCGATACGCAGCTCGACTTGTGGCCCGTGCGCGTCGACGTCGCGGAACTCGAGCTCGCATTGATCAATCTCGCCGTCAACGCCCGCGACGCGATGCCGCAAGGCGGCCGCTTCAGGATCGGCGCGCACAACATCACGTTCCGCCGCGAGGACGGATTTCCGCTGACGGGCGACTTCGTGCAGATCTCGGTCGAGGACACGGGCCTGGGCATGCCGCCCGACGTGCTCGCGCGCGCGTTCGAGCCGCTCTTCACGACGAAGGCGAAGGGGATGGGCACGGGGCTCGGGTTGCCGCAGGTGTTCGCGTTCTGCGAGCGCTCGGGCGGCCTCGCGACGATCGACAGCGAAGTCGGCGCCGGCACGTCGGTGCGGCTCTACCTGCCGCGCACGACGGACGTCGCGCCGCCCGTCGTCGCGCCGGACGCGACCGACAGGCCGGCCGCGGCGTCGACGCCCGCGGGGCTGCGGATCCTGCTCGTCGAGGACAACAGCGAAGTCGCGGCGGGCACCGAGGCGCTGCTCGAGCTGCTCGGCCACCGGGTCGCATACGCGCCGAACGCGGACGACGCGCTGCGCATGCTGACCGAAGCGGGCGCCGAGCCGGCGGCGCCCGGCGCGTTCGATCTCGTGATCTCGGACATCCACATGCCCGGCACGATGAACGGGATCGACCTGGCGGAAGCGATCGAGCGCGGCGATGCGAAGCTGCCGGTGATTCTCGTCACCGGCTACGCGGAGGAGTTCGACCGGACGCGCCGCGTGCACGCGCGCTTGCTGTCGAAGCCGTTCGACATCGCGCTGCTCGACGGCATGCTGCTGAAGATCCAGCACGAGCGCGATGCGCGGCTTGCGGGGCACGCGGGGCATGCGGATTGAGTTCGGTGGACTGACTGGTTTGTTTATTCGGTTGAGGGGATGGTGGTTGCTGGCGGTGGTGGCCGGCGATGGCATCCGATCCCTCCCGGTCAACCGGTCAACCGGTCGATCAGCCGTCAAGCCGACTTCGCGTGCCGACGCACCCAGTCCGCGTAGCGATCGACGAACCCCTGCAGGAACTTGCGCGTGTCGTCGTTGACGATGTTGCCCTGCGCGCCGATCTTCGACGCGTCGTGCTTGATGAACACTTCGGGCTGGCCGAGTGTCGGAACGTCGAGATACGCAAGCACGTTGCGCAGGTGCTGCTGCGCGAGCGCGGTGCCGGTCGCGCCGGGCGACGTGCCGAGCACGGCGGCCGGCTTGCCCGTCCACGAATTGCCGCCCCACGGACGCGAACCCCAATCGAGCGCGTTCTTCAGCACGCCCGGCATCGAGCGGTTGTACTCGGGCGTGACGAACAGCAGGCCCTGCGCCGCTTCGATCGCCTGCTTGAAACGCTTTGCGACGTCGGGAAAATCGGCGTCGTAGTCCTGACTATAAAGCGGCAGCGAGCCGATATCGACCGATTCGAACGACAGATCGGCCGGCGCGAGCGAGACCACCGCCGTTGCGAGCGCGCGATTGAACGACTCGCGCCGCAGACTGCCGACAATCACCGCAATACGATAAGCCATCTGATTCTCCTTCCGTCCAGTAGGTAATCGATTGGATTCGTTCCCGATTGCATATCAACCGGCCCTTTTATGAGCAAGCCAGCTTGAGTCCCGGCGCATCGGGGCTTCGAGCCAGATTTCCACAAAGTTTTCCACAGAATCTGTGGATAACCTGATGAATATGTACGCCGGTTACATTTATGTCGCCCGGACGTATTTCATGCCTCTGCCATCGATCGCCGGCGCGACATACGATACCAGCATAGCGCGCAGCGCCGCGTCGAGAAACGCGGTCGCGCCCGAAAGCGACGCGTGTCGCTTGCAACGGCGCGCACCGCATGGATAATCTTGCGCTGCCGCCCGCGCGTGCCGTATGCGCGCGGGCACGAACCGGAAGCCATCTCATGCAGCACGCGCGCACCGCGCACGACGATCCCGTCTATCTCGCACAATTGCGCCACGATTTACTCCGCTTCGCGCGCCTGCAACTGCGCGACGCCGATGCCGCCGAAGACGCTGTCCAGGAAGCGCTCGCGGCCGCGTGGGCGCAGGCTGGGCGCTTCGACGGACAGTCGAGCCACAAGACCTGGGTGTTCGGCATCCTGCGCAACAAGCTGATCGATACGATGCGGGCGCGGCGGCGGACCATCAACGTGTCCGCGCTCGATGCCGAACTCGACGGCGAAGCGCTTCTCGATCGCGAACTGTTCTCGGATAATGGTCACTGGGCGCCGCACGCGAAGCCGCGTCCGTGGCCGAAGCCGGAAACGGTCCTGCAGCAGCGGCAGTTCTGGATGCTGTTCGAGATGTGTCTCGACCATTTGCCGGAGCAGATCGGCCGCGTGTTCATGATGCGCGAATTCCTCGACTTCGCAATCGACGACATCTGCATGGAGCTCGAGTTGAAGGCAAATCACTGCAGCGTCCTGCTGTACCGCGCGCGGACCCGGCTGCGCACCTGTCTCACCGAAAAAGGCCTGACGACCGAAGATGCTACTGGGGAAATGTAAGGACATCACGCGGCTGCTGTCGGACGCACTCGATCGTCCGATGTCGCTCGACGAACGGCTCCGGGTGCGCGTGCACCTGCCGGCTTGCAGCGGTTGCCGCAATTACCGTATGCAGATTCGCTTGCTGCGGGAGGCGGCGCGCGTCGCGGGCGGGAACGAGACGGAACGGGGCGAGTGAACGTGCGGTGATGGGTGCGGGATGCGTCGGCGGGGCCGACGAGAGGCGTCGCGGGCGATCGTCTGATGCAAGGCGCTTCGACTTGTGCGAATCCGAACTTCGCATCAAATTGTTGAGGGTCTGGATGAGCGGAAGCGCACCCGGATCTAGCCCTGCCATACAACTTCTCGCACGACGCCAGCCATGTGGCGACTCAAGCCCGGCACATATTTACGATAAGCAAAGCCGCCGGGCCATCGCTCCTTAGAATTATTATTTTTTTAATAATTATTCGAACAGAGATTTCACTGCTTCTGGCGGGCGACCGATCGCGGCTTTGTCGCCATGCACGACAATCGGACGCTGGAGCAGGATCGGATGCTCGGCAATCGCGTCATACAGCTGCGCATCCGAAACGTCGGCATCTGCGAGATTGAGGTCCTTATAAAGTGCCTCGTTGTCACGGATCATCTCGCGCACCGGACGCCCGAGCTGCCGATGCAGCACCTTCAATTGCGCGACGGTCGGCGGTTGCTTCAGGTACTCGACGACATGGATTGCCTCCCCGGTCTGATTGAGCGTCTCGAGCAACGCCAACGTTTCGCGAGATTTGGAGCAGCGGGGATTGTGATAGATCGTGATCATCGGTCTGCTAGTGAGAGTGGGTCAAAGACGCGAGTATTGTAGCGGCGGCGCAGCGGGGTAGCTCGTTGCTCTGGACAAGACGCGCAATTCGCCGCTCCATCTATGGTTGAGTAACCAACACGCTCCGAATTCCGGAGCCGCAATGACAATCTAAGACGCCAAGCGCGATGCAGCGTCGAGCGACCGCATCGATCGCTGTATGCCGGTTTATGCGCATAAAGCCGACCGCAACGGCGTTGGCGTTGGCGTTGGCGTTGGCGTTGGCGTTGGCGTTGGCGTTGGCGTTGGCGTTGGCGTTGGCGTTGGCGTTGGCGTTGGCGTTGGCGTTGGCGTTGGCGTTGGCGTTGGCGTTGGCGTTGGCGTTGGCGTTGGCGTTGGCGTTGGCGTTGGCGTTGGCGTTGGCGTTGGCGTTGGCGTTGGCGTTGGCGTTGGCGTTGGCGTTGGCGTTGGCGTTGGCGTTGGCGTTGGCGTTGGCGTTGGCGTTGGCGTTGGCGTTGGCGTTGGCGTTGGCGTTGGCGTTGGCGTCACCAGCAATGCATAGCTGCGATTGCCGCTTCAAGCACATGCCCGCCAGTCTCGATGCGTAACAGATCCGTCCACGCAAAAGCACTGAATCGCGGAGTGCCGAGCCAGCGGCTCGCCACCATGCTCCCCGCTCACGGCCCCGCACAACATACGCTTCCCCCGCAGGCTTTATGCGCATAAACCATCGGCCAAACGGCCAGCACGTCGCCAGCTCACAACAAATTCATTGAAATAAAAAAATCATCCGGTAAAATTCTCCCGATCAAAATAGGAGTGAAAATGGCAGCTGAAATCATTGCAGTCACTCAACAAAAGGGCGGCGTCGGCAAGAGCACCATCGCGATGCATCTCGGCGCCGCATTCCACGAAAAAGGACGACGCGTCCTGGTGATCGACGCCGACGGCCAGAACACCCTCGTTCATTGGTCCAGCGCCTCCGCTGGCAGCGAAACCGGCATCCCGTTTCCCGTCGTCAACCTCGCCGAGGCCGGCGGACAGATCCACCGCGAAATCAAGAAGTTCATCAGCGACTACGACATCATCATCGTCGACTGCCCACCATCGATTACCGAGAAGGTGTCCGGCGTCGTGCTGCTCGCCGCGACGATTGCAGTGATTCCGACTTCGTCGTCACCGGCGGACTATTGGTCGAGCGTCGGCCTCGTCAAATTGATTCAGCAGGCACAGGTGATGAACGAAGATCTCCGCGCCGTGTTCCTGTTGAACAAGACAGAAGAGAAGCGGATGCTCACGCGCGAATTGAAGCGCGCGCTTGAGGAACTCGGCTTCCCACTTCTCAAAACACAAATTCCCACGCGCGAAGCTTATAAGCAAGCCATGGCGCTAGGCCAAACCGTCTTGCAAATGAACGACCGCGGCGCAAAGCTCGCAGCGGCAGAAATCCGTGCATGTGCCGACGAGATCGTCGCGATGCTGCCCTGACTTTATGCGCATAAAGGACCCTGAATGAAACCCTCCCAATTCGCCAAAGGCTTCCAAGCGCGCCCCGACATCACGACCAGCGAAAAGCGCACGGCGCTCGATCGACTCAATGCGATCGACGGCCTCGTCAAATCCGACGCCGCAACGCCGGCTGCTCCTGCCGGCAAATTGCCGAAGAAGAACATCCCTGTCACGATCGTCGAAACGCCGCCGACCACGGACTCGATCGACGAATCGAGCCAGTATCGCGCGTGGCGAATCGAAAACCGCTATCAGCCCGGCCAGGTGATCGAACTGCCGCTCAAGACGATCAAGCCGAGCCCCTTCAATCCGCGGCACTTCTATTTGAAATCGTCGATCGCGGAGTTGGCCGTCAATCTAGCGAAGCAAGGGCAGCAGCAAGCGATTCACGTCATCCCCGATTACGACAACCCCGGTTCCTACTTCGTCAGCGACGGCGGGCGCCGCGTCCGCGCATTGAAGGAAGCGAACAAGGAATCGGTCAAGGCGATCGTCATCGATCTGCCGATCGGCATTCAGAGCTACAAGCTCGGCTACGACCTCAACGTCCAGCGCGACTCGCAAACGGTCTTCGACAACGCAGTCGTCTGGAAGCGCTTCCTCGAGGAAAGTCACTTCCAGAGCCAGAAGGAGCTTGCCGAGCATCTCGGACTCGACGAGTCGACAGTCGCCGTCGCGCTATCGATCGGCAAGCTGCCGGAAGCCGTGATGCAGGAAATGGTCGCGCGCCCGGATCGCTTCGGTTCGAACATGGCGTATCAGGTTGGCCGCTACCACACGGCGCGCGGCACCGATGCGACGCTGCGCCTCATCAACAAGATTCTGTCCGACGATCTCAGCACCCGTCAGGTGGCTGACATCGTGAAGGGAAGGGCGACCACGCAAGAAAGCCCGAAACCCGCGAGCCGACAGCGATATGCGCAACGGCACGAGATCAAGCTCAACGGCGTGTCGGTTGGCGATCTGAAGTCGTATGGCGAGGATCGCTTGGAACTGCGGCTGCGCGGCCTGACCCGAGAAAAGCGGGATGAGATCCTGCAGCAGCTCGAGCGGATGCTGCTGTCGAACTGAACCGAATGAACCAAAAGAAATGGGGCCCAGGGGCCCCGTTTTTTCGTCGCGGAAGAAATCGAACCAGGCGAATCGAGCAATTGCTCAAGCCGCGCGAGACTGGCTGAGCGTGAAGGCAAGCAGATCGCCGTCGGTCGGTTCACCCCAGGTCTTTTGAGCGAGCCAGTCGAAGAAAGCCGTTTCGACGAGTTTCGAGTCCAGCCCGCGTCGACGCCAATCGTCACGCAGATGCGAACCCAGCGCAGGCAATACGTCGGATTCGAACGACGCGCGAGCGACCTCCCGTTCCGCATCACCTTGTTCTTCGTACAGTTGCTTCGCTTCCTTGCGCCGGTAAGCGTCGTACTCACTGCGCAGGCGCGCCTTCGGATCGTCCGCTCCCGTCCGTCCGGCGTTGGCCGCGACCAACTTGCCGCTGCTTGCGGGCGGCGGCGTTTCGACCGTGCCGACGGGCGGCGCATATCCTTTCTTCAACGCATCCTTGAACAGCGCAGGCGCGCTGCGCACGGGCGGCAGCGTCGTGCTGCGCACCCGCTGTTCGGTCAATTGCAGCGCGGCTCGAATCCGGTTTTCCTCGTTGTCCGCATAGAGCGTCTGCGCTTCCTTCAATGGAATGCCGATCTTCACCATCCGGTCGACGAGCGTGCTGTCGAAGACGTTCGGATGCTCGTCGAGTGCGAGCATCGGCTGCTTGCGCTCCGACACGCGGAACTGGATCTCGGCAACCCGACGCCCTTCGCGATGCTCGACCAGCTCGACGAAGATGTTCGTCACCGCGTTCACCTCGGCGATGGCCGGACGCAGATAATCACGCTTGAAATATTTGTACTCGCGCTTCGCCTCGTCGCCGGCCTCGGTGTCGGGTGTACCCGACAGGATCGGGCGCCACCATTCCCAAGGCTCGCGCATCGTCAGATGGCTCGGGTTCGTCAGATAGCGCACGCAGATTTCGTACAGCGCGAGCCCCGCGCTGCTGCGCAGCTGGCTCTGAAACTGCAGGCTCAGGCGCGCATACTGCACCGGGTCGAGCAGCTTCTTCTTGATCTTCGGCGCAAACGAGAATTCGACCCACACGCGCCGCGTCGCCGGATCTTCGAGAATTTCGGCGTCGGCGATCAGCGTGGAAATCCCCCATTTCCGACCGGGCTTCTGGCTCGACGTGCCGGTACTCCATTCGACCTGCACCGACACCATCCGCCGCAAGTGCTCCTTCACGAGCGCCGTGTCGTTCGAATCGAAGGCCGAGTTGGCGACGATATCCGACAGCAGCGCGCGATAGGTATCGCCGGAATCGTCGGCTTGCTGGGCGACCGCAAGCAGCACGTTGAACAGCTTGCGAGTCAGGAGGGTGATCTTGCCGTTTTTCGGCTGAATTGCGATCGCCTCGACGGCCTTACGCAATTCGGCGGAACTAGCACTCACCACGTCCACATCGGTTTTCTTGGCGCGCTTTGTGGCCATGCGTCGGGTCGGAGGAGAAGTTTCCGGAAGGATAGCGTCTGTGGTGATGCGCGTCCAGAACGGCATGCTCACCATATCGGGTGAAGCTCGGCGATTCGTCGCCACTCACCCGATCATGCTCCCGCAAATACTCACCGGTCCAAAATCAGGCCATTCGCGACTCACCTTTGCGTGCCGCGGAAAGCGCGGCGGACGCCGGTTTTCCCGCGCGCCCGTTCCGCAGTGCGGCGGCTCCCGTATCATCTCACCTCAAATCTTGTCGCAAAATTGCTACGACGAATTTCGCGCGTGCGGGCGTGTCCGCGATCGGCTCGCGGCGCCGATTTCGGAGACGGCTAGCCGAGGGATCGGCCGATGTCGACTGAAATCATGCCAGCATGCGATCGGGCCATCGGCCGGTCGGCGGATACCGGGAAGTCGAGCGGAATTGGCGGCGATGCATTTGCCCAGCGTGACGTCACCCCCGATCATTAGGTGTTGAAGCTCGACGGGCACCGATCGACGGCGCCGGGCATACGGAACGATCCGCACAACCGATCGCCGAATCGGCTCGGAACGGGCGGCCGCCCCGCCGGCAAGGCAACTGACCCACACGTGAGCCGCGAAAACCGATCGGGCTCACCCCTTACCTTACCTGCGCCATCCCCGGACCGGCCGTCGTATAAAGCGCCATGAACTCAAGGCTCGAGCAGGCCGCGTCACTTCATTCAACCGCGCGTCCGATGCAGGCAGCGCCCCGATAGCGCACGGCATGCGGGCGCCGACGGACGACATGAGCGAGAAAGTCCTCGTTCGTTCGGCTCACCGGACGGCAAAGAAAGCCGCCACTGGCGCGAAAGGACGCGATAAACGGGCCCGCGCGCCGGGCACCAGAACTCCAAGCCATGCGGAGCCCCGGGATCCGCCAAGGACTGCAAGCGTGAGCCCCGTTGGGCTGGATCCACTCACCGAAAACACGACGGGCCGGCAAATGTGAGGGGATTGAGGCCTGGGCCAACCGAATACCCGGTGTGACGACAAACGTGAGCCGCACCGGGCGGCTTCGACTAACCGAAGGGGCAAGGGCAACAACGGCCCCCATTTGCGACGGACGTCGCCGCGCCGAGATCCGACGTGAGTGCTCGGCGCCAAATGCGACTCACCTCAAACCGCTTCCGGGGAACACGAAAGCGATCGCACGAATATATGGACAGCGAGCCACGTGCGCCATCCGCCCGAGAACGCGATGCAAACGATCGATTACCCCGTTCGGAGCGCCCGCCGGACCAACGTGAGGTGGGGGGACGAGCCTGCGGCTCACCATCGGCGCCAGTGTCCACGCACGCTGCAACGAAGCGAGACCTTACCCAATCGGCACAGTGGGCTGACCTGCCCCGCGGAAATGACCAGCGTAAGCCATTGATATCCGCTCGAACTCACCCGGCGTCGATTTTCCCCGCGCCGGTCCGACGACGCCACGCTCGCAAGCCCATCCGCCCTGGAAAGAGGTCGACCAACCGTCCGGGTGGACTTGGACCAAGGCCGGACGCGGGTCACACTGCATACCGAAGTTGGCCAACGTGAGCGCCTGCATCCGATTCGCCTCACCGCGAACCCAGCTTCCCGCCTGCTGCCAGGCCCGACGAGCCCGCCAAGCGGATCGGTCAGCGCAGTTCGCCACGGCCGACGCCGCGCTATCCAGGTCCATCTCCCGAAAAAGCTCACCATTCGGATCCCGCGCACCGACAATCGATCGCGGCCGCGGGACCGACACACGGGCGGTCACCGGCAATTGGCTCCCGTAAAGTCTCACCTCAAGCCGATTTTTGATCCTCACGACGATGCATCCGACATTCCCGAAAAAGCTCACCTTTGCATCTGCAATGAAAAATCTCCATCACATCAAATACTTACGGAACATACCTGAAGCATCGATCGAAATTTCTCCTCCCGAATTTCCTCACCTTTCGGCAAGCTGCTCCATGCCGATCTCGCGGCATCGCTTCCTGAAAAGCCTCACCTTTAATGGAAAACCGGTGTCGAAATGGCACTCACCATCCAGCATCCACGGGCCTTCGCAGGTAAGTGCACGCCCACTTTTCCCGAAAAGCCTCACCTTTGGCAAATCTCTGCGGCATTCATGGTCCCGAAAAACCTCACCTCGAACGCAATCGGACGCCATTGGCTGCGCCCCTGAATACCCTCACCGTCAATAAAGCTCGGAATCCCTGGGCCAAAACCCGCCTCCCGAAAAATCTCACCTTTGGGTCGTTCCGGGCCACGAAGCCCCACCAAGCAGGCCTTTACTGGCGTTCTTTCCCGGAAACGCTCACACCAAAACGAGCTGGAATCCCGAGAACTCTCACCTATCCCCCAAATTTGCCCAAAAGAAGGGCAGAATCGCTGCTTCACAGGCATCCCGAAAATCCTCACCTATGTCCTTGGAATGGCAAACGGATGAATTCAGGCTCCACGCGGCTTCACCGTTGCTGTGCCCCTGAAAAATCTCACCTTTACCAATTTCGCCTGTGGGAAACTGTCCTGAACCCACTCACGATCTTTCCTGCATCGGCTCCCGCTGATCCCCGAACCCCATCACGTCGGCTCCTGGAAGATGTCACCTTGTATCCTGTAAAGCTTCACCTTCTCGGCCGCAATCCCTTGCTGGACAAGGCTTCCCGGTGGCGTTAACGTTTTTAACGAAGGTTCAAGGGTGTTTACTTCTAATACTCTCTAGACTCCCCCGACGAGTTTTCCACAGAACCCCAATTTCGCCTCCAGATACGTCCCGAGAACCGCAACTCCCTGCATGTGAAACAATTAGCGTTATTCGGATCCCATCCGATAATCTTTTAAAAACATGATGTTAAGATCGATTCTTCGCTTTGTTTCACGGTTTCGGCACACCTGAGCGAGCGAAATCGCACGAGATCCCTCCAAAAAACCCTACTGGTGGCAAAAGTACAACAAGCACATCAGAAGCGTATCAAATAGAACGTGTTTCGTTATGATTGATACGTATCGTCTTTCGACAGCAATCATGACCCTCGACGAAATCCGACAAACCATTCGCGAAGAGCTCGATGCATTGCGCTCGTCCGGCGCACGTCGACAAGATCTATCGCTGCATGCGTGCAAGCGGCTGTTCTTCGATCTCGGTATACGGCCGTCCGCGGCGAACGTCCGAGATTTGACACAAACCGGCAGCGCGAGCGATATTCCGAAGGACATCGATTTCTTTTGGGAACGCATTCGCGCCGCGTCGAAAGTCAAGCTCGAGGGCGCCGCATTGCCTAAGCCGCTCGAGGAAAAAGCGGGTGCGCTGCTTGGCGCGCTCTATGAAGAAGCACTGAAACAGGCGCGTGAGAGTCTCGATGTCGAACGGCGACAGGCCAGCGACGAAGTCGCCGCCACCGAGCAAAAATACCGCGACGCGCTGGTTCGCCAGGAAGCGCTCGAGACCTCGCTCGCCCGAAGTGACGCGCGCGCGGAGCAGTTGCAGAGCCGGTTGACCGAAGTCGAGGTTCAACTGGCGTCCGCGTCGACGCAGGGCCTCGCCCACCAGGATTCGCTGCAGGGCCTGATTCGCCGCATGGAAAATGAAAATGCGCTGCTGAATCAGCGTCTTGAGACTGAACAAGGCCAAAACGCGGCGCTACGCGAGCGGATCGACGCATTGCACGCCGAGTTGCGAGAAAACACCGAGCACTACGCGCAGCAAATCAAGGATGCGATCGCGGAAGCCGAACGTCGCGTGAAGCCGATGCTCGTCGAGCTCGACTCGTTGCGCAGCATGGCATCGACTTATCAGCAGGGGCTGCGCGACGTCAACCGCAAGGAATTCGATTTTCTGCAGCAACTGAGCGCAGCGAAGGCGCGTGCGGACCAGCTCGACGCCCAGTTGCACGAGCAAGGCGATGAATTGGCCGCCGCAGTCAAGGAGGCACGGACCTTGCGCGCCAGTCAGGGCATGACGCCCGAGATCGCGGCGCTGATTCGCCGCCTGGCGGACGCCGGCAGTCTCGACGCGGCGGCGTTCGATGCGATCGGCACGTCGCTTGACCAACAGGTGTCGTTGCCCGCGCGCTGTCCGAAGTGCGGCGACGGCGAACCCGAACTGTCGCATGACGCCGACGGCTACGAATTGCTCTGTCCCGAATGTGAGCACGCGTCGGGAGCGCGACCGTCGCGCTTCGCGGCGGCCGCCTATTTCTCTCGGATATCGTGACGGAAGCCGCCGATTTTCTCAAAGGTGAGGAAAATCGGGAGTCAAAAGGTGAGGATTTTCGGGAGTCGGAAAGCCGCGATTTCAAGTCTGGCTTGACGCGAGCGGCACCTCGTCGGCAAGCGAATCAGCGTCCGGCAGCGCGTTCGCGAGGCTTTCCCGCCAATTTTTCCACGCCCGATGCAGTCGATTCGATGAAATCGGCTGCGCGAACCCCAGCCACTGCCCAACTTTCTCCGGGTCGACACCGTTTTCGAACAGTTCGGCCGCGAACGTGTTGCGCAACGTCTGTGGACTGGCGCGCGCGGTGCGAGACTGCGCGATGTCGGCTGCATCGATGATCGCATCGACTGCACGCAGCATCGTCGCCTTGTGCATCGGCCGGCCGGACTGCGACGCGGGAAAGACGAGCTCGCCCGGAATGCCACAGCGTTGGCGTTCGGCGAGCCATGCGTCGAATAGCGCGATCGCGAACGACGCAAGATGCGTTTCGCGCGTGAATTCTGGCTGCGAGGCTGGGATCGTCAGCATCGTCGATCCAAGTTTCACGCAACTAATCGTAAGTGCGCGAGCCTCGCCGGTTTTCAATCCGCCGCCGAGGAATGCGGCGATAAGCGCGCGATCGCGGCGTTCTTTCCAGAGTGCCGCGCCCATTGCCGGCAGCGGGGAAAACAGATACGCGAGCAACGCGGCGCGTTCGGCGGGCGCCAGAAAACTCGTCGGCTCGTTGTCGCGCGCGCTGCGCCACGTTGCTTCGCCATCCTGAGCAATGAAGCGGGCAGGATTCGTCGAGCCGAATTCGCTCTTGCGCACGTGATCGAGCACGCGCTCGATGAGCCTTAAATAGCGGACTCTTTGTGTCTTCTTGATCGGCAGTTCGCTGACGAAGTGTGCGATCGTCTCGGTATCGACCGTCGCGAGGTTCTTCTGTCGTTTCGCGAGCCAACTGAGAAACGCGCCCCATTGCGCGCGATAGACGTCGGCCGACGAGCGGCGAAATTCCTGGGCTGCCAGCCAGGCGTCGAATGCCGTGTCCGGATGGCTGAGCCAATCCGACGTGTCGCGGTCGAATAGATCGCCCGGTATGTCGGGCGGCGGAGAGGAACTCGTCAGAATGGGCGGCGACATGTCATTCATTCCGTTAGTTGCGGATTAATCATAGCGTGTCGCGTTCGCTCAATAAAGGGCTTCGCGTAGGCGTAGGCGTAGGCGGCGAGCGTGCGGCCGACATCTCGCTGCCGGCAATCGATCGTCGTGCGTGCGTGCGTGCGAGGCGCGAGCGCTCGGCGCTCGGCCGGACTCGGCCGCCTAGTCGCCCCACGCGCGTGACACGCGCGCGGCGCGCGCCGGCGCCTTTTTTGCGCCGTTCTGCGCGTTCGCGGCTCGCTCGTACGCGGCGACCGCGAACGAAAACACCGCGGGCAGCGCGTTCGATTGCCCGAAGTCGACGAGATCGTCTGTCTCGGGAAAGCACAGTTCGGCCGGACGGTCGAAAAGGCAGCGCACCATCGGATCGTGACGGCTCGCGAAGCCGAGATCGGCAAGCGCTTCGGCCTCGATCGCATGCAGGAGCCGCCATGTCAACGGAACGCCTTGCCGGAGATAGCGCTCGGCAATGTAGCGGACAATCGTTTCCATATCGTGCGCCGCAGCCTTGAAGCTGAGCGCGGCCAAATCCTGTTCGGTCATCGCGGGCTCCTGTTTTGCGTATACTGTACAAATATACAGTATTTTGCGCAACTGGCTGCCTGGTCGACTAGACGCCGGACTATCGATGGATCACGACGAGGAGCGCTTTCGCTTCACTCTTGCCCGCATTGCGGATCGCGTGCGGCCCGTCGGCCGCGTAGCGCGCGGTGTCGCCCGCCTTCAGGCGCCGCGCGATGCCCGCCGCTTCGATTTCGACCGAGCCGTTCAGTACCGTCAGATGCTCGCGCGTACCCGGCTCGTGCGGATTCGACACGAGCGCGCCGTTTGCCGGCAGCGTCAGCTCGTACCACTCGAATTTACCGGCGAGCTCGATCGGGCCCCAGACGCGCAACTGGTATTGCGCGTCGTGGCCGGCGAGCGTCGGGATGTCGTGCGGGCCGTCGACGCGGATCGTCTCGGGTGCCTTCGGCTGCGCGAACAGTTCGTCGAGGCTGATGCCGAGTGCATTCGTGAGCCGCCACGCGACGGCGATCGTCGGATTCGCCTTGTCGCGCTCGATCTCCGACAGCATCGATTTCGACACGCCCGCCGCGCGCGACAGATCGTCGAGCGTCAGCTTGCGCTCGTTGCGCAGGCGCTGGATTTGCTCGCCGACCCGCGGCGGCGTGGCGCCGGTGGCGGCGGGCGCGGCCGTGCGCCGCGCGCCGGAAGAGCTTGCCATTTGAATTCCGTTCGCTTAGAGTTGTTCGGTATTTCGAATTTTAGTTCGAAATACAGGAAAAATACGCTAAACCCAACGGCCGACTATAACAGTAGCAAGCTGCTTTACCGCCGCCACGAGCGCGGACGAGCGCCGAGGCTTGCCGCCCATATCAGGAGCTTATGCAATGCGTGATGCCTTTCTCGCCCATCTACGCGGCACCCTCGACCAGATTCGCGCGGACGGTTTCTACAAGACCGAGCGCGAGATCGCGAGCCCTCAGGCGGCCGACATCCGGCTTGCCGGCGGCGCGCACGTGCTGAATTTCTGCGCGAACAACTATCTGGGCCTAGCGGACGATCCGCGCCTCATCGCTGCCGCGCAGGCGGCGCTCGAGCAGGACGGGTTCGGAATGGCGTCGGTGCGCTTCATCTGCGGCACGCAGACCGTGCACAAGCAGCTCGAGGCTGCCCTCTCCGCGTTCCTGAAAACCGACGACTGCATTCTGTATTCGAGCTGCTTCGATGCGAACGGCGGCCTGTTCGAGACGCTGCTCGACGAAAGCGACGCGATCATCAGCGACGAGCTGAATCACGCGAGCATCATCGACGGTGTCCGGCTGTCGAAGGCGAAGCGCTTTCGCTACAAGAACAACGACCTAGCCGATCTCGAAGCGAAGCTGCGCGAGGCCGACGCGGCGGGCGCGCGCTTCAAGCTGATCGCGACCGACGGCGTGTTCTCGATGGACGGCATCATCGCGAACCTGAAGGGCGTCTGCGACCTGGCCGACCGCTACGGCGCGCTCGTGATGGTCGACGATTCGCACGCGGTCGGCTTCATCGGCGAGCACGGCCGCGGCACACCCGAATACTGCGGCGTCGAGGGCCGCGTCGACATCGTCACGGGCACGCTCGGCAAGGCGCTGGGCGGCGCGTCGGGCGGCTACGTCGCCGCGCGGCGCGAGATCGTCGAGCTGTTGCGGCAGCGCTCGCGCCCCTATCTGTTCTCGAACACGCTGACGCCGAGCATCGCGGCCGCGTCGCTGAAGGTGCTCGAGCTGCTCGCAAGCGACGAAGGCGCGCGGCTGCGTGAACGCGTGCGCGCGAACGGCGCGCGCTTCCGCGAGAAGATGAGCGCGGCGGGCTTCACGCTCGTGCCGGGCGAGCATCCGATCATTCCGGTGATGCTCGGCGACGCGCAGGTCGCATCGAACATGGCGGATGCGCTCCTCGCCGAAGGCGTCTACGTGATCGGCTTCTCGTATCCGGTCGTGCCGCGCGGCCGCGCGCGGATCCGCACGCAGATGAGCGCCGCGCACACGCCCGAGCAGATCGATCGGGCGGTCGACGCGTTCGTGCGCGTCGGCAAGACGCTCGGCGTCATTTGACGGAGGCCCTGCGATGAAAGCGCTTGCCAAGCTCGAACGTGGGCCGGGCCTCACGCTCACACGTGTGAAGAAGCCCGAGGTCGGTCACAACGACGTCCTGATCAAGATTCGCCGCACGGCGATCTGCGGCACCGACATCCACATCTGGAAGTGGGACGACTGGGCGCAGAAGACGATCCCGGTGCCGATGCACGTCGGACACGAGTACGTCGGCGAGATCGTCGAGATGGGCCAGGAAGTGCGCGGCTTCTCGATCGGCGACCGCGTGTCCGGCGAAGGCCACATCACGTGCGGCTTCTGTCGAAACTGCCGCGCGGGGCGGCGTCATTTGTGCCGCAACACGGTCGGCGTCGGCGTGAATCGCGAAGGCGCGTTCGCCGAGTATCTCGCGATTCCCGCGTTCAATGCGTTCAGGATTCCGCCCGAGATCTCCGACGATCTCGCCGCGATCTTCGATCCGTTCGGCAACGCGACGCACACGGCGCTGTCGTTCAATCTCGTCGGCGAGGACGTGCTGATCACGGGCGCAGGGCCGATCGGCGTGATGGCGGTGGCGATCGCGAAGCACGTCGGCGCGCGCAACGTCGTCATTACCGACATCAACGACTATCGCCTTGATCTCGCGCGCAAGATGGGCGCGACGCGCGCGGTGAACGTTTCGCGCGAATCGCTGCACGACGTGATGGCCGATCTGCACATGACGGAAGGCTTCGACGTCGGGCTCGAGATGTCGGGCGTGCCGAGCGCGTTCACGTCGCTGCTCGAGGCGATGAACCACGGCGGCAAGGTCGCGCTGCTCGGGATTCCGCCCGCGCAGACCGCGATCGACTGGAACCAGGTGATCTTCAAGGGCCTCGAGATCAAGGGCATCTACGGGCGCGAGATGTTCGAGACCTGGTACAAGATGGTCGCGATGCTGCAGAGCGGACTCGACCTGTCGCCGATCCTCACGCATCGCTTTCCGGTCGACGAGTTCGAGAAAGGCTTTGCGGCGATGCTGTCGGGCGAAAGCGGCAAGGTGATTCTCGACTGGACGGTGTGACGTCGATGGCGAGGCTCGGCGGCGCGCCGGGCCGCGAGTCACGTCGAACTATGGACTGCGAATGATGATTCGCGGGCCGCATGCGGCTAGCCGGCGAGCGTCGATCGGCATTCAATGCACAGCCCCCGTCACCACCTGCTCGACGATCGGCCCGAGCGCGAGCGCAGGCAGATACGTCAGCAACGTCATCAACAGGATCGTGCCGACCAACACGACCACGAAGAGCGGTCCGTGCGTCGGCAGCGTGCCGGGGCCGGCCGCGCGCCGCACCTTCGGCGCGAGCGAGCCGGCGAGCGCGAGCACCGGCACGATCGTCGCGAAGCGGCCGAGCCACATCGCCGCCGCGAGCGCCGTGTTGTAAAACGGCGTATTGGCGGCGAGGCCCGCGAACGCGCTGCCGTTGTTGTTCGCCGCCGACGTGAACGCGTAGAGGATCTCGCTGAAGCCGTGCGCGCCGGGATTCGCGATGCCTGCGACGCCGTCCGGCAGCAACACCGACACGGCCGTGCCGACGAGCACGACGAGCGGTGTCGCGAGGATCGCGATCGCAACGAGCTTCATGTCGTGCGGGTCGATTTTCTTGCCGAGATATTCGGGCGCGCGGCCGATCATCAATCCCGCAACGAACACGGCGAGCATCGCGTGCGCCAGCATCCCGAAAAGTCCAGAGCCGGGGCCGCCGAACACGACTTCGCCGGTTTGCATCAGCGCCATCGGCACGAGCCCGCCGATCGGCGTGAGCGAATCGTGCATCGCGTCGACTGCGCCGTCGCCGCTCGCCGTCGCGAGCGTCGCATAGAGCGCCGACGACACGATCCCGAAGCGCGTCTCCTTCCCTTCCGGGTTGCCGCCCGGCATCGACGCCGATGCGCGCGTGTCGACGGCGGGTGCCGAGAGCATTGCGCTGCCCGCCTGCTCGGCGCGTGTCGTCACTGCCGCAAGCGCGACGAACATCGCGAGCATCGCCGCATAGATCGCCCAGCCCTGACGCGTGTCGCCAACCATCGCGCCGAACGTGTGGCACAGCGCAGCCGGCAGCAGCACGAGCGCGAGCATCTGCAGGAAGTTGCTGAGCGGCGTCGGGTTTTCGAACGGATGCGCGGAGTTCGCGTTGAAGAAGCCGCCGCCGTCGCCGCTCAGCAGCTTGATCGACTCCTGCGATGCGACTGGGCCCATCGGCAGAAGCTGCTCGCTGCTCGTCGTCGTGTGCGTGATCGCCTGGCCCGCGGCGTCGTGCAGCGGCGCGCCGCTTGCGTCGAGCACTGGCTGCGGCCAGGTCGCGCTCTGGATCGTGCGAACGGTGCGATACGCGGAGAAATTCTGGATCGAGCCTTGCGCGATGAACGCAGCGGCAAATAGCGCGGACAGCGGAATCAGGATGTACAGCGTTGCGCGCGTGAGATCGGCCCATAGGTTGCCGACGGTGCCGGCGCCGCGCGTCGCGAGGCCTCGGATCAACGCGAACAGCACGGCGATGCCGGTGGCGGCGGACAAGAAGCTCTGCACGGCGATGCCGCCCATCTGGCTCAAATAGCTGAGCGTCGTTTCGCCCGCGTAGGATTGCCAGCTCGTGTTGGTGGCGAAGCTGACGGCCGTGTTGAACGCCGAATCGGCGCTGACGGCGGGAAGTGCCTGCGGATTGAGCGGCAGCAGATGCTGCGCGCGTTGCAATGCATAGAGTGCGATCGTGCCGAGCAGACTGAACAGCAGCAGCGCGACTGCGTAGGTTTTCCAGCTCATTCCCTGTTCGGGGTCGATGCCCGCCGCGCGATATGCCCATCGCTCGACGGGCCGCAGCATTCGCATCGGCCATGGAGGATCGCCGTCCGCGATACGAGCGATGCAGCCCCCGAGCGGCTTGACGAGCAACGTCAGTACCGCGACGAAAAGGCCGATTTGCAGATAGGCGTAGGTCGGCATTGATTCTCCCGCTTCGACCGTCGGTTCGGCCGCGCTTCACGTCTCCATTACAGCGCGGCCGATATCAAATCGTTCGAAAGAGTGACGCGACGGGCGTAAACAAAGCGTCAACATTTCGATACGGAGCCGATTCGCGATGACGGCTCGCGCGTCACCGCGCATCGTCGAGCAAATTTGGATTCAGTTCGATATTCAGGATGACGAGCCAACGTTTCGGGCAATCGAGAGGAACGTCGGGCAGGGCATCGGCATTCGGCGGTTTGCGCAGACGCCCGCTTGACTGCGCTTCGAGATAGGCGCGCTGCGCATCGGTTTGCAGCCAGAAGCTGACGAGCGCGCAACTGACGAAGTTGAAGAGAAGCAGCGGACCCGGTTCCACGTCGCAGCCGACGACGTGCACGAGGCTCGCGAACGCCGCCGTCAACGCCTGACTCGTCGCGATCGTGATGAACACTACTTTGGCGAGACCGCGCACGCGCATCGCGGCCTTCACGTGTGCGAACTTGCGCACGTCCCGTTCGCTGGGCTCGCATGCGCGATCGCGTCGGCGCACCTCGTCGTCGGACTTCATGCGGCGTATTCGAGCGGTGTCGGCGCAAGCGGCAGTTCGCGAGCCTTCGATGCGTACGAAGGCGATACCGCTGCCG
Source organism: Burkholderia oklahomensis C6786 (assembly GCF_000959365.1). Classification (NCBI taxonomy): domain Bacteria; kingdom Pseudomonadati; phylum Pseudomonadota; class Betaproteobacteria; order Burkholderiales; family Burkholderiaceae; genus Burkholderia; species Burkholderia oklahomensis. The sequence continues at coordinate 541,072 of NZ_CP009556.1, forward strand.
GCTTGCTGAGGATCGCGCTGTCGTAGCCCTTTCCCGAGAAATGCATCACGTCGACGATTCGGAATCCTTGGCGTGTGTAGAAGTCGACGAGATGCGCGGCGGGCTGCGGCGTGTCGAGCGCGAGGCGCCGGTAGCCGCGTGCGGCCGCCCAATGCGCGGCGAATGCGAGCAACGATCGGCCGATGCCGCGCCCTTGCCAGACCGGATCGACGCCGAATTGCCGAAGCGTTGCGACGTTGCCGCGGCGATAGAGCTCGCACGGTGATGACGGGTCGCACGCATGAAGCGTCATCGTCGCGACGAGATGGCCGTTGCAGACGGCGACGAAGCATTCGCCCGCAAGCGCGCGCTGCCGCGTGACGGCGGCCGGCTGATCGACACACGGGCAATTGAGCCCCATCCGGCCGAGCCGAGCGAACGCGCGATGCAACAGCGCGGTCAGCTCGTCGTACGAGTCTTGCGCCGGATCGAAACGTCTCAGCACGACGCGGCCATCCACGCGAGTCGCACAGGCGAAGTGCGCGGGTCGTTCGGTCTTCGCTCGCTGCTGCTGCATGACACCTCCCAAACCTCGACGGTTGTCCGCAGTGTAGGGAGTCGCGAGCGAGCCCTTCAAGAAAAAATGTCGTAAAAAATTTCGATGAGGAGACGTGCGGTGCGATGCATGACGCTCGCCGCAAACGTCACGCGTCGCGAAAGATATGGCACGTCATCGGCGTGTCCCGGCCCGTCATTGCGCGGGCGTTTCGCCTTCCTTGACGAACTCCGCTTCGATGTGCACGCGCACGTCGTCGCCGACGGCCGGGTACCAGCTCGTCACGCCGAATTGCGCGCGGCTGAACGTGCCGCTCGCGGAAAAGCCGAGCGTGTCCTGCTTCGTCAGCGGATTGCGGCCGTAGCCGTTGAACGTGACGGCGAGCGTGACGGGATGCGTCGCGCCGCGGATCGTCAGGTTGCCGGTCAGCGTGCCTTGCGTCGCGCTCGTGCGCGTGAAGCGCGTGCTGTCGAAACGGATTTGCGGATGGCGGACGGCGTCGAACGCATCGGCGCCCGCGACGAGCTTGTCGAGCAGCGGCACGTTGGTGTCGACGCTCGCCGCATCGATCGACGCCGTCACGCCGCTGTCTGCGAGCCCGCCCGTGCGCCAGTCGAGTTGCGCGCTCGCGCGATCGAAGCGCATCGTGAAACGCGAATACTTGAAGTGGTCGACGTCGAACACGATGCTCCAGTGGTGCGGATCGAGCGAGTAGCGGCCGGCCGGTACGGCGGCTTCCGCCGTCGATACGCTATGCGTGACGACCCGCAGCGGCGTGCAGCCTGCCGCTGTTCCCGCGATCGCAATTGCACATGCGATCCATCCTGCCCATCTTGCCGGCCTCATCCAGACCTCTTTTGTCGAATGCGTGCGAAGACGATAGCGCATCGATTCGAGGTTGACAAAGGAGAATGATCGTTCTACCGTAAACGCATGAACACGAAACCAGACCTTTCCCCTGCCGGTAGTGCGCGCGAGCGCCTGCTCGACGCGGCCGAGACGCTGATCTATGCGGGCGGCATTCACGCGACGGGCGTCGACGCGATCGTCAAGCTGTCGGGCGCCGCGCGCAAGAGCTTTTATACGCACTTCGAATCGAAGGAGGCGCTCGTCGCCGCCGCACTCGAAAGGCGCGACGAACGCTGGATGACGTGGTTCGTCGACGCGACGGAACAGCGCGGCAAGTCGCCGCGCGCGCGGCTCGTCGGCATGTTCGACGTGCTGCGCGAATGGTTCGAGCAGCCGGATTTCCATGGCTGCGCGTTCCTGAACGCGGCGGGCGAGATCGAACATCCGGACGATCCGATTCGCGTCGTCGTGCGCGAGCACAAGGAGCGTCTGCTTGCATTCGTGCGCGAGCAGCTCGACGCATACGCGGCCGAAACCGGCGCGGACCGGCGGCACGTCGCAAGGCTCGCGCGTCAGTGGCTCGTGCTGATCGACGGCGCGATCGGTGTCGCGCTCGTGAGCGGCGACGCGACGGCTGCGCGCGACGCACGGGCGGCGGCGGAGCTGCTGCTCGAAGCGACATTGCCGAACCGGTCCGGCTGACGCCTCACTCCGTTTTCAATCGATCGAATCGCAGTGCCCCGACCTGCCCGCCGTCCACCGGCGAGCCGGGCAGGCCTTTTCACGTCCTCAATCTGGAGAACCCGATGTCCGATTCAACCGAAATCCGCCCGCCTGTCCCGCCGTTCACGCGCGAAACCGCGATACAAAAAGTTCGGGCTGCTGAAGATGGCTGGAACACGCGCGATCCCGAGCGGGTGTCGCTCGCCTATACGCCGCGGAGCAAATGGCGCAACCGTGCGGAGTTCGCCACGGGCCGCGCGGAGATCGTCGGGCTGCTGCGCCGCAAATGGACGCGCGAGCTCGACTATCGGCTGATCAAGGAATTGTGGGCGTTCACCGGCAACCGGATCGCGGTGCGCTTCGCGTACGAATGGCACGACGACGCGGGTAACTGGTTCCGCTCGTACGGCAACGAAAATTGGGAGTTCGACGAGAACGGCCTGATGGCGCATCGGCATGCGTGCATCAACGACATGCCGATCCGCGAAGCGGACCGCCTGTTCCACTGGCCGCTCGGCCGCCGGCCCGACGATCATCCGAGCCTGTCGGATCTCGGGCTTTGAGCGACGGCGGGCGGTGTGCGGCATCGCGCTGCGCCAAGCGCCGGACATCCGGCGCTCAGCGCTCACAGCTCGGCACTCGGGATTCGAAGCTAGGCGGCGCTGCGAAGCAAAGCTTCGCAGCCCTTCACGCCACATCGCACCGCACATCGCCGCTTCGCGCAGCGCGATGCCGCACACCGCCCGCATCACCCTCGCTGCGGCATCTCGCGTTCGAGATGGCCGAGCCGCACGACGGTCACGCCGGGACGCAACTGACGCAGCGAAGGCATCACGAGCACGCAGTCCGGATACGGCGTCGTGACGGGCGCACCGTCCGACCAGCCGATCACCTCACCCGCTTCCGCGAAATGCTCGAGGCCGGTGTACGCATCGGCGAAACGGAAGTCGTAGCTCGTCGCGACGACGGGCTCCGTCACCTGGACGATCCGCATCGTCTTCGCGAGCGGCTGGAACCAGCCGGCGGGCAGATCCCGCCCGTCGACGATGCCCGATGCGACCAAGAAGCGCGCGGTGCTGTCGCGCGCGACCGCCACCGCCTGCGCTTCCCAATGCTGGCCGCATTCGATGAGGAGTGCATTCTTCGCGCTCGCCGGATCGCCGAAGCCGCCGTAATCGCGCATCCGCCTGCCTTCCGGATGGCCTTCGTCGCGAATCACGGTCGGCGGTGCGCCGATCTGCAGCGCGAGCTCCGTGCCTTTGTCGAGCGGCCCCGCGACGATCAGCGGCGCGCTGCGCTCATGCATCGAGTGCAGGTCGAGCAGCCAGTCGGCTTCGTCGACGAACGGCCGCAGCGCGCGAGCACGATCGAGCTCGACCGAGCGCTTCGACAGATCGTCGAGCACGATCGGCATCCATACGCGATTGAAATCCTGATCGACGAAGCGCGCGGCGTCGGGCTCGGCCGGATCGAAGCGCTCGTACGCGGCGACGTTCGCGAACGACAGCGTCAGCACGCCGCGGCGCGGACGCAGTCCCATCTTCAGCAGCGCATCGACGACGATCGCGCCGCACACTTCATTGCCGTGCGTGAGCGCGTTGATCATCACGTGCGGGCCGGGCGCACCCGAATCGAAGCGATGAACGTAGTCGACGCCGGCATTGCCGGCACGATGCGCATCGAGGTTCGGAAAGTCGACCTCGATCGAATAGTGAGGAAATACGGGAGCCGATTCGGTCATGGTGAGCTTTTTCGGGAGTCGATGAAAACGTCGCGGCGGTTCACGGGCGGAACGGGCGTGCGCGATCGCGAGCACGCCCGCCGCCATGCACGCGATGTCGTTCGGTGAGCGGTTTCATGCGATTGCACGCACGTTCGATCATGAGCGGTGTCAATCGAGGCCGCCTTCGCACAGATATTTGATCGCGAGATAGTCGTCGAGCCCGTAGCGCGATCCTTCGCGGCCGTAGCCCGATTCCTTGACGCCGCCGAACGGCGCCGCTTCGCTCGCGAGCGCGCCTTCGTTGATGCCGACGACGCCCGCCTCGAGCCGCGACGACACGCGCGCGATCCTTCGTACGTTCTGCGTGTAGAAGTATGCGGCGAGGCCGTACGGCGTGTCGTTCGCGGCGGCGATCGTTTCGTCCTCGGTCGAGAAGCGGAACAACGCAACTACCGGTCCGAACGTCTCCTCGCCGCAGAGCTGCATGCCGGGCGCGGCGTCGGCGAGCGCGGTCGGCGCATAGAAATGCGGGCCGAGCTCGGCGAGGCGCCGGCCGCCCGTCAGCACGCGCGCGCCGCGCGTGACGGCGTCGTCGACGTGGCGCGCGATCTTGTCGACCGCGCGCGCGTTGATCATCGGGCCGATCTGCGCGGCGGAGTCGGTTGCCGGCGCGACGCGCAGCGCGCTCACGCGTGCGGCGACGCGCGCCGCGAACGCGTCGTACACGCCGTCCTGCACGTAGACGCGATTCGGGCACACGCAGGTCTGTCCGCCGTTGCGGAACTTCGCGGCCATCAGGCCGTCGGCGGCCGCGTCGAGATCGGCGTCGTCGAACACGATGAACGGCGCGTTGCCGCCCAGTTCGAGCGACAGCTTCTTGAGCGTCGCCGCCGATTCGCGCGCGAGGAACTTGCCGACGGGCGTCGAGCCGGTAAACGTGATCTTGCGCACGCGCGCGTCGGCGAGCCAGTCGCCGGCCGCTTCGACGCCGCGCTCGCGCGACGCCGAGATCATGTTCAGCACGCCCGGCGGCACGCCTGCTTCCATCGCGAGAAACGCGAGCGCGAGCGCGGTGAGCGGCGTGTCCTCGGCCGGCTTCGCGACGACCGTGCAGCCCGCCGCGAGCGCGGGCGCGATCTTGCGCGCGATCATCGCGAGCGGGAAGTTCCACGGCGTGATCGCCGCGACGATGCCGATCGGCTCCTTCACGGCGCTCATCCGCTTGCCGCGCTGCTGCTGCGGAATGAGGTCGCCGTACGCGCGCGTCGCTTCCTCGGCGAACCACTGCACGTACGACGCGCCGTACGCGACTTCGCCGCGCGCCTCGGTGAGCGGCTTGCCCTGCTCGCGCGACATCAGGCGCGCGAGGTCTTCGGTATGCGAGACGATCGCCGCGTGCCACGCGCGCAGGATCGCGGCGCGCTCGCGCGCGGTCGTCGCGCGCCATGCGGGCAGCGCGCGCGCGGCGGCATCGGTGGCGGCGCGCGCATCGTCTGCGCCGCTGTCGGCGGCTTCGGCGATCACGTCGAGCGCGGCCGGATCGGAGACGGCATAGCGGCTGCCCGATGCGGCGGGACGCCATTCGCCGTCGATCAGGTTGCCGGTGCGGATGAGTTCGGGGCGGGACAGCGTAAGCGACATGATGCGAATCCTGACGACGCGATGCGGTTGAGACGACGCGCGGCGATCAGCCGAGCAGATGCGCGACGATCGCGTCGCCGACTTCGCTCGTCGACGCGCGGCCGCCCAGATCGCCCGTGCGCGGGCCGTGCTTCAGCACGTGCTCGATCGCGGCGACGATCGCGTCGTGCGCTTCGCGGGCGCGGCCGACGCCTTCGCCGAGGAAATCGACCATCATCGCGGCCGACCAGATCATCGCGATCGGATTCGCGACGTGCTTGCCCGCGATGTCCGGCGCGGAGCCGTGCACCGGCTCGAACAGCGACGGAAACTTGCGCTCGGGGTTCAGGTTCGCCGACGGCGCGATGCCGATCGTGCCGGTGCATGCGGGGCCGAGGTCGGACAGGATGTCGCCGAACAGATTCGACGCGACGACGACGTCGAAGCGGTCCGGCTGCATCACGAAGCGCGCGCACAGGATGTCGATGTGCTGCTTGTCCCACGCGACGTCCGGATAGCGCGCGGCCATCTCCGCCGCGCGCGCGTCCCACCACGGCATGCTGATCGCGATGCCGTTGCTCTTCGTCGCGACGGTGAGCTGCTTCGCGCGGCGCTGCGCGAGCTCGAACGCGAACTTCATCACGCGCTCGGTGCCGAGCCGCGTGAACACCGCCTGCTGGACGACGAATTCGCGGTCGGTGCCTTCGAACATCGCGCCGCCGACGGCCGAATACTCGCCTTCGGTGTTCTCGCGGACGATCATGAAATCGATGTCGCCCGCCTTGCGGCCGGCGAGCGGGCACGGCACGCCGTCGAACAGGCGCGCGGGACGCAGATTGATGTATTGATCGAATTCGCGGCGGAACTTGAGCAGCGACCCCCACAGCGACACGTGATCCGGCACCGTCTCGGGCCAGCCGACCGCGCCGAACAGCAGCGCGTCCATGCCGGAAAGTTGCGTTTTCCAGTCGTCGGGCATCATCCGGCCGTGCTTCGCGTAGTAGTCGCAGTTCGCCCATTCGATCGGCTTGTATTCGAAGCGCAGGCCGAAGCGGCGGCTCACCGCGTCGAGCGCGCGCAGCCCCTCGGGCATCACTTCCACGCCGATCCCGTCGCCGGGGATGACGGCGATCTTGTATACCTTGTCATTCATGCTGGATTCCTCGTCGTGTCGAGCCGTCCGCATCGGCAGAGCCGGGCGCGAGCGGCATAAGGGGCGCGGTCGCCGGGACGCGCGCCATTGTCGATCCACGCATTTTATTTATTTCTGACAGGATTAAAATCGGCCATTCGGTTAATCGACTTTCCACGAATCGTGAACAATGCGCCGAACCTCGACGACCTGCGCGTTTTCAGCGTCGTCGTGCGGCTCGCGAGCTTCAGCGCGGCCGCCGAGCAGCTCGCGGTGTCGCCCGCGTACGTCAGCAAGCGCGTCGCGCTGCTCGAAAAGCAGCTCGGCACGCGGCTGCTGCACCGCTCGACGCGCCGCGTCGCGGTGACGGAGGCCGGCGAGCGCGTCTATGCGTGGACCGAGAAGATCCTCGACGACGTCGACCATCTCGTCGAAGACGTGTCGACGACCCGCAACGTCCCGCGCGGCACGCTGCGGATCTCGAGCAGCTTCGGCTTCGGCCGGCACGTGCTCGCTCCCGCGCTGCTCAACTTCAACGAGCGCTATCCGCAGCTCAACGTGCGGCTCGATCTGTTCGACCGGCTCGTCGACGTCGCGGGCGAAGGCTTCGATCTCGACATCCGGATCGGCGACGAGATCGCCGATCACCTGATCGCGAAGCGGCTCGCGACGAACTACCGGGTGCTGTGCGCGTCGCCCGCGTATCTCGCGCGATACGGCACGCCGCGCCAGCTCGCGGATCTCGCCGCGCATCAGTGCCTCGCGATCAAGGAGCGCGATCATCCGTTCGGCGTATGGCGGCTCACGACGCGCGGCGAGACGTCGTCGGTGAAGGTCGGCGGCGCGTTGTCGACGAATCACGGCGAGGTCGCCGTGCAATGGGCGCTTGCCGGACGCGGAATCGTGCTGCGCTCGATCTGGGAAGCGGGGCCGCTGCTCGCGAGCGGCGAGCTCAAGCGCGTGCTGCCCGATGCGATTCAGCCGGCGAACGTGTGGGCCGTCTATCCGGCGCGGCTCGCGGCTTCGGCGAAGGTGCGCGTGTGCGTCGATTTTCTGGCCGATGCGTTCGCACATCTGAACAAATACGCGAACGGCGGATAATCGTCTGGCGAACGGCGAACGGCGAACGGGCATGCGGCAAGAACCGGGCGTTGATCGACGCGTAACGATCGGCGGGCAATGATCGATGCGCGATGGTCGGTGTTCGGCTTGCAACCGCAGATGCTTGCGCAACTAACTGACCGATCAACCGGCAACCGACGTCGACTCGCGAATCGACGCGCGATGCGTGACGCATGACTCACGACGCATGACGCATGACGCAAAGCCTGCCGACGTCGCGCGTCACTAGAAGGAGGAACCTGCAATGAACACGCTATCGAAGCGCGCGCTCGGCGCGCAGGCGCGTTTCGTCGCGGCGCTCGCCGTGCTGATCTTCGCGTCGGCGGGCTCGCTGCGTTACTGGCAGGGCTGGATCTACTGGCTCGTGTTCTCCGGGGCCACGACCTTGCTCGCCCTCTATTTTCTCAAGCACGATCCGGCGCTCGTCGAGAGCCGGATGCGCGTCGGCGTGCGCGCGGAGCGCGAGCTCAGCCAGAAGATCATTCTCGGCATCGTGAGCATCGCGAGCTTCGGGCTCGTCGTCGCGATGGGCGCCGAATGGCGCGTCGCTCGGATGCCCGTCGATTGGCGCGCGGTCGTGTTCGGCAACGCGCTCGTGATCGCGGGCTTCGCGATCTGCTTCGCGGTGCTGCGCGAGAACCGCTTCGCGTCGAGCATCGTCGAGGTCAAGCGCGGGCAGACGGTGATCTCGTCGGGCCCGTACCGTTTCGTTCGTCACCCGATGTACTCCGGCGCAATGGTGATATTTTTCGGGAGCCCGATCGCCGCGCAGTCGGCATGGGCCTGGCCGTTCGCCGCGGTGCTCGCGGCGGGCGTCGTCGCGCGGCTCATCGACGAAGAGCGCTACTTGAGCGTGCACCTCGACGGCTATCGTGCGTATTGCGAGCGCGTGCGCTGGCGGCTCGTGCCGCGCGTCTGGTGACGCCGGCGGAATCGCAAAGACGCTTGCGCGCGGCTTGCAAGCGCATCGGTCCGCGCGCAGCGAACCGTACCTGTCGGCATCGCGCGTGCGCCTCTACAATCGTCGGAGTTTTCATCGAACGAGGTGGTTCGTCATGCTGAAAGTGCTCGGTAAGGCGCCGTCAATCAACGTCCGCAAGGTGCTGTGGACGTGCGCCGAATTGCAGCTTGGGTTCGAACGCGAAGACTGGGGCGCAGGCTTCCGGTCGACGCAGACGCCCGAATTCCTCGCGCTGAACCCGAACGGCCTCGTGCCGGTGCTCGTGGACGGCGATTTCGTGCTTTGGGAATCGAACGCAATCGTCCGCTATCTGGCGAACCAGTACGGCGGCGCGCATCTGTATCCGGCCGCGCCGCATGGACGGGCGCGCGTCGATCAATGGCTCGATTGGCAGACGACCGCGCTGAACCGCGCGTGGAGCTATGCGTTCCTCGCGCTCGTGCGCAACGCGCCGAGCCATCGCGATCAAGCGGAAATCCGCGCGTCGTGCGAGAGCTGGACGCGGCACATGGCGATCCTGAACGCGCGGCTCGAAGCGACGGGCGCGTTCGTCGCCGGTTCCGACTACACGCTCGCCGACATCGTGATCGGCCTGTCGATCAACCGCTGGCTCCGCACGCCGTTCGACAAGCCGGATTTCCCGGCGGTATCCGCGTACTTCGATCGGCTCGCCGCGCGACCGGGCTTCGCCGAGCATTGCGGCAACGGCTTGCCGTGAGCGTCGGCATCGCCGTGCGCTCACCTTTGTCCATCGATTGCCAAGACCCGAACGACGAACGCGATGAACGCAGTGAACACAGGAAACGCGAATGCCGGCCGCGCGGCTGACCCGACGACCTCGGCGCCCATCTATCAAGTCGATGCGTTCGCGAACCGGCGCTTCGCAGGCAATCCCGCAGCCGTTGTATTGCTCGAACACTTTCCGGACGACGTTGCGATGCAGGCGATCGCGGCGGAGAACAATCTCGCGGAAACGGCGTTCGTCGTGCCGCACGCATCCGATTACCGGCTGCGCTGGTTCACGCCGCGGGTCGAAGTGCCGCTTTGCGGGCACGCGACGCTCGCGAGCGCCGCCGTCGTGATGGAGCGGATCGAGCCGGCGCGCGAGCGCGTCGTGTTCGACACGGCAAGCGGACCGTTGACCGTCGATCGCACGCCGAGCGGCTATCGGATGGACTTCCCGGCCCGGCCGACCATGCCGAGCGGCGCGCGTGCGCAACTCGCCGGCGCACTCGGCGCGGCCGCGCTCGAAGACGTGCAGGCGAACGCGTTCGTCTATCTCGTGAGGCTCGCGAGCGTGCAGGCGGTGCGCGCGCTGAATCCGGACATGGCCGCGCTCGCGGCGCTCGATCGCAGCGGCGTGATCGTGACGGCCGCGGACGGCAGCGACTACGACTTCGTCAGCCGCTATTTCGCGCCGGCGAAGGGCGTGCCGGAAGATCCGGTGACGGGCAGCGCGCATTGCGCGCTCGCGCCGTACTGGGCGGCGCGGCTCGGCAAGACCGCGTTTCGCGCGCATCAGGCGTCGCCGCGCGGCGGCGAGCTGCGCTGCCGGTTGATCGGCGAGCGCGTCGAGCTCGAAGGATCGTGCGTGTTCTATCTCGAAGGGCGCGTGACGTTCTGACGAACGGCGACCGCTGCGGCAGTCGCAGTGACAGCGGCCGTGGCCCGGCAGCCTGCGAGAACGGCCGTCGGCGCGCGTCCGGCAGGTGCGCTCGCGGCCCGCGCCGGCGCGTTTTTCGTCCAAAGGTGAGATTTTTCGGGAGCTGATGCAGGCGCGTCCGAAGCGGGCCGCCCGTTCGCCGAACGCCGGCAAAATCGGGCTTTCCGGCACATCAATGCCGATCGGCGAACAGCGCTTCGAGCGGATAGTGCCGCTTCACGAACGGCGACTTGATGATCACGTAGCTGAAGTACTTCTCGATGCCGATGTTGCGCTCGAGCAGCCCTTCGATGATCGTCTGATAGTGGCTCACGCTGCGCGTGACGAACTTCAGCAAATAGTCGTAGCCGCCGCTCGCGAGGTGGCATTCGACGATCTTGTCGACGTTGCGGATCGCCGCGACGAAGCGGTCGAAGTCCTCGCGGCGGTGATCGGCGAGTGTGACTTCGGTGAACACGATCTGCACGTCGCCGAGCTTCTCGAGCTGAATGTCCGCGCCGTAACCGGCGATATACCCCGCCTTTTCCAGACGCTTCACCCGTATCAGGCACGGGCTCGGCGACAGGCCGACCGCATCCGCCAACTCGACGTTGGTGATGCGGCCGCGCTTTTGCAGCTGCGCGAGTATGCGCAGATCGATCTTGTCCAGCTTGCAATCGCCCATCATCACGGCGTCGGAAAAATGAAGAGTAAACGTCCGGTTACTTTACGGTCACAAAATTGCGGCCACAAGGCAGCGTTTCCCCAAGTGTCCCGAATATTCGGAACACTCCGCGCGTCGCGGCGTCAAGCGGCCTGCGCGTGCGCCGCTTCGAGCGCGCGCTGCACGTCGGCTTCGGCGAGCACCTCGTCGAGCGTCGTGCGCAGCCGCGAGAACAGCAGGTCGAAATCGCCGTCCGTGTAGCTGAGTGCGGGCGCGAAGCCGAGGATGCCGTCGTTGAACGCGCGGAACACGACGCGGTTGCGGTGCGCGGCGGCCGCGATCCGCTCGGACAGATTGAGCGACGGATCGAAACGCGCCTTGCTCGTCTTGTCGGCGACGAGCTCGAGCGCGCCGAGCAGCCCGCGCGCGCGCGCGTCGCCGACGAGCGGATGCGCGCGCAGCGCGTCGAGCTCGCGCGCGAAGCGCGGCGCGTGCGCGATGCCGTTTTCGAGCAACCCGTCTTCGTGATAGAGGCGCAGCACTTCGAGCGCGATCGCCGCACTCACCGGATGCGCGGAATACGTGTGGCCATGACCGATCGCGGAGTCCATGCCGCCGCCGTCGGCGATCGCCTGATAGATCTCGTCGGACATCAGCACCGCGCCCATCGGCGCGTAGCCCGCCGTCAGGCCCTTCGCGACCGTCATCAGATCGGGCTCGACGCCTTCGGCCTCGCACGCGAAGAGCGGGCCGGTGCGGCCGAAGCCGGTAATGACTTCGTCGGCGACGAACAGGATGCCGAGCCGCTTGCACGCGTCGCGCATCGCCTTGAGCCAGCCGACGGGCGGCACGATCACGCCGCCCGAGCCCTGCACCGGCTCGCAGAAGAACGCGGCGACGCGATCGGCGCCCAGTTCCGCGACCTTCGCTTCGAGCGCCGCGACCGACGCGGCGATCAGCGCGGCGTCGTCGTCGCCCGCCGGATGGCGGTACGCGTACGGCGATTCGATGTGATGCTGGGTCGGCTGCGGAACGTCGAAGTGGCGATGGAACGTCGCGAGCGCGGTGAGCCCCGCGCCGACCGACGACGAACCGTGATAGCCGCGCTCGAGCGCGATCACGTGTTTCTTCCGCGGGCGGCCCGTCGCGTTGAAGTAATGCGTGATGAAGCGCAGCGCCGAATCGACGGCGTCCGAGCCGCCGAGCGTGAAGTAGACGCGCGTGAGCGATTTCGGCGCGAGCGCGGTCAGCTTCTCGGCGAGCTCGATCGCGGGCGCGGAGCCGAAGTGGAAGTACGCGGTCGCGTACGGCAGGCGCGTCATCTGCTCGGTCGCGACCTTGACGATGCTGTCGCGGCCGTAGCCGACGTTCACGCACCAGAGGCCCGAGAACGCGTCGAGGAGTTCGTTGCCTTCGATGTCGCGCAGGAGCGCGCCGTCGGCGGAATCTAGCACGGTGACGCCGCGCGCCTCGTGCGCGCGGTAACTGACGACGGGATGGATCAGATGCTGGCGATCGGCTTCGATCAACGATGGAATGGTCATGGCGGCGCGGGCCCTCGTTCGAACAAAACGGTGTGGATCCATGCTACCGATCGGGCAATTCACACGCGCATCCAATTGCCGCGCGGAAACGTACGGATACGGCGTTTATGCGGGGCGGGACGGCATTTTCTGCTGCGTCGGTTGCGGCGGAATGGACGCGGCGGAACGTGCGTCGTGCGTATGCGGCAAGGGGGCGCGCGGCCGTGTTGGTCGCATGTCGTGTCGCGGAACGTGCGCGCGGATGCGTGAGCCGCATGTATTCACGGCGCAGCGCGCGGTATGCGAATGCGTCGCGGGCAGCGAGGGAATCGCACGTTGCGTCGCGCGCGGCGTGCAGGCTCGGTGCCGGTGCCTATGCGCCGGGATCCACGCGCCGAGCGCAGCGCGATCGGCGAGACGCCCCGACAGGCGCTCAATAACCGCGCGCGCGATCGACGACGCCGACCATCGGCTCTCCCGCGCGATGCCGCGCGAGATTCGCGAGCACCGCCTCGACCGCGGTGTCGGGCCGCGTCGCGCTTGCGATGTGCGGCGTGATCCGGATGCGCGGATGCGTCCAGAACGGATGGCCCGCCGGCAGCGGCTCGGGATCCGCAACGTCGACGATCGCGCTGTCGAGCTTGCCCGACGCGAGCGCCTCGAGGAGCGCCGCTTCGACGAGCTGCGGGCCGCGCCCGGCCTGGATCAGCGACGCGCCGTCGGGCAGCGCGTCGAACACGGGCGTGTCGAGCAGCCCGCGCGTTTCGGGCGTGAGCGGCAGCAGGCAAATGAGGATGTCCGAGCGCGCGAGCAGCGCGGCGAGCCCCGCTTTGCCCGCGTAGCATTCGACGCCTTCCAGCGTGCGCGGCGAGCGGCTCCAGCCGGCGCAAGGAAAGCCGAAGCGGCGCAGCGCGTCGAGCACCGCCTGACCGAGCATCCCGAGGCCGAGCACGCCGATGCGCCGCGACGCGGCGGCGCGCACGGGCTTCGCTCGCCACATTTGCATGCGTTGCAGCATCGCGTAGTCGAGCAGGTCGCGATGAATCGTCAGCACGGCCTGCGTCACGTATTCGACCATTCCTTCGACGATCCCCGGCTCGATCATCCGCACGACCGGGAGGTGCGCGGGCACGCGCGACAGATCGAACTGATCGACGCCCGCGCCGACCGAGAACACGACTTCGAGATTCGGCATCAGCCGCAGCGGATCGTCGGGCGGCTGCCACGCGGCCAGATAGCGGACGGCGGCCGGGTCGCCGACGTCCGGCCACAGACGGAACGGGACGTCCGGCGCCTTCTCCGCGAAAAGGCGCGCCCATTGCGCGCCGCGCGCCGGATCGGCCTTGTAGACGAAAGTCATCGGATGAAGCGTGCGGTTGCCGCGGCGATCGCGCGGGATCAGCCGAGCGCCTGATTGACGACCGCGAATTGCCGCAGCGACGGATCGCGTTCGGGCGCCTCGCCGCGCACCATCGCGAGACCCGAGTCGACGTGCCGCAGCCCGAGCCCTTCGAGCCAGCCGGTCAGGCCGCTGTCGCCTGGCACGTCGATCCGCACGAACATGCCGGTGTGCAGCGCGAGCCAGTGGCTGATCAGCGCCTGCGCGCGCAGTGCGTCCGGCGCGATCACCGGGCCGATCACGTGACCGCGGCCGAAGCGGCGGAACAGCGCGAAGCCGAGCAGCTCGCCGTCGCGGTCGAGCGCGATTCCGCTCGCGACGTCGAGCAGCGCGTCGATCACGGCGCCGCGGTCGTAGCCGCACGCGCGCGACGCGAGTGCGCCGAGGCGCGGCGTGTCGTTGACGCCGATCGGCCGCAGGCGCTCGCCGGGCGGCAGCGAAATCAGCGGCGGATGGCACGCGGCGCCCTGATGCTGCTCGATGGTGCCGATCGGCTTGAAGCCGAACTTCGCGTAGAGCGGCGCGCCCGCGGGCGTCGCGTGCAGGAACGTCGTGCGCTCGCCGAGATCGTCGATGATCCGCGCGAGCAGAGCGCGACCGATGCCGCGGCCTTGCTGGTCCGGCGCGACGATCACCATGCCGAGCGACGCGTGTGCATCGCCGTAGCGCCAGCCGAGCGCGGTGCCGATCACGCCGCTTTCGTCCGCGGCGACGAAGCCGCTGCCGAGCTTCGCGACGAAGCGCCAGTCGTCGACGCGATGCGGCCACTGGAAGCCGCTGGACAGGCGCTGGGCGGTGTCGACATCGTCCTGGGCGAACGGGCGAAAGGTGAGCGTGCGGGAGGCGTTGGTTTCGGCCACGCTGGACTCCGGTTTGAAAAGGCTGACGCCGCTACTGTGGCAGGCGCGCCAGGGGGCGGATAGGACGATCCGCTTGTTTTCGGCGGCGCGGGCGTTTTTCTTCCGTGGATTTCGGGCGCGGCGATTTCGACCCTGATTATGCTCGTTGCGTTCGGTGTTCGGTGTTCGGTGTTCGGTGTTCGGTGTTCGGCCGATGGGCCGGCGGACATCAACTCGATATGGCTCGCCTGCCATGACAGGCGCCGCCGATTCGTTCGGATCGGCATGCGTATCGTCCGATCGCGACGTTCAAGGCGTCAGCCGATGGGCGGCGCGCCGTTGCCTGAGCGTCGGCAAATCCGGCGCGGCGCGTCGCCATCGCCGGTCATCGGCGGGCTTCCGCCCGGCGCACCGCGTCGTTCGCGGCTCGCGACGGCGCTTGCCGATTCGCGCATCGCGCGACGATTCGTTCCACGTGTGCGTCGGCCCACCGCGCGCACCTCACAGGCGCTGCCGCTTCGCGAGCGTCAACACCCGTTCCCAGCGCAGCGCGTCGCGCTTGTCGTCCATCGGCAGCTTCCATTCGGCGCGTCGATCGTCGCGCACGGCGACGACCAGATACCAGCGGCCGTCGAGCGCTTCCGCGCGACAGCCGCTCAGATCAGTGAGCGTGTAGCGGCCGTCGGCGCCGTCCTGCGACAGCCATAGCAACCCCTTCGTCGCCGATACGCGCAGATCGCCCCACGCGCGCCGAAGCACGTGGGTCCAGCCGTCCTCGCGCGTGTTCGGCGCGACGTCGCGCCGCCGCCGAGCCCAGCGCGCGACCGCCGCGGCGATCACGGCTGCCGCGACGACCGCCGCGCCGATCGCGACGGCGCCGCCGAAGCGCGCGGCGATCGCATGAAACGTATAGACGGCGCCCCAGATCAATGCGACGAGCGCGAACAGAACGATCAGAATCGGCATGGTGAAGGTGCGGATGCGGCAAGGAAGGGCGGCAAAGGAATGCGCGGCCGGCGCGCGCCGGCCGCGAGCGAAGAACGTTACCGGATCCGGTGAATGTCGTGCGTGACGAAGCCCGCGTCGTTGTCCGGCAGCGCGAGGCCGTCCTTCACGGCGAGCGTCTTGCGGATGTCCGCGAGGCCCGCCGACCAGTGGTCGCGCATCGTCGACGCGCCGAACTGATAGTCCTTGTAGTGCTGCTCGTACGCCTTCTGCTCATAGATCAGATGCTGGACGTTGTAGCGCTTGCTGCACGATAGCGTCTCGGCCTGCTGGCACCACGGATCGTTCTTGCGCAGGTCGTCGGGCACCTGGTCGAGCACGCGCCGCAGCACGTTGCGAAAGCGCTGCTCGCGTTGCAGCGTGTCGGTGATCAGGCGCGTGCGGCTCGAATACTGAACGTCCTTCGTGCGCTCGGTCACTTCGTTCATCGATTCCGGCAGCGGCCCGCGCGCGCTCCACAGGTCGACCTGGAACGCGAGCGTGTCGCGGCGCGGCGTCGCGCGCAGCACTTCCATCAGCGGCGTGTTCGATACGATGCCGCCGTCCCAGTAGAACTCGCCGTCGATCTCGACGGGCGGAAACGCGGGCGGCAGCGCGCCCGACGCCATGAAATGCTCGGGACGCAGCGTCGTCTTCGTGTTGTCGAAGTAGATGAAGTTGCCCGTACCGACGTTCACCGCGCCGACCGACACGCGCGTTTCGCCCGAATTGATCCGGTCGAAGTCGCACAGCTTGAGGAGCGTCGAGCGCAGCGCGGACGTGTCGTAATAGCTGACCTTCTCCGGCGGATGCGTCGCGCCCGGCAGCGGCGGCGGGAAGCGCGGCACGAAGAAGCCGCGCTGTCCTTGCACGACCGCGCTCGCCGCCTGGCTCGCGGTGAAGAACGTGCGCACGTAATCGTGGCTGTTGAACAGCGCGGCTTCGAACACGGCCGGCAGCGCGGGGAAGAACGCGGGCTGGCAGATC
Source organism: Burkholderia oklahomensis C6786 (assembly GCF_000959365.1). Lineage (NCBI taxonomy): Bacteria > Pseudomonadati > Pseudomonadota > Betaproteobacteria > Burkholderiales > Burkholderiaceae > Burkholderia > Burkholderia oklahomensis. Next base: position 557,775 of record NZ_CP009556.1, read on the forward strand.
GTGTTCCAGAACTCGCGCAGCCGTTCGACGCGCCGCTCGGGCGGATTGCCGGCGATCAGCGCGGTGTTCAGCGCGCCGATCGAAATGCCGGCGATCCAGTTGAGCGGCATGCCTGCTTCGTGCAGTCCTTCGAATACGCCGGCCTGATACGCGCCGAGCGCGCCGCCGCCTTGCAGCACGAGCGCGATCGTTTCGTACGGCAGATCGTGAAACGGCGCGTGCGCCTGCTCGAGCGTGTGCGGCACGCTTGCTTCGTTGTGCAGGTCCGCCGGATCGACGGCCTGCTTTTCGGTACGGGCGCGCGGCTTCATTGCATGAACCAGCCGTGGCTGACGATGAACGACTGGCCGGTCAGCGCCGCGCTCGGAAACGCCGATAGAAACAGCACCGTCTTCGCGACGTCCTCGACGGTCGTGAACACGCCGTCGACCGTATTGCCGAGCATCACCTTCTTCACGACTTCCTCTTCGCTGATCCCGAGCTCCTTCGCCTGCTCCGGAATCTGCTTGTCGACGAGCGGCGTGCGCACGAAGCCCGGACACACGACGTGCGAGCGCACGTTGTGCTTCGCGCCTTCCTTCGCCAGCACGCGCGCGAGACCCAGCAGCCCGTGCTTCGCCGTCACGTACGCCGACTTCAGCGGCGACGCCTCGTGCGAATGCACCGAGCCCATGTAGATCACGACGCCGCCGCGATCGTCCTGGTACATGTGCTTGAGCGCGGCCTTCGTCGTCAGGAACGCGCCGTCGACGTGAATCGCCTGCATCTTCTTCCAGTCGGCGAACGAGTAGTTCTCGATCGGATTGACGATCTGGATGCCCGCGTTCGACACCAGGATGTCGACCGAGCCGAACGTCTCCGCGACCTTGTCGATGCCGCGGTTGACCGCGTCCTCGTTCGTCACGTCCATCGCGACGCCGATCGCCTTGCCGCCCGCCTGCCCGATCTGCTCGGCGACCGCGTTCGCGCCGTCCTGATTCAGATCGGCGATCGCGACCGCGGCGCCCGCGCGCGCGAGCTCCAGCGCGATTTCCTTGCCGATGCCGCTTGCTGCGCCCGTCACGACTGCGGTCTTGCCATTCAGATTGCTCATGATCGAATTCCTGTCCAGAAAGTAGTAGGGAAGGATGCGGCGCGCGTCACTGCGCGAGGTAATCGTAGACGACTTCGCCGAGGCCGAGCGTCAAATCGGCCATCAGATGCCGCGCTTCGACGACCTCGAGCACCGGCAGATCGGCGACGGGCGCGAGCGCATGCGGCGCGAGCTGCAGCGACGCGGGGCCCGTCCACGCGCCTTTCATCTTGATGTCCTGCAAGTAGTAGCGCACGAGCTCGCAGACGCGCGCCGAGCCGTCGACGTGCGGAATGATCTTCAGCAGGAAATTCGCGCCGGCGAGGCGCTTCTGCTGCTCGTCGAGATCGAGCTCCTTGTGCTTGTAGCCCATCGTGCCCGTCGCGACGCGCACGGGGCCGTAGTCGAGCGTGCCGAGCAGCGTGTCGATGTGCGTTTCCAGCGTCGGCTGCGCGAGTTTCTTCGGGAATCCCCACAATTCGCGGCCGCCCGCGATCGGCGGGTGATCGTTCAGATACATCGCGAGCGTGTAGCCGCCCGGCTGGCCGTTGTACTCGACGGGGATCACCTGGCCGCTCTCGGTGTAATCGCCGAACCCGGTTGAATCGGGCATCCGGATGAATTCGTAATGGACGAGCGGTTCCTTGACTTCCAGCGGTTCCGGCACGATTTCGCGGAGGCGGTCGATGTCGGTGCGGTAGGTGATGATCAGGAATTCCCGATTGACGAAACGATAAGGGCCCATCGGAAACGCCGGGCTCGTGAGAGGCATCGCGAATGCTTTCGATCGGACTTGGCTGGGCTTCATGCGAACTCCTTGTTGATCGCTTCGTTGGCGGGGTGCCGATATCGTATGCCTCTGCGAATCGATTGTGCGATGCCGCAACTGGAAAAGATTATTGCGCAAATCGACGCAGTGAAATGACAAATATTGACAGTGTTGCGGAGGCCGTAACGAATGCGCGCCGGCGGGTGACGGACAGCGAATCGCCGGCGCTCCGGCGCGGCAAAGGGTGAGTCTTTTCGGGGGCTATGGTGAGCATTTACGGGACACGTGAAACGAATGTGAACGACGGCGCGAAACCGCATGCTGCGTCGCGCGACACGCGCGATTGAACTTTTGGGGAAGGACCGTCCTCGAAGAAGCGCGTTGTAGAATTTTCGATTTTCCTTTCGATCTCGCGGCGCTCCGGGTTAAGCCTTTCTTAAGCGTGCGCGTCCTAGCATCGTTCGGACCGGTGACCCGGTGCCGTTCGATTCGCTACCGTTTCAGTCCCATGCAAAACTTCAATCTCGCTGTCTTTTCCGCGCTCAATGCGGGTTCCGCTCCGCATCTCGCCGCCGTTCGATTCGGCGTGTTCGCCGCCGATTGGCTCGTCTATGCGGTGCCCGCGCTGCTGCTGTTGACCTGGGTGATGGGCGCGCGCCCGACGCGTCGCCAGGCGATCGAAGCGGGCGTCGGCGCATGTGTCGCGCTCGCGCTCGCGCAGGTGATCGGCCACTTCTGGTATTCGCCGCGGCCGTTCGTGCTCGGCGTCGGCACGCAGTTGATTCCGCACGCGCCGGACGGCTCGTTTCCGAGCGATCACGCGACCTTCGTCTGCAGCGTCGCGGCGGGCCTGCTCATCGCGAGCACGACGCGCGCGGCGGGCGTCGCGCTCGCCGTCATCGCGGCGGTGGTCGGGTGGGGGCGCATCTACGTCGGCGTGCACTGGCCGCTCGACATCGCGGGCGGCGCGCTCGTCGGAACCGCCGGCGCGCTTGCCGCTCATCTGTACGGCCGTCCGGTGACGGCGCTGCTCGACCGGATCGGCGAATCCGTGCATGCGGTCGCGTTCACGCGATTGCACGAGCGGTCGATTCGACTCGACTGACGATAATCGACGGGAATCCGAATCAACCGGGCGTTCTCGTCTGGGCGGTGTCGTTCGTCGAGCTCGGCGCGACGTCGGCGCCGCCGTGCAATTCGACGTTTTCGGTCTGCAGCTGGCGCGCGGCTTCACGATCGAGCGCACTGTCTTTCAGGATCGCGCACATCGCGACGAACAGCGCGAGCGCGATTGCGGCGAGTCCGCAATAGCCGGCGATTCTGAGCGTCTTCGGGATGCCTGCGTGGGTGTGGTGGCGAGTCATGGTCGCGTATCCGGGTGACGACGCGCGAGGTCGCGCGGTCTCGTTCTCATTCGACGCGGAAAAATGCAGTGACGCGCGTCGTGCTTTTTCGATATTCGGATCACAGGCGGCGCGGGCCACTTTGCCCCGGAGTACGCCGACGTGTGCCGCGACGGCTTCGCCGAACCGGCCGCGTGCCGTCGAGATAGGTATAGGACACCGGCGGCGCGGATGCAACTCCGTCAGTGTCGAGCGCGCGCGATGCCGCCTATGCGATGCAAGCCGATTGATGGAGTGCAAACGGATGCGCGTCGAGGGACGCGGCCGTGGCTCTATGTGCGGATGGAGCGGCTCCGTAAAATCAGCGGAAAAAGCGATGAAATGGCTTGGCCGACGCGTGGCGCACAGTGCGCACTACGCGAGGCCGATGCGGCCGTCCGTGCTTTAGCCGCGCGGTTGTACTAGCCGGTGCGAACGAGATTCACATGCCGCGATCGATGCGTGGCGAGTGCCGGCGAGCCGAAGCATATTGAGATAAGTGCGGTGTGCGGCGGCAACGCGCATGCGATTGCGTTCATACGAAAACGCGATGAGATAGGTCAGGCCGCTCGAGGGCATCTCCCTTGCTCGCGACCGGCAGCGCATGCGCGTGCCGCTGACTGGCCCATATCGTGATTCAAGTGCGACAAGGGCGAGTGGGCGAGGATGCGCACTTCGAGTTCATGAGCGCGAAGCCGGCGTGAATTCCGCGCGCGGGCCTCGCTGCCGCCGAGTATCGAGCGCCGAGCGCGCGCCGCGTTCGCTCGATGCGTTCACCGCATCAGTCTTCGAGCGATTCGTGAACCGCGACCGCGCCGTGCTTCCAGTAAGCGGATGCGCGAATCCGCGATTTCGCGACGCCGCGCTCGTTGAACAGATGCTCGCGCACGCCGCGCATCGCGGCCGCTTCGCCCGCGGCCCACACGTAGCCGTCGCCGGCCGGCAGCGGCAGCTCCCGCAACGCGTCGACCAGCTGACTTCCACCGCGCTCGCCGTTTGCAGCGTCGTCGCGATGGCGCCACAAGACGTACAGATCCGCATCGGTCGCGAAGTCGACCTGCGCGGACGTATCGGCCACTTCCAGCACGGCGGCGACGCGCGTGCCGGCCGGCAATTCCTCGAGGCGTCGAGCGACGGCGGGCAATGCGGTGTCGTCGCCGATCAGCAGGTGCCAATCGAAATCCTTCGGGATCACGAACGAACCGCGCGGTCCGCCGATGCCGAGCGTTTGACCGACGCGCGCCTGCGCGGCCCACTGCGACGCCGGTCCCGGATGATGCAGCACGAAATCGAGGTCGAGCTCGCGGGCGGCGCGATCGTAGCGACGCGGCGTGAAATCGCGTGCGACGGGGCGCGGTTGGTCGTCCGGAAACACGATGCCGTTCGGGCCGAGCTCGGGACGCGCGGGCGTGTCCTCGCCGGGCGGCGGGAAGAAGACCTTCACGTGATCGTCGAACGATGCCGATTCGAAATCGTCGAGTTCGTCGCCCGTCAGCGTCACGCGCATCAGATGCGGCGTCACCGCAGTGACGCGCTTGACCTGCAGCAGGCGGAATTTCAGCGTATGGCGCACGCGTACGACCGCGCGCTCGGGAGTCGGTTGGGTCATGTCGATGGGTTCTCCTGGATAAGCCGGATGCGGCTCGATCAGTCCTGGGTCCGGCCTTCGATGTCGGCGACGGCACGCCGCAGGATCGCCGCGATGCGGCGCTGCTCGTCGGCGTCGGCGCTGCTCTTGCGGAAGAGCGCTTGCTTGAGCGCCATCCGCGCTTCGACGAATTCCGGCAGCCAGCCGCGCGTATCGTCGTCGGAGGCGGCGGGCGCTTCGCCGGCGAACGCGCGGCGCATGAACTCCATCTTGCGGCCGAGATGCGCGAGCTTCGCGAACAACAGGTCGACGCGTTCGCGCTGCGCATCGAGGTGCGCGCGGCCCGCGTCGGCGAGCGCATAGCGCTTGCGGTTGCCTTCGGCCTGCACGGTCACGTAACCGAGCTCTTCCAGATAGGTGAGCGCCGGATACACCATGCCGGGGCTCGGCGCGTAGAAGCCGCTCGATCGTGTGTCGAGCGCCTTGATCAGCTCGTAGCCGTGGCTCGGCTGCTCGGCGAGCAGCGCGAGCAGCAGCAGTTGCAGGTCGTCGGCGCTGAATTGACGCCCGCGCGGCATGGCGTCGTCGCCGCCGAAGCCGCCGAAACCGCCCGGGCCGCCGCCGAAACCGCCGAACGGGCCGAAGCCGTGCCGGCCGCCGCCGCCGCCGCGTCGATGGCCGCCGATCATGTGGCGGAACATCTCGAGCGGCCCGGCGCCGAACGAGGTATGCACGCCGCATCCGCGGCGCGAAAACAGATGAGAGTGGCGCATCGCCTTCTCCGGTGTGTCTTTAGATGTATCGAAAGATATATATCGAAAGATATAAAGTCAATGGGATTTTATGGGGGGCGGACGGTGGCGGGCAGGGCTATGGTGTTACGAATACCGATCATTTATTGATATTTGCGAAGTCGCCATCGGCCGCGACGCCCATGTTCGGACACCCGCTCGCGCAATGGCGCTGGAACCCTGCCGCGATCCCGAATTCACCGTAGCAGTCGCTACGGGGATTTTTGAGGCATTCGACAAGGACCTGCCGTCCGTCATCACGGTATCTGCGAATAGACCCGCTCGCTTTGAAGCAGATACCCGGCGGCCAATCCAAGCGCATCGGCGATCGCCAATACGGTGCTGATGCGCGGATCGGACGTCGACGAGCGCGTCGTTCGCGCGCGGCCTCGGCTCGGCGCTAAGGGATAGCGAGGATAGCGAAACCCGTCACGCGTACCCGCCTTCGCCTTTCGCGGTGTCTCCACAAAAGCGAACAAACTTGTTCCGATTATTTCGCTTTCTGCGGATCGTTTCCTCCACTTACCCTTGCTGCACCCGATCGCGCGCCGTCGCCCGCCGCTGGCACTCGCACGGGCAATGGAGACAATCGAAACCGGAGACATCACGTGTCGCAAGTCCGCCCTCTTGCAACAGCCCCCTATTCCCAGCAGGCCGGGACTTTCGCCCGCCTTCGTTCCATTTTCAGCGGATCGGTCGGCAATCTCATCGAGTACTACGACTGGTACGTGTATTCGGCCTTTTCACTGTACTTCGCCAAGGTTTTCTTTCCGGCCGGAAGCCAGACCGTGCAGTTGCTCAACACCGCGGCCATCTTCGCCGTCGGCTTCGTCATGCGGCCCATCGGCGGCTGGCTGGTCGGCCAGTACGCGGATCGCAAGGGACGCAAGGCGGCCCTGCTGATCTCGGTGCTGGCGATGTGCTTCGGCTCGTTGATCATCGGCCTGACGCCGGGCTACAACAGCATCGGCATGGCGGCTCCCATTCTGTTGGTCGTCGCGCGGCTGCTGCAGGGGTTGAGCCTCGGAGGCGAGTACGCCAGCTCGGCCACGTATCTGAGCGAAATGGCGGACAAGACGAGCCGCGGCTTCTATTCCAGCTTCCTGTTCGCTACGCTGTCGCTCGGCCAGCTGCTCGCCATGGCGGTGTTGGTGGCGCTCCAGCAGTTCTTCCTGAGCGCCGCACAACTGGAAAGCTGGGGCTGGCGCATTCCCTTCCTGATCGGATCTCTGGCGGCGGGCGCCGCGATCTTTCTGCGCCGCAATATGGAAGAAACGGAATCGTTCGAGCAGCACCGGCAGAGCAAGCGCAGCCGCACGTCTGTCGCGGAGCTGTTCAGGCACAAGCGCGAATGTCTGATCGTGGCAGGCCTGACGCTCGGCGGCACGGTCGCGTTCTACGCCTACACGACGTACATGCAGAAATTCCTCGTCAACAGCGCGGGGATGAGCAAGGCGGATGCCTCCATGGTGTCCGTCATCAGCCTGATTGCCTTCGTGTTGATGCAACCGGTGTTCGGCAGCCTGTCGGATCGCGTCGGCCGTCGTCCGCTGCTGATCGCCTTCGGCGTGCTGGGAACGGTGTGCACCGTCCCGATCTTCAACGAGCTGATGATGGTCCGAAGCATGGGCGGCGCGCTTGTGCTGATCTCGGCTGCGCTGCTGATCGTCAGCCTGTATTCGTCCGTCAGCGCGGTGGCCAAGGCGGAGCTGTTTCCGGTTGAAATACGCGCGTTGGGCGTGGGCTTGCCTTATGCGATCACGGTATCGCTGTTTGGCGGCACGGCCGAGTACATTGCGCTGTGGACCAAGAGCATCGGACACGAATCCTGGTTCTTCTGGTACGTGTCTGCGTGCGTTCTGGTGTCGCTGCTGTGCTATCTCTGGATGCCCGATCCCAAGCAGGTGTCCTGCATCGATCAGGATTGAATCCGGTTCACGGCATGTGTAGCGCGAGCGCCATGCATGCCGGCGCCGCCGTCGGCCATTGATGCAACTTGCGATTTTCATGCGCGCCGCGCGGAGAATCGCGAGGTGCTCGGCCCGAACGAGCAGGTGGAAAAGTCGCGCGGCAGGGAACAGGCGCGCTCGACGACTCGGCAAGTTGTCGCGCAGGTACGGCGGTCTCCGTCCTATTTGCGCATGGATTTTCTTACGCAACAAGGACGCAGCGATGATCGGACTCTCCCGCTTTCCAACCGCCTCCATGTGCGCGGCGCCGCTGCCGCACATCGAGCCGCCGAGTTTCAGGATTCCGCACGGCGCGGTCGACACGCATGCCCACGTCGTCTCGGCCGACCCGGCGTACCGGATGGTCGAGGACCGCAGCTACACGCCGCCGCCCGCGCCGGAAGAGCAGTATCTTGCGATGCTCGACGCAACCGGGATGACGCGTGGCGTGCTGGTGCAGATCAGTGTCTACGGAACCGACAACCGCTACATGCTCGAAGTGCTCGGCCGCCATCCGCAGCGGTTGCGCGGTGTCGCCGTGGTCGCGCCCGACGTGTCCGATCGCGAGCTGGAGGCAATGCACGCCGCCGGCGTGCGCGGCCTGCGCATCAACGTGCTGTTCGGCGGCGGCATAGGCTTCGCGGCCATGGAAACGCTCGCCAGCCGCGTGAAAGATCTGGGCTGGCATCTGCAATTCCTCATGGACGTCAAGGCGCTGCCCGAACTGATGCCGCGCATGATGAAGCTGCCGGTGACCGGCGTGATCGATCACATGGGCCACACGCCCGTGGCCGAAGGCCTCTCGGCCCCGGGCTTCGTTGCGTTGCGCCATCTCGTGTCCGCGCACGGCTATTGGGTCAAGCTCTCCGGCGCGTATCGCATCAGCGACGCATTCCCCACCTTCGAAGACGCGACGCCGTTTGCACGAACGCTGATCGACGATGCGCCCGAGCGCATGGTCTGGGGCAGCGATTGGCCGCATGTGTCGCTCACGCCGGAGCGCATGCCGAACACCGGCAGCCTGCTCGATCTCGTTGCCGACTGGGCGCCCGACGAGGCCACTCGCCACGGGATCCTCGTGAGCAATCCGGCCCGCCTGTACGGCTTTGAGTGAAACCGCCCGTCAGCCCGGGCTGCGTGGCGCCATTCACGCCCAATTACAAACGAGGAGACACGAAATGAACAGCAATAGCCAGGTGTCGGCGACCGAAAAGCCGAACTGGTACAAGCAAATGACGGTAACCGAGAAGCGCACGTTCATGGCCGCGTTCGGCGGTTGGGCGCTCGATGCACTCGATTTCATGGTGTTCACGTTCGTCATCACGACCTTGATCTCGGTGTTTCACATCGACAAGGCCCAGGCCGGCATGCTGGCGACGATCACGCTGCTGTTCTCGGCGATCGGCGGGTGGCTGGCCGGCATTCTTGCCGACCGTTTCGGCCGCGTTCGCGTGCTGCAGTTCACGATCCTCTGGTTTTCCGTCTGCACCGCATTGATCGGCTTCGCGCAGAACTTCGAGCAGATTTTTGTCCTGCGTGCGCTTCAGGGTCTCGGCTTTGGAGGCGAATGGGCGGTCGGTTCGGTGCTGATGGGCGAGATCGTGCGAACCGAGTATCGCGGCCGAGCGGTCGGCACGGTGCAAAGCGGCTGGGCGATCGGTTGGGCAGTCGCTGCGATCCTGTACACGTTGTCGTTTTCCGTGCTGCCCGAAGATTACGCGTGGCGCGCGCTGTTCTGGGCAGGCGTCGTGCCGGCGCTGCTCGTCGTGTTCATACGCAGGAAGGTGCCGGAGCCGGAGCTGTTCCAGCGCACGCGCAAGCGGGAAGCAGCAAGCGCCAATCCGATGTCGACCTGGGCGATCTTCTCGCCCGCGCTGATCCGGACGACCGCCCTGAGCGCGTTGCTCTGCACCGGCGTCCAGGGCGGCTACTATGCGGTGACGACGTGGCTGCCGACCTTCCTGAAGACCGAACGCCACCTGTCGGTGATCGGCACGGGCGGCTATCTGCTCGTCATCATCGTCGGTTCGCTCGCGGGATACCTGGTTGGCGCCTGCCTGACCGATCGCCTCGGCCGCCGGGCGAACCTGCTCGTGTTTTCCGTACTGTCCGGCGCGTGCGTCTTCGTCTACACACAGCTTCGACTGTCGAACCCGCAGATGCTGTTCCTCGGATTTCCGCTCGGCTTCGCCGCATCCGGGATCTTCAGCGGCATGGGCGCGTATCTGACCGAGCTTTTCCCGTCTGCGGTGCGAGCCAGCGGGCAGGGGTTCGCTTACAACTTCGGACGCGGAATCGGTGCGCTGTTTCCGAGCCTGGTCGGCTATCTCGCGAAGACGAGCGGCCTCGGCACGGCCATCGGCATGTTCGCGGGCGGCGCCTATCTCATCGTGTTGATTGCCGCGCTGCTGCTGCCTGAAACGAAGGGGCGCGAAATAGCCTGACCGCGCGCCGGACGCCGAGTCAGCGAAAATCCGCATGCTGCCGCACCAGCGCCAGCATCGACGGAATCAGCCCGCGCATGTCGCCGCGCCGCCACTGGAATGCATAGTGGAGCGGCGACAACGGCGGCTCGCTCGTCAACTGCATCAGGCCGCTGCCCGTTCGCGCAGCGGCCCAATCGGCGGGCAGGAAACCGATGCCGACACCTTCGCGCAGCATGCCGGCCACCGCGCCCCAGTTGTTGCAGGTGATGCGTCGAGGATGGTCGATGCCGCATGCCAGCAGCCATTCGTCGAGGATGCGCGTGACGCCCGAGCCGGAAGGCAGGATGACGAGCGCATGGCTCGCGATCAGCGCCGGCGTCAGCGTGCGCTCGCCGCCGACCAGTTTCTCCGCTGCCATCCACGCGAACCGGGCTTCCGTCACCGGCTGCGACAGGATGCTGCCGCGCGACGAACGGCCCGCGATCACCGCGAAATCCAGCTCTCCCGCATCCACCTTGTCTTCGAGCGCCGCGCCGACGTCGACATACGGCTCCAGGATCAATTGCGGATGCAATTTCTGGACGGCCGCGACGAAACGGGGCAGCCAGGTCAACGCCGACAGCTCGCCCACGCCAAAGCGCAGACGGCCGGTCAATCCCTTGTCTTCCGCAAACGCGTCCTGCAGCGCCGCCACGGACTCCAGAACCCGAACCGCGGCTGGCAGCAGCGTTTCGCCGTCCTCGGTCAACACCGCCCGGTGACCGCTGCGGTCGAACAGCGTGCGCCCCATGACCTGCTCCAGTTCGTTGATCCGCTTGGACAACGAAGAAATGGACAGATGAAGCCGCTGCGCCGCGGTCGAGAAATTGGCGCATGTCGCCGCCCAATAGAAGGCGTCCAGTTGCTTGAGCGTCGGAGTTGCCATGGTTCTTCGCTTTTATCGAACGATTTTATTTGAAGATTATCGCTTTTTATCGATACTTCGGCTGCATAGAATGGCAGCGTCGCTTCAGGAAAGCCCATAGATGACCTCCCTTACCTCCCCCATCGTGGAAGAGAGCCGGCCTGTGGCCAGCCTCGGCAAGCCGCCGCGCGTTCTGCAGGACGTACTGAGTCTGCACGACTTCGAGGCCAAGGCGCGTCGCGTGTTGCCGCGTCCGATCTTCGGCTACGTCAGCGGCGCGGCCGAAGACAACCGCACCCGCGACGACAACCGCGCCGTGTTCGATGAATACGGCTTTGTGACCCGCGTGCTCTGCGACGTTTCCCAGCGGCAGCAGGCAGTCGAATTGTTCGGTCAGCGCTTTGCGTCGCCGTTCGGCATCGCGCCGATGGGCATCCATGCGCTGTCGGTCTATCGCGGCGACGTCGTGTTGGCGCATGCGGCGCAGCGCGCGGGGATCGTCTCCATCATGAGCGGTTCCTCGCTCATTCCGCTGGAAGAAGTTGCCGCCGCCGCACCGGGGACGTGGTTCCAGGCGTACCTGCCGGGAGACGCGAGCCGCATTCGCGCATTGCTCGAGCGCGTCGCGCGTGCCGGCTACAGGACGCTTGTGATCACCGTCGACATTCCGGTGTCCGCGAACCGTGAAAACAACGTGCGCACGGGCTTTTCCACGCCGCTGCGCCCAAGCCTGCGCCTTTTCTGGGACGGACTGACGCGGCCGAGCTGGCTGCTCGGCACCTTCGCGCGCACGCTGCTCAAGCACGGCATGCCCCACTTCGAGAATTCGTTTGCGACACGCGGCGCGCCGATCCTTTCCGCCAACGTGCTGCGGGATTTCTCCGCGCGCGACCACCTCAACTGGACGCATGTGCGGCAAATCCGCCGGCAATGGACAGGCGATCTGGTGATCAAGGGCATCCTCAGCGTCGAGGATGCCGTCATCGCGCGCGAGGCGGGCGCCGACGGCATCATCCTTTCGAACCATGGCGGCCGCCAGCTGGACGGCGCTTCGTCGCCGATGCGGATCCTGCGGGACGTGGTGCAGACGGTGGGCGGCGATTATCCGGTGATGATCGACAGCGGCTTTCGGCGAGGATCGGACGTGCTGAAGGCGCTGGCGCTGGGCGCACGCATGGTGTTCGTCGGGCGGCCCTTCAACTACGCGGCGGCCGTGGCGGGCGAGGCCGGCGTGGCGCATGCGATCCGCCTGTTGCAGGAGGAAGTGGACCGCAACATGGCCATGCTGGGGGCGAACGGATGCGGCCAGCTCACCCCGGACATGCTGATCCGCAAGCGTTAATCGCGTTAGCCAGCCTCGCGCCCGCTCGGTCGCGTCGCCGCCGCGATCGGGCGGGCGGCGCTCATCGACGATTTCGACAGTATTCAGCCAAGCGAAGTATTCGCGCGGACGGCCGCCGCGAATCTTCGGTCGCAACGCGTCATGTGCAGGATCGGCATGCAGCGAGCGGCTTCGCGCGATTGCGATCGTTCCGCGCTTGCGGGCGGGCGTCCGCTGCGTCGACCCGTCGTATATTCGATTCGGCGGCAAACGCCGCGCTGATCGAGCTGCGGGAAATCTCGACGTTTGCATGCGGCGCGCCGACCGCCGCAGCCTGCGACATGCGCGACGCACGCGCTCGCGGGCCGCGCGAAACCCATCACCCCCTCACCGCAACTGCACGGCCGCGAGAAACAGCACCATGCTGCCGATCGCGCCGTCGAGCACGCGCCATGCGAGCGCGCGCTTGAACCACGGCGCGAGCAACCGCGCGCCGTATCCGAGCGCGACGAACCAGATCGCGCTGACCGCCATCGCGCCGATCGCGAACGCGCTGCGCGCGCCTTCCGGCTCGCGCGCGCCGGCCGTGCCGATCAACAGGAACGTGTCCAGATAAACGTGCGGATTGAGCCACGTGAACGCGAGCGTCATCAGCACGATCGGCCATGCGCGCTGCGCGGGCGGCGCGACGGCGGCGCCCGTCGCGTCGAGCGTCGCGTGGCCGGGCTTGAATGCGCGGCGCAGCGCGCTCAGGCCGAACCATGCGAGATACGCGAGGCCGACGTACAGCACCGCGTGAACGAAGGCCGGATAGCGCTCGACGAGCACCGACGCGCCGCCGACGCCCGCGCCGATCAGGATCATGTCCGACAGCGTGCAGAGCAGGATGATCTTGCCGACGTGCGAGCGCATGATTCCTTGCCGAAGGATGAACGCGTTTTGCGCGCCGATGGTGACGATGAGCGATGCGCACAGCATCGCGCCGTGAGAAAAAGCGATCCAGTTCATGTTCGTTGTTGCTTCAGGCGATGGACTAATGGAGCAGGAGGCGCTAGTCTGCGTTGATCGCCTGGGTAAGAAAAGCTAAATCATCTAATGCTGATTAAGGAAAACTGATGCTCGACTACGCGTTGCTCGATGCGCTCGCCGAAGTGATCCGTCACGGCTCGTTCGAACGGGCGGCGAAAGCGCTCAACGTGTCGCCTTCCGCGGTGTCGCAGCGCGTGAAGCTGTTGGAGGAGCGAGTGGGGAGCGTGCTCGTCAAGCGCGGGCAGCCGTGCGTCGCGACGACGTCGGGCGCGCTGTTGTGCCGCCACACCGAGCGCGTGCGGATGCTGGAAGCCGAGCTGTCCGGGCACATGCCCGGATTCGCCGGCGTGGAGACGGGCGCATGGCCGATACTGCGCGTCGCCGTCAACGACGACAGCGTCGCGACCTGGTTCGTCGACGCGGTCGGCCCGTTCTGCGCGGAAAGCGGCACGCTGCTCGATCTCGTGATCGACGATCAGGACTACACGGCGGAGCGGATTCGCGACGGCAGCGTGCAGGGCGCGGTGACGGCACTCGCCGAGCCGATCCAGGGCTGCCGCTCGACGCGCCTCGGCCGCATGCGTTATCACGCGGTGTGCTCGCCCGCGTTCTACGCGCGCTATTTCGGCAAAGGCATCAACCGCGACGCGCTGCGGCGCGCGCCGTGCGTGATGTTCAATCCGAAGGACGGCCTGCAGGCGCGCTTCATCCGGCGCGTGACGCGTGTGGATCTCGATCCGCCGCAGCACTGGATTCCGCACGTCGCCGGCTATCTGCGCGCGTGCGAGGCGGGGCTGGGCTGGGGAATGTGTCCGGAGCGAATGGTCGAGCGTCGGATCGCCGCGGGCGAACTCGTCGATTTGTCGGAAGGAAAGAGCATCGACGTCGAGCTCTACTGGCAGAGCTGGCGATTGTCGATCGGCTGGCTGGACGAGTTCAGCGCGGCGCTCAAGAAGCGCGCCGCGCAGTTTCTCGATTGATTCGATGCGATGCGATGAAAAACGAGCCGCGCCTGGTTACAGGCGGTGGAGGCCGTCGAAATCGACGATGCGGACCATCCGGCCTTGCATCTCGATCAGCCCGCGCTTGTGGAACTTCGACAACGTGCGGCTGACGGTCTCGAGCGTCATGCCGAGATAGCTGCCGATGTCTTCGCGGGTCATCCGCAGGTTGAATTCGTTAGGCGAATAGCCGCGCTTCATGTAGCGCGACGACACGTCGAGCAGGAACGCCGCGACGCGCTCCTCGGCGTTCAACGAGCCGAGCACCATTGTCTGCGACGTCTCGCGGACGATCTGCTCGCTCATCAGCTTGTGCATCCGCAACTGCATCGTGCCGGCTTCCGAGCATAGCGTCTTCAGCGCGCTGTACGGAATCACGCAGACCGAACTGTCTTCGAGCGCGACCGCGGTGCGCGGATGCGCGTCGTCGCAGATGCCGTCGAGGCCGAGCGCTTCGCCCGCGAGATGCAGCCCGGTGACTTGCTCGCGACCGTCGTGGCGTGTGGCGATGGTCTTCAGCGATCCTGAGCGAACCGCGTACACGTTGTCGAAATTATCGCCTTCGCGGAACAGCGTTTCGCCGCGGCGGACCGGGCGCGCGGTGCAGATCACGGATTCGAGGCGCGCGAGCGCCTCGGGGGCGAGCCCTTGGGGCATGCAGAGATGGCGCATCGCGCACGTCGAACAGTGCGCGGCCTGACGCGGTGCCCACGTACTGGAGGCATGGACGGGAGCAGCGGCGGCGGCGGGTCGGGCGACGGGCGTAAGCATGATGGATGGCTCTGAGGTTGAATCGGTAAAGCCATTGTCCCATCGTGGACAAAGCCTGTTTAGCGACAAAACGCCGCGACTCCCCGTGCGATTTCCTTGTTCGGCCGCAACGCGCGGTTGCGGCGAAACATCGCATCCGTTGCGTTCGGTCAGCTGTCCCGATCTTCCGGATGGGCGGCGGACGGGATCAGCAGCACGGGCAGCGCCGAGTGGCGCACGCACTGTTCGGCGACGCTGCCGAGCACGAGCCGTTTGAAACCGCGGCGGCCGTGCGTGCCGAGCACGAGCAGATCGGCGCCGAACGCTTTGGCGCCGTCGACGATGAGCGACGGCACGTCGGCGAGCGACGACGCTTCGCCGATTTTCATCGCGCCCTTCACGCCGGCTTCCTGCATCTTCTGCGCAAATTCCTTCGCCAGATCGTTGCCCTGCTGGAGCAGTTGCGTGCGAAGGATCGACGGATCGTAGCCGGGCACGTTGTAGTAGATCGCAGCGTTTTCCACGATGTAGAAGGGCTGCAATTCCGCGCCGCTCGTCTTCGCGATGTCGAGCGCCGCGTCGAATGCGTGGCGTGCCGTTTCGCTGCCGTCGACTGCGACAAGAATGCGCTGGTACATGATGTCTCCGTGGTGCGGTTGAGAAAAGATCGGCCGTTCGGCCGATCGAGTTTGACGATGTCTTTTTACAAAGTAAACGATTACTGACTACGATGCGGCGAACTGACGCAGCCGAGTAAACGCGGCGTCGGACTTTTCCGGTTTCGATCGAGCGCGGCGGTTTTTTTGCGCGCGATTTGCGTATCGACCGGGTCGGCTCGCGCCGCGTTCCTCGACGCCGTAATAGACTTGGCTGGAACTCGGGCTGGCTCGCCTGCCGACGCGAGCCGATGCTGGTTTGAAACGCATCGGGCGATACCGTTCCCTGTGTTTCGTGCGGCGCTCGATGGAGGACGGCAGGCGTTGGCGCCGGAGATGCGTGTCGATGGGCGTAGCCGCTGCGCCTGCTTGTTCGTTTCGTTCAACCGGAGAAGGAGGAAACCTATGCCGTATGTCGTGCTCGAGTTGCTGACCGAAGACGCCGACCGGTACTCGCTGCCGGACCTGATCGGCGTGGACAGCGCCTCGCCCGATATGCCGCACGTTTGCGAAATGCTGCTCGCGGACGCTCAATGGCCGACGATCCAGGCCTATCTCGATCGGCAGGAACTGCCGTACAAGTTCGCGCGGCCGAGCACGGCGCGGCGGGTTCCTCGTAATAATCCGTGCTGGTAGCGCGGGGCGTTTGGCGCAGGTCGGATCGGCCTGATCTCGTGCGTCGGTCGATCGTTGCCGTGATGTGTTGGGGAAGACGATCGGCTTGTCGCGAAAGCTGCTGTTCTCGATGTGCCGAGACTTTCCCCTTCGTTGCAGTCCCGCGCGAGCGGCTTGCTGACGTTCGTGCCTCCAGCCCTCGGCGGCAAGCCGCTCGCGCTTCATCCATCGACAAGCCGAACGTTAGGCCTGTTGCTTGTCGATCGGCCGGCGCATATCGACGGTTTGCGTTCCATCCGCCTACCGTGCGGCGATCGGTGAAGGCCGGGCAGGTGAAACCCGTCGATGGCGGAGGTCTACGCGAACGCGGCGAATGAATCGACGGCGAAAGAAGGTGCGAACCGCGTCACGCATTGAGGCTGCCGACGCTCCCGAAAAATCTCACCCATGGCGGAATGGGCCAGGTCGGCATGCTCGCGATCCTGCCGTACGTCGCGACGATGATCGGCATGTGCGCGACGTCCTGGCCGCCGGATCGCACCGGCAGGCGGCGGCTCTTCATTGCCGGACCGCTCGTCGGCTTCGCCGCGCGCCTGTTCCTGTCGGTCCGCTGCCAGGCGTCGGGTGAGCGCGAGCCGTTCGTCGCGGGACGGCTCACGTTCACGCCGCCCGCTCGCTGCGAGCGCAGACGGCACGTTTCCACGCGATATATCGCCGATGCGGGTCGCATGCGGCGCGCGCCGATCGAATCAACGCAAGACGACAGACAGTCAATCGGAACCGCGGTCATGAACGACATCCTCCTGCTGGCGTAGAAGCGCGCCCATACCTTCAGCTTCGACGATCTCGAATCGAAGACGGCGCCCGCGCACGTCGTGCTGCCGACTATCCGCTCGAGTTCGCGGTCGATCCGGCGCGCCGTCATGCGTCCGCCGGGGATCTTCGGGATCGAAACCGCCTGGACGCGCGGCCACGAAGGCGATCATCGCGTCGCCGTGATCGATCCCGACGCGCCTCGGCGTACGAGCCTGCTCGACAGGTGGCCGTGTTATCTGCCGCATCGCATGGATCCGGCGCTCGTGCGCACGTTCGCCGCCGCGCTCGCCGATTTGAGCGACACGGCGCGCCGCGGGGTCTGGCAAGATAATGCGATTCGCGTGTACCGGATCGGCGCGCCCGATTGAGTCGCCCCGATTCGACCGACTCGACCGATTCGCTCGATTGACCCGATTCGCCCAATCTGTCCGCGGGCGGCGCGCGTCGCGACGTTCGCCCGGCCACGGCGGATTTTTCAATCCGGAGGAAGCATGCAGATCACTGGAGAGATGTTGATTGGCGCGGCCGCCGTGCGCGGCACCGAAGGCACGATGCGCGCGTACGATCCGGCGCAGGGCGTCGAGCTCGAGCCGGCGTTCGGCGCGGGCGGCGCGGGCGACGTCGACCGCGCGTGCCGGCTCGCGAGCGCCGCATTCGACGCGTTTCGCCAAGCGCCGCTCGAGGCGCGCGCGCGTTTTCTCGAAGCGGTCGCCGAGCGCATCGTCGGGTTCGGCGATCAATTGATCGAGCGCGCGCATGCGGAATCGGCGCTGCCCGTCGCGCGACTCGAAGGCGAGCGCGCGCGCACGGTCGGCCAGTTGCGGCTGTTCGCGTCGATCGTGCGCGACGGCCGCTGGCTCGATGCGACGCTCGATTCCGCGCAGCCCGACCGCAAGCCGCTGCCGCGCGCGGACCTGCGCTTGCAGAAGATCCCGCTCGGCCCCGTCGCGGTGTTCGGCGCGAGCAACTTTCCGCTCGCGTTCTCGGTCGCGGGCGGCGACACCGCATCGGCGTTCGCGGCCGGCTGCCCGGTCGTCGCGAAGGCGCATCCCGCGCATCTCGGCACGTCGGAGCTCGTCGGACGCGCGATCCAGCAGGCGGTGGCCGATTGCGGATTGCCCGAAGGCGTGTTTTCGCTCGTCGTCGGCGCGGGCAACGCGATCGGCGAGGCGCTCGTCGCGCATCCGGCGATCAAGGCGGTCGGCTTCACCGGCTCGCGCGCGGGCGGCGTTGCGCTGATGGGCGTCGCCGCGCGGCGGCGCGAGCCGATTCCGGTCTTCGCGGAAATGAGCAGCATCAATCCGTTCTTCGTGCTGCCGGGCGCGCTGCGCACGCGCGGCGCGAAGATCGCGCAAGGCTTCGTCGATTCGCTGACGCTCGGCGTCGGACAGTTCTGCACGAACCCGGGGCTCGTCGTCGCGCTCGACGGGCCGGACCTGAAGGCGTTCGTCGACGCGGCCGCGCAGGCGCTCGCGCAAAAGGGCGCGCAGACGATGCTCACGGCGGGCATCGCATCGTCGTACGAGAGCGCGATCGCGGCGCGCCGCGCGGCGACGGGCGTGAGCGAAGTCGCGCAAGGCACGCGCAGCGACGCGCGGAACGCCGCGCTGCCCGCGCTTTTCACGACGACGCATACGCAGTTCGCCCAGGACCCGCAGCTCGAAAGCGAGATCTTCGGGCCGACATCGCTCGTCGTCGTGTGCCGCGACGTCGACGAGATGATCGCGCTCGCCGAGCACGTCGAAGGGCAGCTGACCGCGACGCTGCATCTCGACGACGACGACGTCGATCTGGCACGCAAACTGTTGCCGACGCTCGAGCGCAGGGCGGGCCGCATCGTCGCGAACGGCTATCCGACGGGCGTCGAGGTCGCGCACGCGATGGTGCACGGCGGGCCGTTTCCGGCGACGTCGGACCCGCGCGGCACGTCGGTCGGCGCGCTCGCGATCGAGCGCTTCCTGCGGCCCGTCTGCTATCAGGACCTGCCCGCGGCGCTGCTGCCGGCCGCGCTCGCCGACGCGAATCCGCTCGGTCTCTGGCGCTTGCGCGACGGCCAGCTCGGCAAGGCGTGAGCGCGATGGACGCAATCGATTCCCGGCGCTATCCCGATCCGGCCGTCCGCGTGCTCGATCCGCGCTTCGATTCGCTGCGCATCCGGTCCGCCTCCGTCGAATGCCTGTACCAGGGCGCGCGCTGGTCCGAAGGCCCGGTGTGGTTCGGCGACGGCCGCTATCTGCTGTGGAGCGACATCCCGAACAACCGGATTCTGCGTTGGGACGAGCAGAGCGGCGCGGTCGACGTATTCCGGCAGCCGTCGAACAACGCGAACGGCAACACGCGCGATCGCGCGGGACGCCTCGTCACGTGCGAGCACCTGGCGCGCCGCGTCACGCGCACCGAATACGACGGGGCGATCGCCGTGCTTGCCGAGCGTTTCGAAGGCAAGCGCTTCAATTCGCCGAACGACGTGGTCGTGAAGTCCGACGGCTCGATCTGGTTCAGCGATCCGGACTTCGGCATCCAGAGCTTTTACGAAGGCGAGAAGCAGGAGTCGGAGATGCCGGAGCGCGTCTACCGGATCGATCCGCACACGGGCGCGGTCGAGCCTGTCGTCGACGGCGTGCCGGGGCCGAACGGCCTTGCGTTTTCGCCGGACGAGTCGGTTCTGTACGTCGTCGAATCGAAAGGGCGGCCGCGCACGATCCGAGCTTACGACGTCGCAAGCGACGGCAAGTCGGTGCGCAACGGACGCGTGCTGATCGACGCGGGGCAGGGCACGCCGGACGGCTTTCGCGTCGACGTGCACGGCAACCTGTGGTGCGGCTGGGGGATGGGCACCGACGAGCTCGACGGCGTGCGCGTGTTCACGCCCGAAGGCGACGCGATCGGGCATATCGCGCTGCCCGAGCGTTGCGCGAACGTCTGCTTCGGCGGACGGCATCGGAACCGGCTGTTCATGGCGGCGAGTCATGGGTTGTATTCGCTGTATGTGAATACGCAGGGGGCGATGGGCGGTTGAGCACAGGCGCGCCGCGATGCATGTTGCCCGCGTTGCGGCGCGGCTTGGCCCGGCTCGGTGTGCCTGATGTGCTCGAGGGCGCGGCGTATGCGTTGCATCGCGATGCAGTGCGCTGCGTCGATCCGCATCGCTTGCGCGCGGATTCGGATGCGCATCCTTTGGCGCGGCGTCGTGGGCGATGCCGGAATCGACACTATGGTCGCTTTTTGGGGCGAGCGCGCATCGATATCGGTGCTGGTACCGGTACCGATTTCGCTGATAGCGCGAAGACCCATGACATTGCATCGACGCGAGCGCCGAAAGAGCATTCGCACGCGCGTTTCATGACGCACGCCGAAGCGGCGCTGCATCGATCATCGTGCGTAGCGCACCGCGCGAGCCTGACATCTTCCATGCGTGCCGCGTTCATTTCGAGGCAGCATAACGAACGACGAAACGCGACGATCGCGCGACGCGCACATTCAAACGCCCGAATCAAACGGTGAACCGGATTCAACGCGCGGATGCATGAACACGTCGATGTAAGAATGCAACCGAGGCCCTGCTGCGCGACGACCGCGCGGCGAAAGCAATCACTCCGTGCGCGGACCGACCCCGCACCGGCACGCACGCGGCGACGACACCGACATCAGCGCGGAATCGGCGCGAACTCGATGATGCGCCCTGGCCGACGCGGCGGATGATACGGCGACGGCAGCTCGTCGTCTGCACGCGCGCCGCCGCCCGGTGCGGCGGCGTCGAACCCCTTGTCGACGACCGTGTAGCCGGCCCGCGGCGCAAACTGCGGATGATTGCCGTCGGGCCGGCTGTCGAAGCCGGCGAAGCCGTCGGGCGTTTCGGGCATCGCATTGACGAGCGACGCATTGCTCGTCGTGATCTGGTCAGGCGAAATCGGCTCGCCGTTCGCGATGCGGGCGGCCTCGCGATTCTTGCCGTCGGTATCGACAGTGCTGTCGTGTGTCGCGTCGTTGTACAACTCGACGCTGCGCGGATGCCCGTGGCCGGCGTCGGCGGGCGTCTTGCGTTCGAACGGATTCATCGCGGTCATCCCAGCGGCGCGAAGCCCGGAGCATTGCAAGACCCGTTCCGGGCACGACGGGAAAAGGCGCGCGTGCGAGCGCCGCTGCCGCGCCGCGTGCCACGTTTTCCAAATAATTATTTCAGCTAGAAGACGCGTTTTCTACAGAGTATGATTCTTTTCCGACAAAGCGGTGCGCGGCATTCGGCGCACCCGCTTCAGCCCGCACCGGGCGCCGCGGCATCCTTAACGGACGGGTAGCGAAGAAGAAGGTAAAGGGGACTTAAGGTGGGCGGACTTATGCACTCTACGACAACAGCATTCACGCATCGCGGGTATCTGCTGAACTGCGCGCCGGCGCGCGCGAGCGACGGCTCGTTCCATCCGTACGTGGTCATCTCCCGATCGAGCGACGGCGAACTGGTCGCCAATCGTTTCTTTCCCTCCGATCTGCATTTCAACGACGAAGACGCGGCGATCGCGCATGCGCGCGATTGGGCCGTCCGATGGATCGACGCGAGCAGTCTCACCATTTAGGACGGCGCGACGACGGACGTTCCGCTGACACGGCAAAAACGCGGTAATCTTGCGGAACCCGTCACTTTTATCAGACGGCCGTGCGACGAAGCGCGGCCGTGTGTTTTTGCCTATGTCGAAATCCGCCCGAAACTGGGGCCTCGAACAGATCGTCACCGAGCTGCGGGAATCCCGCGAGAAGCTGCATCGCACGCGCCATCCGCGCGGCATTCGCGAGTTGCCGTCGCGCGACGCGATCTGCACGATCGTCTCGGGCCTGCGCGCCTCGTTGTTCCCGACGCACTACGGCGCGCCCGATCTGACCGACGAAACCGTCGACTATTACGTCGGCCATACGCTCGAAAGCACGCTGCGCCTGCTCGCCGAGCAGATCCGCCGCGCGTTGCCGTTCCTGCCCGAGCACGCGGAGACGCCGTCCGCCGCGCTCACCGAACGCGCGTTCGAGATCGCGCGCGAGTTCGGCACGCAACTGCCCGGCATTCGCGCGCTCCTCGTCAGCGACATCCAGGCCGCCTACTCCGGCGACCCGGCCGCGCAGCACATCACCGAGATCCTGCTCTGCTATCCGGGCGTGCTCGCGATGATGCACCATCGGCTCGCGCATGCGCTGTATCAGCTCGGCGTGCCGCTTCTCGCGCGCTTCATCAACGAGATCGCGCATTCGGCGACGGGCATCGACATCCATCCGGGCGCGCAGATCGGCCCGAGCTTTTTCATCGACCACGGCACGGGCGTGGTGATCGGCGAGACCGCGATCATCGGCGAGCGCGTGCGGCTCTATCAGGCAGTCACGCTCGGCGCGAAGAGCTTCCCCGCCGACGGAGAAGGGATGCTCGTCAAGGGCAACGCGCGGCATCCGATCGTCGAGGACGACGTCGTGATTTACGCGGGCGCGACGATCCTCGGCCGGGTGACGATCGGCAAGGGCTCGGTGATCGGCGGCAACGTATGGCTCACGCATAGCGTGCCGCCCGGCAGCGGCGTCGCGCAGGGGAAGATTCGCGAGGGCGAGAAAGAGAACGCCGAGAAGGATTGAGCGGGCGGCGCGGTTGCCGCCGGCCCGCGCCGCGCTTGTCGCTTACTCTGGTTGCCGGTTGCCGGTTGCCGGTTGCCGGTTGCCGCTTTCGCTCAGTGCTTGCCGGCGGGCGACCGGTGCTTGTACAGCACGTCCTGATCGACGCGGATCAGGTTCTGTCCCGCATCGACGACGAAGTCCGCGCCGTTGTATGCGGGCCCCGTCAGCAGCAGGATCGCATCCGCGACGTCGTTCGGCCCGGCGATCCGCGCAAGCGGCGTCGACGCGCGGCTCGCGTGCTCGAAGTCGGCCGGCGTCTGGTCGTCGCTCGGCAGCATCAACCCCGGAAACACCGCGTTCACGCGCAGCACCGGGCTCGCCGACAGCGCGAGCATCTGCGTGAGATTGCCGAGCGCCGCCTTCGCGACCGTGTAGCTGAAATGGTCGCGATGGAAATTCTCCTTGATCTTCTGGTCGACGACGTTGATCACGACGCCCTGCGCGCCTGCGGCTTTCGCGCGCTCGTAGTACGCGCGCGTCAGCAGGATCGGCGCGCGGCAGTTGATCGCCCATGCGTTGTCGAATGCCGCGAGATCGAAGCTCGGCAGGTGGTCCTGCCAGAACACCGACGCATTGTTCACGAGCACGTCGAGACGGCCGAAGCGGGCGTAGACCGCGTCGACGAGATGCGCGATGGCGTCCGCATGGGCAAGATCGGCTTGCAGCGCGACGGCTTCGCCGCCCGACGCCTCGATCTCTCGCACGACCGCGCGCGCGGCGTCGGCCGACCGGTCGTAATGCACGGCGACGCGATAGCCGCGCGAGGCGAAGCGCAACGCGAACGCGCGGCCCGCGCGGCGCGCGGCGCCCGTCACGAGTACGACGGGTGCGGTGGCTGGTTTCATGCTCGACTGCATTTACGTATTCGTCAGATTGACCGAGGACGGATTCGCGACGATCGACAGGAATTCGCGACGCGTCGCCGGATCGGTGCGGAACGTGCCGAGCATTCGCGACGTCACCATCTCGACGCCGGGCTTGTGGATGCCGCGCGTCGAGATGCACTGATGCGCGGCTTCGAGGATCACGCCGACGCCCTTCGGCTGCAGCACGTCGAACAGCGTGTCGGCGATCTGCACGGTCATCTTTTCCTGAATCTGCAGGCGCTTCGCGAACGCGTCGACGAGGCGCGCGAGCTTCGAGATGCCGACGACGCGATGGTGCGGCAGATACGCGACGTGCGCGCGACCGATGATCGGCACCATGTGGTGCTCGCAATAGCTTTCGAAGCGGATGTCCTTCAGCACGATCATCTCGTCGTAGCCGTCGACTTCGCTGAACGTGCGCGCGAGGATGTCGCGCGGTTCGAGCGCGTAGCCCGAGAAGAATTCTTCGTACGCGCGCACGACGCGCGCCGGCGTGTCGACGAGACCTTCGCGTTCCGGATCGTCGCCCGCCCAGCGCAGCAGCACGCGCACGGCCGCTTCGGCTTCGTCGCGGCTCGGCCGGCTCGCGGGCACGGGGGCAGGCGCGGGCGAGGGAGCGGCGGCGCGAGTCGTCTGCTTGCTCGCCGTTTTGTTCGTTGCCTTGCTCGCCGCCTTGCGCGCGGTCGGGGCCGCCGTCTTGCTTGCGGTCTTTCCTTTAGCCATATGCTCTGAACTCCGTAAGGACCGCTGACGTCGCGGCCGGTCGATTATTGTTTCATGCTTTCGCTTGGAGCGTGTGCCGTGGTGCGCATTCGCGAATGCCGGGCGTGCGCTGCCGCACCCGTAGCGGGCAGTCGTCACTTCGGCCATTCGTCGAGCGCGTCGTTGAACAGATCGGCGACGACGCCGCGCAGCCACGCGACGCTCGCGTCGTTGTGGAACTTGCGGTGCCAGTGCTGCTTCAGGTCGAAGCGCGGCAACGGCAGCGGCGGCTCGACGAGCATGATCGACGCGTGCTCGGTCGCGTACGCATAGCCGATCGCGTGCGGGACCGTCGCGATCAGATCGGTGCGGCTCAGGATGAACGGCAGGCTCATGAAGTGCGGCGTCTCGAGCACTGCGCGGCGCGCGAGCCGCCGCTTCGCCAGATATTGCTCGAGCACTTCCTGGCTGCGGCCTTCCGCGCGCACGACCGCGTGGCCGCACGCGAGGAACTGCTCGAGCGTGAGCGGCTGCGCGGCGAGCGGATGGCCGCGCCGCAGCAGGCAAATGAAACGGTGCGTGAAGAGCCGCTGCTGGAAGAAGTTGGTGCCGCCGAGATCCGGAAAGTAGCCGACCGCGAGATCGACGCCGCCGTCCTCGAGCGCGCGCCCGACCTCCGCATGCGGCAGCGATGCCGAACGCAGATTCGCATGCGGCGCGTGTTCCGCGAACGCCTGGAGCAGCCGCGGCAGAAACACGATCTCGCCGACGTCCGACAACGCGATCGAGAACGTGCGCGTGCTCTTCGCCGGATCGAAGTCGTGCGGCGCGACGAGGCCGCGCTCGATGCTCGCGAGCGCGTCGCGCGCGGCCGGAATCAGCGCGAGCGCGCGAGGCGTCGGCTCCATTCCGCGCGACGTTCGCACGAAGAGCGGATCGCCGAAATGCTCGCGCAGCCGCCCGAGCGCGGCGCTCACGCGCGGCTGGCTGACGCCGAGCAGATCGCCCGCGCGGCTCACGTTGCGCGTCTCGTTGAGCGCGACCAGGTACGGAATCAGGTTCAGATCGAGTTCGGGCATCGGATCGATACTATTGGATATGCGTATACAACTTATCTCCTGAATGGCGTTGCCGCATAGTCGGGATAGCGCTGACAATCGATTCACTATTCGAATCAATGTTCACGTTGCATGGGACCGGTGTAAGCGCTAGAGCGCTAACTCCGGTCGACACAGGAGACGAACAATGCGCACGCAAGTCGCGATCATCGGCGCCGGTCCGTCCGGGCTGCTTCTTTCCCATCTGCTCCGCCTGCAAGGCGTCGAATCGGTCGTGCTCGAGGCGCGCTCGCGCGAATACTGCGAGAACCGGATCCGCGCCGGCGTGCTCGAGCAGGGCACCGTCGACACGCTGAACGAAGCCGGCCTGGGCGCCCGGATGCGACGCGAGGGCCTTGTCCACCGCGGCATCGAGCTGCTGTTCGACGGCCGCCGCCACCGGATCGACTTCGGTGAGCTGACGCCCGGCCGCGCGATCACCGTCTATAGTCAGCACGAAGTGGTGCGCGATCTGATCGCGGCCGCGCTCGAGCACGGCCTGCCGGCCCATTTCGACGTGCGCGACGTCGAACTGCACGACGTCGCGACCGAGCGGCCGTCGGTGACGTTCACGCACGCGGACGGCCGCACCGAGCGAATCGACTGCGACTACGTCGCCGGCTGCGACGGCTTCCACGGAACCGCGCGCCAGACGATTCCCGCCGAGCGGCTGCGCACGTTCGAGCGCGTGTATCCGTACGCGTGGCTCGGAATCCTCGCCGATGCGGCGCCGTCGCTCGACGAGCTGGTTTATGCGCATCATGCGCGCGGCTTCGCGCTGTTCTCGATGCGCTCGCCGACCGTCACCCGACTGTACCTGCAATGCCGGCCCGACGAGAACCTGGCCGAATGGCCGGATGCGCGGATCTGGGAAGAACTGCGCACGCGCTTTGAAAACGACGGCGGCTGGGCGCCGAACGAAGGCCGCATCACGCAGAAGAGCGTGACGCCGATGCGCAGCTTCGTGTCCGAGACGATGCAGTACGGGCGACTGTTCCTTGCGGGCGACGCCGCGCACATCGTGCCGCCGACGGGCGCGAAAGGGATGAACCTCGCGGTCGCCGACGTGCGGGCGCTGTCGCGCGCGCTCGGCGCGCACTATCGCGACGGCCGCGACGATCTGCTCGATGCGTACTCGTCAACCTGTCTGGAACGGGTATGGCGCGCCGAGCACTTTTCGTATTGCATGACGAATATGCTGCATCCGTCCGCCGACGATTCGCCGTTCGTCAACCGGCTGAAGCTCGCCGAGCTCAGGTACGTGACGCGCTCGCGCGCGGCCGCGCAGTCGCTCGCGGAGAACTACGTCGGCTTGCCGTTCGACGATGCGGCAGGCGTCGCGTCGTTCGACACGGCCGCCGTCGCGCGAGCGTACGGCGCGGCGATCGCGGCCGCGGTTGCAGGCGCGGCGTCGCCTTGACAATCCTGCGCGCGCGCCTCTATGATCGGCACACCGTTCGCTAATCGAATCTGAGTTCGTAATTCGAACAAATCGGATCGTCCGGCGAGGCGCGCAGCCATGCGCGAACGCGTGCCGCAGCGGGCGGCGCGTGCGGATTCGCATAGGAAGAGACATGGTCAACAAGATTTTCGATTCCCTTCAGTCGGCGGTGGCCGACGTCCACGACGGCGCGACGATCATGATCGGCGGCTTCGGCACGGCCGGGATGCCGTCCGAGCTGATCGACGCGCTGATCGCGCAAGGCGCGCGCGATCTGACGATCGTCAACAACAACGCCGGCAACGGCGAGACGGGCCTCGCCGCGCTCCTGAAGGCGAAGCGCGTGCGCAAGATCATCTGCTCGTTCCCGCGCCAGGCCGATTCGCAAGTGTTCGACGCGCTGTATCGCGCGGGGGAGATCGAGCTCGAGCTGGTGCCGCAAGGCAACCTCGCCGAGCGGATTCGCGCGGCGGGGGCGGGCATCGGCGGCTTCTTCACGCCGACGGGCTTCGGCACGAAGCTCGCCGAAGGCAAGGAGACGCGCTTGATCGACGGCAAGCAGTATGTGTTCGAGACGCCGATCCACGCGGATTTCGCGCTCGTGAAGGCGCTCAAGGGCGACCGCTGGGGCAACCTCGTCTATCGGAAGACCGCGCGCAACTTCGGCCCGGTGATGGCGATGGCCGCGAAGACGTCGATCGTGCAGGTGTCGGAAGTCGTGCCGCTCGGCGCGCTGAATCCCGAGCACATCGTGACGCCCGGCATCTTCGTGCAGCGAATCGTCGAAGTGCCGCAGGCCGCGCATGCGGCCGAGCTGGCTGCCGAACGCGCCGCGAGTGCCGCCTGACCCCCCGAGGAGAACACGATGAAACGACTGACCCGCGATGAAATGGCGAAGCGCGTCGCGCAAGACATCCCTGAAGGCGCGTACGTGAACCTCGGGATCGGCGTGCCGACGCTCGTGGCGAACCATCTCGATCCGAACAAGGAGATCTTCCTGCACAGCGAGAACGGCCTGCTCGGCATGGGCCCCGCGCCCGCTCCGGGCGAAGAGGACGACGAGCTGATCAACGCCGGCAAGCAGCACGTGACGCTGCTCACGGGCGGCGCGTACTTCCATCACGCGGATTCGTTCGCGATGATGCGCGGCGGCCATCTCGACTATTGCGTGCTCGGCGCATTCCAGGTGTCCGCGCAAGGCGACCTCGCGAACTGGCACACGGGCGCGCCCGACGCGATTCCCGCGGTCGGCGGCGCGATGGATCTCGCGATCGGCGCGAAGCAGGTGTTCGTGATGATGGAGCACCTGACGAAGCAGGGCGAAAGCAAGATCACCGCGGAATGCTCGTATCCGGTGACGGGCGTGCGTTGCGTCGATCGCATCTACACCGATCTCGCGATGCTCGACGTGACGAGCGACGGGCTCGCGGTGCGCGAGATCTTCACCGACATCTCGTTCGACGAGCTGCAGAAGCTGACGGGCGTGCCGCTCATCGACGCGACGCAGAAGGCCGCGGCGTGACGCGGCGGCGCGCGCCGTTCGCGTCGTGCGGCCGCGCGGCGTATCGCCATGGTTGCCCGAACGGACGAGCGCGCGGCGTCCGGCGCTTCGGTGGACAATAAGCGCATTCCGTTTTTTCCAATCGATCCCATGCTCGAAGACAGCGCCCGCCTGACTTCCCTCATCTGCGGCAGCGAGCCGCTCAACCGGATCTGGTCGCCGCACGCGACGCTGCAGCGGATGCTCGACGTCGAAGCCGCGCTCGCGCGCGCGCTCGCCGCGCACGGCGTGATTCCGGCGAGCGCGGTGTCGCCGATCGAGGCGACGTGCGTGGCCGACGCACTCGACGCGGACGCGCTCGCGCGCGACGCGGCGCTCGGCGGCAACCTCGCGATCCCGCTCGTCAAGCAGCTGACTGCCCGCGTGAAGGCGCGCGACGCCGAAGCGGCGAAGTACGTGCATTGGGGCGCGACGAGCCAGGACATCATCGATACGGCGACGGTGCTGCAATTGCGTGACACGTTCGACTGGCTCGAGCCGCTGCTGCGCGATACGTGCGCGACGCTCGCGTCGCTCGCCGCCGCACATCGCGCGACGCCGATGATCGGCCGCACGTGGCTGCAGCAGGCGCTGCCGATCACGCTCGGATTGAAGTTCGCGCAATGGCTCGACGCGCTGCTCCGTCATCGCGAGCGTCTCGCCGCGTTGCGCGAGCGCGCGCTCGCGTTGCAGTTCGGCGGCGCGGCGGGCACGCTCGCGAGCTTGCGCGACGCGGCGCCTGCGGTCGCGCGCGCGCTCGCCGACGACTTGCAGCTCACGCTGCCCGCCGTACCGTGGCACACGCAGCGCGACCGTATCGCCGAGACCGCCGCTTGTTTCGGGATGCTGATCGGCACGCTCGGCAAGATCGCGCGCGACATTTCGTTGTCGATGCAGACCGAAATCGGCGAGCTGGCCGAGCCGGCCGCGGCGGGCAAGGGCGGCTCGTCGACGATGCCGCACAAGCGCAATCCGGTCGGCTGCGCGGCCGCGCTGACCGCGGCCGTGCGCGCGCCGGGGCTCGTTTCGACCGTGCTCGCCGGGATGGTGCAAGAACACGAGCGCGCGCTCGGCGGCTGGCAGGCCGAATGGGACGCGCTGCCCGAACTCGCGCGGCTCGCGGGCGGCGCGCTCGCGCAGATCGCGCAGATCGTCGCGGGCTTGAACGTCGACGTCGCGCGCCTGGCCGAAAACCTCGACGCGACGCACGGCCTCGTGCTCGGCGAAGCGGTGATGCTCGCGCTCGGCGACAAGATCGGCCGGCTCGATGCGCATCACCTCGTCGAGCGCGCATCGAAAGAAGCCGTGCGAAGCGGCCGCTCGCTGCATGACGTGCTCGCCGCGGACCCGGACGTCGCCGCGCACCTCGCGCCCGACGCGCTGCGGCAGTTGCTCGACCCCGCTCATTACGTCGGCGAGGCGCACGCCTACGTCAACGCCGTGCTCGCGCTTCACGCGAGCCGCAACTAAGGAGAGATTCCCATGCCTTTCGCTTCAGTCAACGGAGTGCGGCTGCATTACCGGATCGACCGCGCAACGCGCGCCGACGCGCCGTGGCTCGTGTTCTCGAATTCGCTCGGTGCGGATCTGTCGATGTGGGCGCCGCAGATCGGCCCGCTGACGGCGCGCTTCAACCTGCTGCGCTACGACACGCGCGGCCACGGCCACTCGGACGCACCGGCAGGCTCGTATTCGATCGATCAGTTGACGGGCGACGTGATCGGCCTACTCGATCACGCCGGGATCGCGCGCGCGCACTTTTGCGGAATCTCGATGGGCGGCCTGACGGGCGCGGCGCTCGCCGCGCGCCATGCGAGCCGAATCGATCGCGTGGTGCTCTCGAACACGTCGGCGAAAATCGGCTCGCCGGAAGTATGGGGGCCGCGTGCGCAGAAGGCGCGGACCGAAGGAATGGCGGCGCTTGCCGACGCGGTGCTGCCGCGCTGGTTCACGGCTGCGTTCTTCGAGCGCGAGCCGCGCCTCGTCGACGTGATCCGCGACACGTTCAATCACACCGACCAAGACGGCTACGCGGCGAACTGCGACGCGTTGAACGCCGCCGATCTGCGCGACGAAGTGAAGGGCATCGCCGTGCCGACGCTCGTCGTGACGGGCGCGCACGACATGTCGACGCCGGCCGATCAGGGCCGTGCGCTCGCCGCGGCGATCGCGGGCGCGAAGCACGTCGAGTTCGACTGCGCGCACATCTCGAACATCGAGTGCGCGGACGGCTTCAACCAAACGCTGATCGATTTCCTGACGGCCTGACGCGAGCGCATCGAGATGAACGACGATCAACGTTACGAAGCGGGCATGAAGGTGCGCCGCGCCGTGCTCGGCGATACGCATGTCGACCGCTCGCTCGCGAATCGCACCGAGCTGACCGAAGAGTTCCAGAACCTGATTACGCGCTATGCGTGGGGCGAGATCTGGACGCGCGACGGGCTGCCGCGCCACACGCGCAGTCTGCTGACGATCGCGATGATGGTGGCGCTCAATCGCGGCGAGGAGCTCGCGCTGCATCTGCGCGCGGCGAAGAACAACGGCGTCACGCGCGACGAGATCAAGGAAGTGCTGCTGCAGACCGCGATCTACTGCGGCGTGCCTGCGGCGAATTCGGCGTTCCACCTCGCGCAGCGCATCTTCGGCGAAGAAGACGCGGCCTGACGCCGCGCGACACGACACACGAAACTTGAAACACACCGCACGGGCGGCGCGCCGAACGGCTGCCGCCCGTGCGCGACGACATGCGCCGGCATCGCATCGGCGCAGGACGCGAAAGGCGTCGACGACAAACCCAACGGAGACAGCAATGACCGATTTCGCGCGCCAGCTCGATGTGCAGCAGTTCATTGACGAGCGGCGCTTCTCGCCCTATCAGTGGTTGATTCTGATCCTGTGCTTTCTGATCGTCGCGGCGGACGGCTTCGATACCGCCGCGATCGGTTTCGTCGCGCCCGCGCTCGGCCAGGAATGGCACGTGACGAAGGCCGCGCTCGGGCCGGTGATGAGCGCGGCGCTCGTCGGCCTCGCGCTCGGCGCGCTCACGGCGGGCCCGCTCGCCGATCGGATCGGCCGCAAGCGCGTGCTGGTCGGCTCGGTCGTGTTGTTCGGACTCTTCAGCATCGGCTGCGCGTTTGCGCAATCGGTCACGGAGCTGGCCGTGCTGCGCTTGCTGACGGGACTCGGTCTCGGCGCCGCGATGCCGAACGCGACGACGCTGATGGCCGAGTACGCGCCGCACGCGAAACGCTCGTTCCTCGTCAACACGATGTTCTGCGGCTTCACGCTCGGCTCGTCGGCGGGCGGCCTCGTCGCCGCCGCGCTGATCCCGGATCACGGCTGGCGCAGCGTGTTCATCGTCGGCGGCGTCGCGCCGCTCGTGCTCGGCGCGCTGTTGATCGCGCTGCCCGAGTCGATCCGGTTCATGGTGCTGCGCGGCGCGCCGCGCGAACGGATCGCCGCGGTGCTGCGCCGGATCGCGCCCGGCACGTCGTTCGACGGCGTGCGCTTCGTGCTGCCCGAAGACCGTGGCGAACAGCAGCGCTCGGGTGCGGCCGTCGTGCTGTCGACGCGCTACCGCGGGGGCACCGCGATGCTGTGGCTCACATATTTCATGGGACTGCTCGTCTACTACCTGCTGACGAGCTGGCTGCCGACGCTGATCCGCGATACCGGCTTCACCGTGCGCGATGCGGCGCTCGTCACCGCGCTCTTTCCGCTCGGCGGCGGCATCGGTGCGATCGCGACCGGCTGGCTGATGGACCGTTTCGAGCCGCATCGCGTGATCGCGGTCACGTATGCGCTGACGGCGCTGTTCGTCTGGATGATCGGACTGCAGGCCGGGCATCTCGCGCTGCTCGCGACCGTCGTGTTCGTCGCGGGCGTTTGCATGAACGGCGCGCAATCGTCGCTGCCGGCGCTCGCAGCCGCGTTCTATCCGACGAGCGGACGCGCGACGGGCGTCGCGTGGATGCTCGGTGTCGGGCGCTTCGGCGGGATTCTGGGTGCGTTTTCAGGCGGCTTGCTGCTGCAGGCGCAGCTCGGGTTCGGCACGATTTTCTCGATGCTCGCGGTGCCGGCGCTGATTGCGGCGGGCGCGCTGATGGTCAAGCGCGCGGCCGCGCTGCGCGACGCGGAACCGAACGCGCCGACGCGGGCGGCGTAACCGGATGAGAGGACGGGCGGGGCGGCGCGTTCGCGCCCCGTCATTCTTCGGCGTCGTGGACCTTCGCGAAGTGGCGCAGATATGCGCGCAGCGCGGCTTCGCGGCTACGGTGATCGGCGGGCGTCGACGCCCCCATCTCCTCCTCGTCGCCGAACAGCGCGGACGGTGCGCCGTAAGTACCCACTTCGACGCGCTCGCGCAGCACGCGAATCAAGTGTGCGCGATGGCGGTATTCGGCGACCCAATGCAGGCCTTCGATCCGATCGCCTGCTTTCAGCAGTGGCTTCATCTGCATTCTCCCGGCCGGGACGGGGTCGCGGGGCGGCGAACCGGCGTCCGGAAGGACAGCGTACGCTTTACCGGATCGGATCACAACGGGATGCCGCGTCTCAGTGGCCGCTGACCTTTGCGAACATCGGATAAAGCGACAGAACGAGCAGCGCGGCCATCGTGACGTTGAACACGCGCAGCCAGCGCGGATTCGACAGGAAGCCGCGCAACCCCTGGCCGAACGCGGCCCAGACGCTGATGCTCGGCAGGCCGACGAAGACGAACACGAGCGCCATCCAGACGGCGTTGCGGCCGTAGTCGGCGGAGAGCTGGATCGTCGTGGCGGCGGTGAGCACCATCATCCACGCTTTCGGATTGACCCATTGGAACGCGATCGCCTCGATGAACGTCATCGGGCGCGATTTGCCGTTGTGAGCGCGCACTTCGCCGGACGTGCCGATGCGCCATGCGAGATACAGCAGATAGACGACGCTCGCGGTCTCGAGCAGCGTGTAGAGGACCGGGATGCGTTTGAATGCCTGGCCGAGGCCGAAGCCGACCGACAGCATCAGGATCGCGACGCCGGCGCTGATGCCGAACATGTGCGGCAGCGTGCGGCGGAAGCCGAAGTTGACGCCGGATGCGAGCAACATCGCGTTGTTCGGGCCGGGGGTGATCGAGGTGACGAGCGCGAACAGCATGCCGGCGGGCAGCGCACTGACGGTGAGGTAGTCCATGGTGATGCTCTCTTCGTCTGCGGAATTCGAGGGTGATGGAGGGAGTTTAGTGGACGGTGACGGTACAGTACCGATACAGTTTGTGGGATGGTTGCCGGTACGGGTGGGGCATCGGCAACAATGGTTCGCATGTTGTTGTTGTTGTCTCTCAGAAAAGATGTCCGCAATCTCAATAAGTTGTCTTTGAATAAAAGACTACTTTCCATGAGCATGTGATGTGTTCTGCATCGATCTGCAAGAAATAGTCGAAGAATGTTTGCTCACGGAGACTTCTAACACAATGTTGGATCGACAACGCCGCATCGTTGTTGTCGCAGTGGATTCTCGCAACCAACATTTCACGACTGAAGCTCGTCCGCGCGCACTTGCGGTGGGGTTGATGCTCCGCCGACACGTCGAACCCGGTGTAGCATGCAATTGCGTTCTGAGCTTCCTGCTCGGTATCTGGGGTACGATTGCTCAGCGACGTTTACATCCTCAGTTATGCAAATCTTGTGGAGAAACGAAGTGACTGCCCAGCAGCGCTGGATCAGCGAGATTCAGGATGCCTCTGATTGAAAGTGGCCCGCAGCCTGATTGGAGCTGCTCGCTCGGTTTATGCACGCTGCGTTTACTGACTCCCACCCCTGATATAGGGGAGATGTCAAATTCGAGCCAAAGATGGTTTTGGTAGCACTGATGGCCGTCGAACAGCTTACCAGTAAGTCGTCCCGGTTCAGCGTTTGCCGGCAGCTTTGGGATTAGATCTATGCTCTCGGATGGGGATAGGAAACCAGACTACTAGCGCGACGCCTGCGTGATGGCGTTTAACCACGGCCGAATCCATTCGCCGTTGTTAAGGCGGTCATATAGAAATATTTCAGATTTCGATATTTCACCCCATTTTTCGTCAGCTTCTCGCAGTAGCTTTAAGGCTAAATTCGAATTTTTGCCGATGTTGTTTTCCATTTCCTGAAACCAATAAAGAGACTGCCATCCAACAGATGGCTAACCAGTCGGCCCTGAACAATTCACTTTGTTCTGCGACGGCGTCACGTCGCCGATAGCGCAGGAGTTTCGCGATTGAGCAGGACGGCAAGAATTAGGGTGTAAAAATGCCGCAGCTTCCTGAGAATCATCCGCAGGTTGTGGCCGGCGCCGCACAGCACCGCATGCATCGCGTCGCCCAGCGAACCCTTGAGCCAGTTCCGATCGAGTTTGCCGTCGGCCTTCATATGGCCAATGGCTGGCTCGATCGCGCTGCGACGTCGGATCATCGCGCGCAGGCCGCGTGTGATGCCGCGTCGCAAACCCGGGTGATAGACCTTCACGCCGTCGATCGCCACGCCCTTGTAGCCGCGGTCGACGACAGCGATCTCCGGTTGAACATCACTCAGGATCGCCGTCTGTTCCAACGCTTCGGCCCGCGTGTGCCCATCGTACGGGTTGCCCGGCATCGAGCGCGCCCCAATCACCAAGCCTTCCTTGTGCGTCGTCATGATCGACACCTTTTCCATCACCGTTGTATCGACGATCACCCGTTTCAGGCTCGACGTCTTGATGACGTCGGCACGCTTGGCTGCATCAATCGTCTCCGCCAGCAGTTCCTCAACGCCAGCTTCGCCCAACCGCTTGCGTCAGCGCGTCAGACTCGACGGATCGATCGGCGGCTTCGTCTGCAAGTACGTCTCGCCAGTGAACACTTGCCAATACGGGTTCTCGATCCATTGCCAGACCACGTCTTCGTCCGACAGGTCGAAGGCATGCTGCAAGTACAGCAGCCCCGCGATCAAACGCGGCGAGGTCGCCGGCCGGCCCCGGTGCGACACGAAGCTCGCACTCATCGCCGCGTTCAACCGATCCCAATCAATCAGATCAGCCAAGCGCGCCAGCGGATGCTTCAAGCTGATTTGCTCGCGCAGCGGTTGGCGGGAGAAATCTCCCTCGGTCGTCGGCGTCTTCGGACCCATCCAAACCTCGTCAGAATTTGCAGGAATCTCGCGTCAATATGCCGGTGCCTTGCAAATCTCACAACACCGTTTCAGCTATCGAGCCTTGCCGCACAAACCTTTGCGAATTGTTCAAGGCCGACCAGCTATGCTCGCCCGTCAGTTGCAAATGATTCTCCATTCGGTGTGCTGAATTTACCGCTTACAGATAGAAAATTGTTTACGAGGTGGCCTTGGAGAACGATGAGGAGAGTGTGACGGAGGCTTCGACCGTCGCTTAAAGCCAATCGGCCCTTCGGTTGGCTTGCGCGACCATATCGGCATAGAAGGGGGCGGCGTGTCGACGGATTCGCTCAATCGCGGAGTACTCGGATCGGAAGGCGTGTCGTCGAGTGTGGGTGCATCAATACGCGCTTGTGTCGACGAGGGCGGTGCCGATATCGGCAGTCCGACAAGGTTTGGCGCTTCAAGGCCACGTTGAAATGGAAAAGGGGAGAGCTCGTATTGGGTAGTGTGCCGAGAGGAAGCGGACCGTTCGGCAGTAGCTCGTCGTCATCGATGCTGGCGAGATGTATCGGCAATCCGTCGAAGCGATCTGCCGGAGACCGAGTTGGATCGATGCGAGGACGTGCGTGCGGCTGGCGTGTCGAGGGCGGCGGCGCTCAATGTTGCCTGCGACGGTGTATGCGTTTCGCCGGTTCCAAAACGATCGTGTTCGCGCGGCGCGCGCCGGTTGCAGCCGGCGTGCTCCATACGCGGGGCAGATTTCGTCCTACAAGCGCTCCAATGCATCAAGGAGCAAGGATTCCAGCTTTCGCCACGCCGCGCGCAGCGTGTCCAGATCCTCGATTTCAGCGATCTCCTCAACGGCGGTACAGCGTGCGATGAGGAAGCGGTTTCCGGTCAGCGCGAACCCTCCTTTGATCGAGTGCAGTTGCTCCCGGACCGTTTGGAAGTCGCGCGATGTGAGCGCTTGGCCGATCTTGTCGACGGACTGCAACGTTGCCGTGCGCAAAGCCGCCGCGACGGCCGGCGGCAATGTGCGTATCCGAGGCTCGGCGGTGGCCGGACCGGAAGCGGCGTCGGCGTGGATTTCCGCTGCCGGCATGCGCGCCGCGTGCCGTTGCAGTACCTTGTCCAGGGTGTTCAAGGACAGCGGCTTCAGGACGATTTCCGCGATGCCGACTTTCTTCGATCGCTGATAATCTTCAGCGGTCGCGTGCGCAGTCATCGCGATGATCGGAACGTCGGCTCGCATCTTGTTGGCGAACATCGCGAATCCGAAGCCGTCGAGCTCGGGCATGCCGAGATCGGTCAACACGGCGTCGTATTGATGCTCGCTGAACGCGCGCAATGCGTCGCGTCCGTTTTCGACGACGTCCACCCGATGGTCGAGCGCCTCGAGCTGATCGCGCAATAGCGCGCGATTGGCCGGATGATCCTCGGCGACCAGTACGTGCAGCGACGCGCGAGCATGCATTGACGCATTGCGGTGCAGCGCAGTCGGCACATTCGGCATGGCCGCCGCTTGGCGGGCCTCGTGTAACGGCAGAACCACCGTGACCGTAGTGCCGAACTCCGGCAGGCTATCGATTTCGATCGAGCCACCCATGATCGTTGCAAGCCGTTGGCACAGCGGCAATCCGAGGCCTGACCCGCCGAAGCGGCGATGGATCGATGCGTCGGCCTGCGTATAAACATCGAACAACGTTGCGATGCGGTCCGGTTGGATTCCGATGCCGGTGTCGCTGACCCAGATCTCTATGGCGGAATTTCCCGGCCCGGTCTTCGCACGATGGACATCGATTGAAATATGCCCGCTATCCGTGAATTTGATCGCGTTCCCGATCAAATTCGACAGTATCTGGTGGATGCGCGCCGGGTCGCCCGAGTAGTAGTTCGCGATGCCCTCGCCGACGCTCGAAAACAGTTCAAGGCCCTTCGATTCGGCGAGCGGCGCATATGCGTCGACGATATCCTGCAATAGCGCGTGGATGTCGAACGGAATGTTCTCGAGCGTCATCTGGCCGGATTCGACTTTGGAAAGATCGAGTATGTCGTTGATGATGTGCAGCAACGCGTTCGAGCACGATTCGACCACCTGAAGGCGCTCGCTTTGCCGCATGGACAGCGGTGATCTGCGCAGCAACTCCAGATTGCCGATGATCGCATTGAGAGGCGTTCTGATTTCGTGGCTCATCGTGGCCAGGAACGTGGACTTGGCCTTGTTCGCCTGGTCGGCTGCGATGCGCGCTTCCTCCAGCTTCAACTCGCTTTCCTTGCGCAGGGAGATGTCCAGCAGCGTGCAGAGCTGAACATTCACGCCGCGATAACGAGCGGCGACGACGTTGGCTTGCAGGTAGATCGGATTGGATTCGTCGCGCTCGATGGCGAGATCGTGTTGCAGCAGCGCGCTGTCTTTGCTGTCCGGCCGGGCGGTCGCATTTCGATAGGCCTTCCAGAGTTGAATATGCAGAGGCTCACCACCCGTGCGCGCCGAAAGTTCGAGCATCGCGTTGTTCTGCAGCAGAACGCTGCCGTCCTGTGCGGAAAGCAGGCCGAGCCCGACGGGCGCGGTGCGCAGGATCGTACGATTGAGCACTTCGCTTTCCAGTAGTCGCTGGGCGCGGCGGTAATTGGGAATGAGGCCTTTGCGATCGAACTGGATCGCGAAGATCCACAGCATGCCGATGATGCCGACAACGAGCCCCGTCATGAGCGCGATGCGGGGCATCGACATCAGTGCGGCCGCGATCGTTTTCCACGAATAGGCGTGGACGAGCACCCAGTCGGTCCCAGGCAACTGATCGCTGGTCACGAACATGCCGTCTTGGTAACGTTCGACGAGACCGTCAATTCCATCACTGAGCGACCGGATACTCAACGCGGAATCCGTCACGCCGCCGTTTGCTCCGGACTGGCTCGACGAACCGATGATGATGTTGCCTTTGCGATCGACAATGGTGAACGTGCTGCCGGCGGACGCTTGGTTCAGATCGCTGTAAAACATGTCGGTCGGCAGGCTGCGCACATAAATTGCGAATAGTTTCCCTGTCGCGTCGATGGCTGGCTGGACGATGCGGATCATGGACTTGCCGGTGAGTGGATCGGGGTGCGGCGGCAGCCAGACGATCCGTCGATCCGCACGCAGCGGGATGATGGTGCTTGCGTCGCGAAGATAGCGGATGCCGTGCATCGCGTCGCCTATCACCATGGACGCCGAATGCGATTCCAGGAATGCTTCGGGTACCTGATCTTCGCGGGACCACAGGAGCGAGAGGTAGGTGCCGTCGGGCGAGAACGAGTAGCCTTCGACCCGGTCGTCCGGCAGTGGCGATTGACCGTCCCCGATCAGCAGTTGCGTTTCCAGGAGCGCTAGGTACGGCGCAAACGCACTCGCGGGGCGATCAGGCGCCGGTATGCCGAGGGCGAGCGCCGCCGGTGCGCCTTGCGGCGTGTGCAGGACGGCATAGCCGTGATGCGCGTCGAAGCTTGAAAGCAATTCCGGCGACGGTTCGATGCGCCTGTTCCACAGGCCTTCGGCATGCATCACTGCACGCATGAGCGCTGTTCGTCGAATTTGTAATTTTATTGTTAGTTTCGATCGCTGAATAAGAAATTCATAGCGCGCGTTTGACACGTAGTCCATCGTCTCCATTCGGATCGCGAGCAACAGGCAAAACAAGATGAAAACGGATACTCCGAGCGCGCCACCATACGTGAGCAGACGTTGATGCGTCAGCATCTTTCGCGGGTCGAATAGCGCTTTGCGGTGATTCGGCCTGAATGGCCGGATCAGCAGTTTCTTCAGTTTTCCTGGCATATCGGGGCGTTGATTTGAGCGTGCGAAACGAAATCGGGAATGCGGATGCTCGATTGGTATATTTTGAGAGTATTCTGTTCGCTAGCGTCTCTGAATAAAAAAATATAATCTATTTGTATATTATTCAATTTAACTATATCGATATTTTGTAATCCGTATTTCCGAAGCGAAGGAAATTTGAGATGTTTGGTCGTCGGCGCGAGTAATGTTGAATGGGTGGCCAGTGGCGAAAAGTATGACAAATCGCCAAGTGTGATGCTTGCCGCGATGGTGAGGCTACTCGGCGTATCGAATTTTATAAGCTGATGCTGACCGAACTTCCGGGGAGCCTCTGGGCTCGGGAGCATGTGGAGGCGATGCATGGTCGTCTCGCTGCGGACGGCTGCCGAAATAACGACACCGATCGACTCGCTCTTGCCTTTCGGGTTGTCTGGCCAGCGATCGAGTCTCGCGCAGGCAACGCCGCGCGAAGAGCCGGCAGGCGCAAGGAAAGCTCGGCGAAGCGCGCCGTCCGGCGGTGAGGCTATGCGGAGGCGGGATGATCCGTCGATCAGCTTCGCTTGGATGGCTGCGACGACGCAACGGTCCAACGCGATCGGCGTTGTTCGTTCGCGTCTCCTGAAGCCTTCATGTGAGGTCAGTGCCGGCATGATCTATAGCGCGAGCCCCTGGAATCTAGCCGAAATTGTCGAGGCTTTCATGATACGTCGCTCGGGCCGGACTTGGATCGTTCGACTATTCGCGTGCTACCGGCATCCTCGACGCAAAGCACGAGCCATGCACTTCGTCGCAAGTTCGACAACAGGAGGAAATTCAGCGTTTAGTGTTGCCGTCGCGCAGCAACATGCCCGTTGTGACAATCTCTTTCCATTCCTCCTGTGCTTTGCGGCGCGCAGCGGGCGAGAGGAATATGAAGTTGTTGAGTAGTACCAGGAATTCTCGCCTCTCCTCCTCCGGTAGAGTTGAAAATTCGAGCATAATGGAAGCAACTTTTCGTGAATGCGACATCGAATAGACCTCGGAAGATTGACTCAATCATTTCTGGTCGAGGTGCGTTGGCGCGCGCAAATGATTGGTTATGCTTCGAGGTTTTTCGAATGGAATCGGGTTGGGTGCGACCGGGCATGATGTAAATCGATCGAGTTGAATGATCGCAATATATGTGACTCAATATCAGATGATGCGTTGGGAAAAACAAGAAATGAACATGAAGCGAGGCGTATTTGTATTAATTTCACGTATGTATGATGCCATGTAAGTCGGCCGCAGCGAAAAGGCGAACGAAATATGATTTTTATTGAAAGACCGCGGCCGATCGCAACGTGTTGTCGATTGATACGGATGACATCGGCCATTTGTCGTCGGCGTTCAGGCGAACGCAAATCAATGGCCTTGCGGGTAGCAGGCACGGTT
Organism: Burkholderia oklahomensis C6786; assembly: GCF_000959365.1. Lineage (NCBI taxonomy): Bacteria > Pseudomonadati > Pseudomonadota > Betaproteobacteria > Burkholderiales > Burkholderiaceae > Burkholderia > Burkholderia oklahomensis. The sequence continues at coordinate 598,478 of NZ_CP009556.1, forward strand.
GCACAAGGGCGCGAAGTGTGCGTCGTGAGTTGTCTGATACCAGGCCTCTCGCAGAAAGTGATGCAATGTCGAAGAAGAACACGACCGCTGAGCAGTGCTATCGAGGCCTCAGTTCGAACGAATGACGTAGACATTCGACGGTGTTGTCAGGTTGTAGGGTCGAGCGCGTAGGATGTGGTGATAAAGAAATCGAAATCGCTTTATCGCGGTCATCGTTTCCCGGCCGGCGTTATCAGTTGCGCGGTGCGCTGGTACTTTCGCTTCCAGTCGAGCTTGCGTGACATCGAGGCGTTGCTCTGCGAGCGCGGCGTGATCGTGACGTACGAGACGATCCGATGCTGGTGCGATAAATTCGGCACGGACTTCGCTCACCGGGTCAAAGCGGCGCGCCGCAAGCCGTGCGGCGCATGGCACCTCGACGAGATGTTCGTGACGCGGCGCGGCGAGCCATACGTGCTGTGGCGGGCGGTCGACGAGCGCGGTGCCGAACTGGACATCCTGCTGCAGAAGCGGCGCGACAAGGTTGCCGCCAAACGCTTCTTCAAGCGCGTTCTGCGCTCAAGTTCCGTGCCACGCAAGATCGTCACCGATCAGTTGCGCAGCTATCCGGCGGCAAGGGCGGAGATTCCTGAACTGGTGAGCGTGAAGCATGTGTTCGTCAAAGCGGCAGCCCGGCTAAACAACCGGGCTGAGAATAGCCACCAGCCGACGCGCGAACGCGACCGGCATGTGCGGGTTTTTCGCGACCCGAAACGCAGCAGGCATTCCTCGGCTGCTTCGACCCGATCCGACAGGACTTTGCCCTCGAGCGGCATCTGCCGCGCGCCTCACTCTATCGCAAACAGCTTGCAGCAAGGTTTGTGACCTGGCGCGAATTCACCGAACTCGCCCAAAGTCCGTCGACCGGTTTCTGAACGATCGCCACACCTGCCGCAGTTCCGTCTGACTCTCGCCAAGTTGACCACGCGATGTCCGCGAACACCATAAGACCGTTCATCACGACGGTAATCCATCAATGACTGGTTGTGTCCTCGCCCCTTTTTTGCCTTCAGCGCGTATTTGAGAAGATCGATGTCGCTGTTGAGGCCAAGCTTTCGCATGGCATTGGTTTTTTGAGAACTGGTGATTTGTTTGCTTCGCTTCAGACGGTTGGCAATTTCGTTGACCGGCAAGCCGGAGGTGTACAGACGCACGACTTCTACTTCTCTCGACGACAGTGGAATTTCTCCGTCCGGCAACTTGCCGTAACCGCTATTGACAATCGTCTCCATGGTCGGGGAAAGATAGGAACCCTTCGCATAGCTGGCGTGAATTGCCGCAATGATGTGTTCGACGTCGTCCGATTTACTGAGAACCGTTGAAACGCCGCGCGAAATCAGACTGTGGATGATCGCAGGGTTGCTGATCATCGTGAGCGCAATCAACCGGGTGCTTGGATATCGACTCTGAATATACGAGAACAGCGATACGCCATCTCCGAAGTTGTTGTCCGGCATGTTGTAATCCGAAATGACGACATCGCAAGGATATTCATTGAGCGCAGCCAGCAGTTCGGTGGAGTTGCGGCATGCGCTTACCACGTCTATCGAGCTTACAGGAGCCAGGGCGTGAAGCAGGCCGGTCAGTACAGCGGGATGGTCATCCGCGATGATGACCTTGATGGAAAAATTGTCATCTTGATTATAAGTTACATGGTTTATAGGATTTTTTGTGAAATGCGTGATATTTATAATACGAGTTTAAATTTCATCTCGTGATGGAAATTTATTTGCGGATTCTTATCGGTTTTGTAATTTAAATTGCATTTGATGCGAATGATGTAAATATTAAAAATTTATAGCGTAAATCGTAAAATGAAGCCCGGAAAAAGGCGCCTTACGGTGTGAGGTGCTGAATATGGGGGCTCCAATGAAATCGCACTTCGAAGGCGATGAAGCTATCATCAAGAAATTTATCGTTGATTAATCGTTGTGTGTTGAATATTAAATTACAAATCCTAGTGGCGCCATCGGACGTGTATTAAGGGATCGAATTTGCCGATATTTTGCAAATTAATTAACGTGAAGGGTTGTGGATTTAATTTTTGTTCATGGGGGTGAGGATAAATTGTAAAATATTGC